>JAGAEQ010000073.1 GCA_017613015.1 Bacteroidales bacterium | reverse complement strand
GACGGTATTTTCTTGCGGAAACAATGAAATCTCCCATGCTTGCAACAGTAAAAAAAACTGCCGAAAACGCTTCGGCAGTTTTTCATGATTCAGGTACTTGGAATTACAGGCCCAGTTGGGCTTTGTACGCGGCGGCGTCCATCAGCGTGTCGGCTTCCGAAGGATCGGTCATCTTGATTTTGATGATCCAGCCCTTGCCGTAAGGATCGTTGTTGATCAGCGCGGGATCGGCCTCCAAGGCGTCGTTGAATTCCAAAATCTCACCGCCGACAGGCAGGAAGACCGGGGAAACGGTTTTCACCGCTTCGATGGAACCGAATTCCTCTTCTTTGTCCAAGGTTTCACCGACCGTGGTCACATCCACGAAAACAATGTCACCTAACTCGTGCTGGGCGTAGTCGGAAATGCCCACATACGCTTCCTCACCTTCCGTGCGCAGCCACTCATGGTCAGCCGTATACTTCAGATTCTCTTTAATTTCCATATTGCTTGGTTTATAAAAGTGTTAAAACATTAATTTTGCAAAGGTAGGCAATTTTTCAATGCGTTTCCTTATTCAAGCACAATTTTCTCTATGATTTTGCCTTCGCCCTGTATCAGGCACACAAAGTAAACGCCGGGGCTCAGCTGTCCCACGTTCAGTTCGGTGAGCGTGCCGGAAAGGCTTTGTCCGGCCACTTTCTGTCCCAAGGTGTTCCGCAGCTCCACTTCCCCGGTTCCTGTCGTGGTTTCGATGCGGATGATGCCGTGGGCGGGGTTGGGGTAGACGCGCAGTCCCTTTTCCGCAAGGGCGGGGATGGCGTCGGCCCGTTCCGTGGTGAAGGTGCGTTTGTCGCTGATGTAGTTTTTGTAGGTGCCGTCAGCCTGCACGGTGACGTAGGTCTGCACGTCGTAGGAGGTGTTGGACTCCAGGTTTTTCAGCTCGACGCGGATGGTGTTTCCGGAAGAGGTGTCCTTGACCGTGGTGAAGGACTGTGCGCTGCTCTTTTTGTACTGTATGGCTTTCCGTGTGACGGTTTCGGAACAGGCTTTGCTGAGGTGCCCCGTCACTTGCGCCTCGTGGGCGGTGATGTTGGTCACCGTGTCCAAGGCGGTGGTGGTGACCCCGCCGTCGAAGAGGATGCTTTTCTTGTTGGAGAAATTCCCTATCTCAGCGACGTTGGTCCAGGTGTCGGCATTGGTGTCTATGTATTGGATACGCAGGTTGTAGTTGTCGGTGAACAGGCTTTCCAGTTTGCCGTGGAAGGTCAGGGGGGAGGAAAAGCTGCTGCTGCCGGCAAGCGCCTGGTTTTTGCAGGAAATGGTGTCAAACACGGCCACAATCTCTTCGGTTTGGGTGTTTTGCAGCACCATGCGGAAATTCCCGAAAAAGGGCAGGTTGCCGTTGTTCTCCACATTGACGCGGACGGTGAACGCCTCTCCGCAGGAAATGGTGTCGGAAGAGGCCGTGATGTCGCTGAACAGCACCAAGTGATAGCTGTTCAGTTTGGTCGGCGGCATCAGCCCGAAGATGGCCGCCTGGTAGATGTTGAATCCGTAGGCGCTGTCCATGAGGTAGAAACCGTCGTGGCGCCCGCCCCATCCCCAGTTGAAATGGAAGAGGCCCTGGTCGTCGTACCCGTCGCAGATGAAGGCGTGTCCGCCCTCTTTGAGCTTGCTCGCGCAGAACAGCAGCGGACGGCCGTTGTCCAAATCGTTCTTAACCCGTTTCAGCCAGGTGCTGCCGTTGAGGTATTTGTAGGTTCCCTCCGTCAGCACGTAGCCGTAGTATTTGCGCAGCACGTGCTCTGCACTGTATTCTTTGCCAACGCTTTCCAATACCCATGCGCCGCTTCCGGTGGGGCTGTAGTCCATGGCGACCCCAGTGCCGCAGTCCGCCATCAGCCGGGCCACTGCGTCCACTTCGGTGAGGCTGGAGTACTGGTCCAAAGCCACCGGCATGTTGCTGTAGTTATAGTTGGCGGTGCCATAGTCCGCTTTCAGATAGCCGTATTTGAAATGGGTATAAGCGCAGGTGCCGTAGCCGTTTTTGGGCCATTCCCAGTAACGGATAATCTGTGCCATGGCCGTGGCGGTGCAGCCGGTGACCGCGATAGAGTGCATTTCGTTGTCGTAGGGGCAGTATTTGTTGTAATAGGGGGACTGGTTCCAAGTGGTCTTGATCAAAGGTTCCACCGACTGGGCGGCCTTTTGGACCAGTATGGGCTGGTCGGAGGCCAGCATCTCCCATTGTGCGGCCACTTCCGGACGGCTTTGCTGCGGCTGGCTCGCCTCTTCCTGTATCCGGGTCTGGTAGTCCTTCAGCAAAATATGGGCGGGGGCGGGCATGCTCTCCCTGTGCAGTGAGGAGGTGGTGGAATACGCCAGAATGGGCATCGCCCTGTCGTCCGCGGAGACGATGACAAAACCGTGCTCCCCGAAAGTGAAGGCGTAAAAGCCGTTTTCCCGGCTGCCGTCCAATTGTGCGGAGGTGAACGCCAGTTTCATGTCTTGGGGGCGGATGTCGGAGCAGCCGGGGCGTGTCCGGATGAAATGGCAGGCAACGGTCCGTGCCGCGCCCGTATCGACGGGAGAACCCAAGGAAACATACATGCCGCTGAAACACAGTAGGGAAATCAGGAAAAGACGCAGTGTTTTCATTTGTCTAAAAATTTTCAATATGATCATATAACGGAAGAACGGGCATATTGTTGTGTCAGGGCATGGAGATAATGCGACGGTGGATTTCCCGTATCTGCGGAAGCAGGCGTTCCCTGCCGCTTTCCAAAGAGGCAGTGCTGTCGTGTTCAATGCGGAAATCGGCTTTGTCGCAGTCTGTTGCCTGACTTTGTTGTAGTTGCAGCCGCAGGCGGATGTCCTCTTCGCTCCAGCCGTTCCGCTGTCTCACCCTTTCCACGGAAATGTGTTCCGGACAATGCACGTAGATAATGGCGTCAAACTGCGTGTCCAAGTGGCTCTCAAACAGAATGGCCGACTCGAAAAGGGTATAGGGGCAGTCTTGCCTTTTGTTTTCGTTCCATCTTCGGTAGCGTCGCATGACTTCCGGATGCACGATGCGGTTCAGCGCTTCGGTTTTTTCGGGTTGGGCGAACACCAATTTCCCCAAAGCTTTCAAATCCAATTGTTTGTCGGGAAGCAGCAGGAAGTTCCCGAAGACGCGGCACACTTCGTCCCGGATGTGCGCTTCCCGGTAGCAGGCTTTCGCCTCCTTGTCGCTGTCAAAGACGGGAATGCCGAAGGTTTCTTGGAAAATCCGGCTGATAAAGCTTTTTCCGGAACCCATGCGTCCGGTGATGCCGATGTGTTTCATACGCTGGTCCATTCCAAAATGAGTGTGCGGGCCGTGTCCGGACGGACGCGGTAGCGGTGGTCGCTCCGGTGTCCGATGACCCATAAAATGTCGCCGTTGCCGTTGCAGAGCAGCGGAATTTTTCCCTTGCTTCCGCTGTCAATGTGCCTGTCGGTGAAGAAATCGCTGAGTTTTTTCGAACCTTTCATGCCGAAGGGGTGAAAGCGGTCGCCCTCCTGCCAATAGCGGATGTGCAGAGGGAAGCTCAAGCGGTCCATGTCGAAGCAGGCCTGATGCGTGTCCTTGGAGAATGCCGGGATGCCGTCGCGGATGTCCGTTTGCAGGAAGGGGCAGTCCGTTTGCAGGCCGTCGGGCGTGAGCGACAGGGTGTAGGTGCGGGGCGTTTCCGTTTGCAAAGGTCGTAAAAACAAGTTGTTCCCATGTGTCCACAGACAGTGGGTGCGGCTTTCGAGCCGTTTCCCTTTGGTTTGTCCGCCAGCGGCGAAAAGGGCCTTGGTCTGGCTTTCGTTGAATCCGAAAGGATGCAGAATCTCAAACAAATACGTCTCCGGATAGGGCAGTTTCGCCACTTCCTCCCAATACAGCTTGTAGCCATCGGCCTCCGCGTGCAGCAGTTTTTCCGAAACTTCCCGAATGTGGTGGAAGTAGATGTTTTCCTGCTCTTGTAGTATTCGCATGGTTTTCAGCATATTCTGGTCAAAAGAGGGCTGGAGTTCCCGCAGGGCGGGGAGGATGTGCAGGCGGAGGTAGTTGCGCCGGAAACGGTCGTCGCTGTTGCTTTTGTCCTGGCGGTAGGCGATGCCGTGGGCTTTGGCGTAGTCCGCGATTTCCTGACGGGAAAAACAGCGCAGCGGTCGCACGATGCCGTTGGAAAGCGGCTGTATGCCGTGCAGCCCTTTGATACCGCAGCCGCGCATCAGGTTCAGGAAAAAGGTCTCTTCCGCATCGTCCCGGTGGTGGGCGGTGGCGATAAGGCGGTAGTCCTGCTGTGCCGCGATTTCCCGGAACCAGGCGTAGCGCAGCTCCCTCGCCGCCATTTCAATGGAAACGCCTTTCGAGGCCGCGTAGGCGGTCGTGTCGAAGCGGATGTGGAAAAACGGCAGTCCGTAGCGTTCGGCGGTCTCCTGCACAAAGGCTTCGTCCGCGTCGGAGTCCGCGCCCCGCAGCTGGAAGTTGCAATGGGCCACCCCGACGGGAAAGCCGTGGGACACAAAGCGGTGCAGCATGACCATGGAATCCACGCCCCCGCTGACGGCCAGCAGCAGGCGCTCGTTTTCCCGAATGCCGCAGGCTTTTTCCAAAAATTCTTTCCAGGCGTAATCCATGCTACAAAAGTAGTCAATATCGGCTTGCGTTTGCCTTTCTCTAAATTATTTTTCCGAAGGGCTGCCGGATATCCGCATTTTATGCGTACTTTTGTGTTTTAACCAAAGCAGATGCATTTGTCATGAAGACCATTGTTATAGGTAGCGATCACGCCGGTTTTGTCTTGAAAGAGGCTTTGAAACGCCATTTGGAGGAGGCAGGCTGGACGGTGCGGGATTTCGGCACCCATTCCGAACAGAGCATGGATTATCCGGATGTGGCCCATCCGGTGGCCCAAGCGGTGCAACGTAAAGAAACAGAGCGGGCTGTGCTGGTCTGCGGCTCCGGAAACGGGGTGAGTATGGTGGCCAACAAGTACCCTCAGGTGCGGGCCGCCTTGTGCTGGAGACCGGATTTGGCGGTGCTGGCGCGGCAGCACAATGATGCGAACGTGTTGAGCCTTCCGGCGCGGTTTATTTCCGAAAAAGATGCCATGGACTGCTTGGACGCGTTTTTGCAGACGGCTTTCGAAGGGGGAAGGCACGAAATGAGAGTGAAAAAAATATCTTCTGGAATACAGATAGATAGATAATTTTTTGCCATTTTTTTTCCGAAAAGACAAAAAAGAAGGCAAAAGCGCAAAAAGGTATTGGTAATTTGTGTACTTTTGCATGTCGCGAAAGTAGTTCAGTGGTAGAACGACGGCTTCCCAAGCCGTAGGTCGCGGGTTCGACCCCCGTCTTTCGCTCCAATAGGTTGGGCGGTAACCCGTACTGCTTTTCCACCGACCACTTCCACACTTATTGGCTGTTATTTAACAGGCTGTTTCACCAAACGATAGGCATTGTGCAGTTAATTATTCTCAAACTTCTAAAATATATTCTCTATGGTTATTTTTGTGGCTAATTTACCCATGCGTATGCGGCCGGCGGAGTTGTCGGAGCTTTTTTCCGCCTACGGACATGTAAGCAACGCCTATCTTATTCATGACAAGGAGACCCATCGCAGCAAAGGTTACGGGTTTGTGCAGATGGACAATGAGGATGAGGCCATGCAGGCGATATCGGCATTGAACGAGTCCACGTATTGCGAACGTGTGATTCATGCGGCGGTGGCTCGGGGCGCTGCCGCGACACAAACGCAGACGGAGCCGGAAGCGGTGCAGGAATAGGCCGTGTCCCGTGCTTTGCGGCGGACTGGGTTGGTCCGCCGTTTGAAAAAAATGGAAGAAAATGAAAAAAAAGCGACGCTTGATAGCGGTGGGAAGTGCTGTGGGGTGCTTTCTGTTGAGTTTTTGCCGCCCTGTCGGGGCGGAAATCCTGCAAGTGATAATCAGTGAGGTGATGTACAAGCCTTCGCCTTCGGTCGGTTTGCCCGAAGCGGAGTACGTGGAGCTGTATAACGCTTCGGCGGCGGAAATTTCCTTGGCCGGATGGAAACTGGCGGTCGGGAGGACCTTGAAGAGCCTGCCTGCGGTCAGTCTGCCTCCCGCCTCCTACCTGCTGCTGGCGGCGGCTTCCGACACTGCCGCGCTTGTTCCTTACGGCAGGGTGGCCGCCCTGTCCTCGCTTTCGCTGAACAACACTTCCCAAAGCTTGGCGCTCTTGGATGCGGAGGGGCGGGTGGTGTTCGGCTTCACCTACCGCCACGAGTGGCAGGACGACGCCAAGCAGACAGGCGGCTGGTCGCTGGAAATGACGGATCTGGGGCATCCTTGCGAGGAACAGGGGAACTGGCGGTCATCCGCCAGTTCCTCCGGCGGAACGCCGGGGCGGCCCAATGCCGTGCAGCGGACGCTGATGCCGCTTCCTTTGGGCGTGAGCCGGGTGGTGAACGAGGATTCGGTGCATATCCGGGTGTTTTTCTCCAAAAAGGCGCATCCGGAAGCGGCGAAGGAGCTGGCGGCCTATGTGCTGGAAGGGATACGGGCGGAAGCGGTGACGGAAGTGCTTTCCGACTGGCTTTCGGTCCGTTTGCGCTTGCGGGAGGAGCTGCGTTACGGGGCGGAGTACCGCCTGCGTTTGGCCGCGCCGCTCTGCGATTGCGCGGGTGTTGAAGTGGAAGGGCGGGCAGTGCGTTTCGCGCGGGCGGAAACGGCGGATTCCATGGATTTGGTAATCAACGAGGTGCTTTCCCATCCCCGGCCCGGCGGCTCGCCTTTTGTCGAGCTGTACAACCGTTCCGACAAAGTGCTGGATTTGAAGCAGCTGCGTTTGTCTTCCGTGAAGAGCGACGGGCGTTTGGACACGGGCAAGCGGGTGGCGGCGGACGGATGGCAGCTGTTCCCCGGCGACTATGTTTTTTTGTGCAAGAACGTGGAGGCTGTGACACGTTTCTACGATGCGCCTCCGGAGGCGGGCATTTCCTTGGACGCTTTCCCCTCCTATGCGCAGAGCGGGGGACGGGTGGTCCTTTTGGACAGGGCACGCGTGCTGGATGATTTCTCCTACAGCGAGGACATGCACTATCCGCTGTTGGCGTCCACGGAAGGTGTCAGTCTGGAGCGCGTGCATCCGGACGTCGCCACGCAGGAGGTCTCCCATTGGTGTTCGGCGGCTTCCCAAAGCGGCTTCGCGACCCCTGGGCTGCGGAATTCCTGTTATACGGAAGGCGTTTTCTCCGGTGCGGAGGCACTGCAATTGGAAAACAGCATTTTCTCTCCCGACGGGGACGGGTATGCGGATGTGCTGAAAATGCGTTATGTGCTGCCGGAGGCGGGCTACCGGGGAAGTGTGCGGATCTGCCGTCCGGACGGGCTTTCCCTGTGCCATCTGGTGCGGGACGAACTTCTGGGAACGGAAGGGATATGGGTGTGGGACGGCCTCACGGACAGCGGGCAAAGGGTGCCTTTGGGCGCCTATTTGATAGTGTTTGAGTATTGGAACCTTCAGGGCAAGGTGCGGCGTGTCCGGAAAGCGGTGACCGTGGCCACCCGTTGGTAGCGCGGCTTAGACGTTGTTCAGGTTCTCGTCGATGCGTTTTTCCTCCTCTAACTGCCAGAGCAGGAAGGCGGACTGCTGCTCCATGTAGTTCAGTATGTCCACTTTGATGTTCAAGTCGTTGATTTTTCCCAAGTCTTCAATCAGTTGGTCGATACGGATTTTGAAGTTGTTGTCCATGATGGTGTATGCTTATCGTTTTTTGGAATGGCCGGACAAGGGCCGACCTGAAAACCGCTGCAAAAGTAGACAAATTTCCGATAGTCCCGAAAAAAGCGTGTTGATTTTTTGACGATATTTGCACCCGTTTGTAAATTTTTCTAAAGAACTTGATTTCGAACGTACTAATGAAACTGAGAAAAGCATTATCTGTTCTGATTTCCCTGTTTTTGTTCCCCTTGGTTCAAGCCCATCCGGTAGACTCGTCCAAAGCACGGACGATAGGGGAGCGTTTTCTCTCCTCCCAATGGCTGGGCACAAAGGCGCAGTCATCCACACTGAACTTGGCCTATGTGGCGGAGGACAGCCTGTCCCGCCCGCTGTGGTATGCGTTTTCCATGGATAACAGCGGTTTTGTGCTGGTGTCCGCAGAGGATGCCATGCAGCCGGTCTTGGCCTATTCCTTCACCTCCGGTTTCGATCCCGACAACATCCCTCCGGTGGTCATGGAATGGCTTTCGGGCTATGGCGTGCAAATCGAGGCCTGCCGAAAAGGCAAGGCACTTCCGGCGGATCCGATGTGGAATGCCTTGGAAACCGGCGTTTTCCAAACCAAGGGCGTGCAGGAGGTGCAGCCTTTAGTCACCACCAAATGGGGGCAGGACGGAACCAAGAAGAAGGAACAGTTGTGCATCCATTATAATTTGTATTGCCCTTACGACACCGCTGCGGAGAAAAACACCCTGACCGGATGCGTGGCCACGGCCATGGCCCAGTTGATGCGCTATTGGCGTTACCCGGCGCATGGGGCGGGCGCGTACACCTACCGTCATGCGGTCTACGGAACGATTTCTGCTGATTTTGAGAAAGGTAACTATGTTTACGACTCCATGCCCGACACCTACGACTGCGAAACCAGCATGGGAAAGGTGCAGGCCGTTTCCGAACTGATGTTCCATTGCGGCGTGGCGGTGGAGATGAATTACGGCGTGGACGGCAGTTCCGCCACAACCCACGGTCTCAATGTCCGTTCGGCGGAATACGCGTTGCGGCTGAATTTCGGCTACCCTTATGTGAAGGGGGTCACCCGTGCCGATTATACCGATGACGCCTGGCTGCGGCTGATACGGGCGGAACTGGATGCGGGACGGCCTTTGCTGTATAGCGGCAACTCCCGCGTTTCCGGAGGGCACGCCTTTGTGTGTGACGGCTACGACGCCAACGGCTACCTGCATTTCAACTGGGGATGGAACGGCTACTTGGACGGGTATTTCGCGCTGAATTCCCTCAAGCCAGGAACCCATAATTATACAGAAAATCAGGTGGCTTTGATAGGAATACTTCCTATGGAGCAGCCTTTGTGCCCGGATGCCCGCCATATTCTGTATGTGAGCGAGAACGGTGCCGGAACCCGGGACGGCTCGTCCTGGGAGAACGCCACCCCGAAGCTGGCGCAGGCCATGTACCGCGCTTCCACCCAGCCTTTGCAGGTGTGGGTGAAGGCCGGACACTACCGGGGCGACGGCGTTTCGGAAAACGCCTTTGTGGTGGCTCCCAATGTGAGCGTATATGGTGGTTTTCAAGGCAATGAGACCGGAAACTTCGATTTGGGAAAGCGGGATTTGGAAGCCAATGCCACCGTTTTGGATGGGCAGGACACGCAGCGGGTGCTGCTGCTTTCGGCGGAAGAAAACGGCATGTATGCTTCTGCTGACGGCTTCACCATCACCAACGGACGCGTGAGCGGCGTGTGGGACAAGGGCGGCGGCGTGCTGGCCCAAAGCGGCGCCCGACTGAGCTGGTGCCGGATAGAACACTGTTCCGCCAATGGAAAATACGGCGGGGGTGGCGGTGTGGCGCTGGATCATGCGGCGATGTCCCATTGCCGGGTGTTGCATTGCGACGCCACCAATGCCAACGGGGGCGGCGGCTTGCTGGCAGTCTCCAATTCGGCGGGGAACACCGTGTCCAATTCCCTGTTTGCGTACAATCAGGCGAAATTTGGCGGCGGCGCCATCGCCTGGGGCGGCGCGGAGTTTGTAAACTGCAACTTCATCGCCAACCGGGTGAGCAGCAACGGGAGCGGCGTTTATGTGGGCTCCTTCGACGACACCTGTCGCTTCTTCAATTGCATTTTCTGGCGAAACCGCTGGAAAACTTATCCGGCCTACCAGATTGCCCACGGGAACGCGCCGATAGAGGTCGCCTACTGTGGCATAGAGCAGCGGGGCTTCACTTCCGAAGGGGTGAAGCTGCTGTGGCTGGACTCCATGAACGAAGGCAGCCGGACGGACATCGGCTACCCGTTCTTCACAGATCCCGGCAAGGGTGATTTTCATCTGCTGCCCGCTTCCTCCTGCATTGACGCAGGAAATAACCGGGTGCGCCTTCCGGTGACGGACATGGACGGTAACCGCCGGGTGTTCAAGGAGGACGAAAACGGCAAAGTGGATGTGGGCATGTACGAGTTCTCGCACGCCTATGCGGTGGAGCGAGAAAACTACGATACCGTGTGCCAGAAGCGCACGTATGCCGGTTACGGTTTTAAGGTCACCACCTTCAGTGCCGGGGACACCCTTTGTTTCCGGGGTTCCGCCGACACCTTGTTTGTGCTGCACCTTTATGTGCGGCCATACGTCAAGGTGGAGGAGACGGCATTCATCAGTCCGGCGCGGCCCTCCTATACCTGGGAGGATTCCGTGTACACCCGCCGGGGGGATTACCGCAGGGTGTATGCGGCGGCGAACGGCTGCGACAGCATACGCATTCTGCATCTGTTGGATAACGAGCGCGTGACGGAGCCGGGATTGCGTCAGGGACTGCGGGTGTATCCGAATCCGGTGGAGTCGGAGCTTACGCTTGCGTTTGACGAAACGGCCTTCGCCTTGGCGGCCAAAGTGGCGGTGCGGGATGTGAGCGGCCGCCTGCTGTATGCGACGGAGCGCTTGTCTCCCCAAATGCTGATTCCGGTGGAGAATTGGGCTTCCGGGATTTACCTGTTGAGCGTGTACGGACGGGACGCTTCGGTCTGCACCTTGAAAATCGTGCGTCCGTAGGTCGGGGAAAACAGTTTTTTACCTCCGGACATCACCCCAATCGATTTTTTAACTATTTTTGCATTCAGAGATTTGCGAAAATGGGTTTTTTCCGATGGTTCCGGTTGGTGTGCATGCTGTGCATAGGCGGTGCGGTATCTTTGCAGGCGCAGGATTTGCACCATTCTCCCTTTTGGATGAATCCCATTGCGGTGAATCCGGCGGCAGCCGGTTTCTATAACGGTGAGTTCCGTTGCGGAACCTATGCGCGTAACCAATGGCTTTCGGTGACCGTCCCTTATATGACCACCGGGATTTGGGCGGATGCGCCGGTGTGGAAGCGTCGGGTGCAGCAGGACGTGTTCAGTCTGGGCTTTTCCGCCGATTTGGATCAGGCGGGGGACGCCAAATACTTGACGGTGCAGCCGAATCTCTATTTTTCGTATGCCAAGGGGCTCAACCGCCGCAACAACCATTTTCTTTCCTTGGGGATAGTAGCGGGCTATGCGCAGAAACGCCTGCGTCCGGACGAGTTTATGCACGACGACCAGTACCAGGAGGGGCAGTACCGGCCCGGCACTGAGTCGCAGGAGCAGTACGCCTCCAGCAGTTTCGGCTACACTGATGTGGGGGCGGGGCTGCAATGGTTTTACGAAATGCGCACGGGGGTGCAGTACTACGCCGGGTTGAGCGCTTTCCATCTCAATCGTCCGCCGCAATCCCTGCTGAAAGACCCTTCCATCACCCTGCCGGTGCGCTACAACACCTTGTTTCAGGTGAAACTGCCTTTTGACGCCTATACCTACGTGCAGCCTTCGCTCTACATCAGCCGACAGGACGTGTACCGGGAAATAATGGCGGGACTGCTGGGGGCCTATGCAATGCAGGTTTTTCGTAATCGGCAGACCGTCAGTATGCTTGCTGGAATTGACTACCGTCTGGGCGATGCCTTGTATGTGGTGATGGGCGGGGAATGGAAATCGGTGCAGCTGTTGGTCAGCTACGACTTCAATGTGTCCTCCCTGTCGGAGGCTTCGCACGGAAGGGGCGGTGTGGAGGTGAATCTACAATATATATATAAAAGGCCGCGAATGATTCGCCGCCATAAACTGCCTTGCCCCATTTTTTAGATGAAACGTTTGCTGATACTGTGCTGTTTTCTGTTGGTGCCGTGGGGAAAACTTTCCGCGCAGCTGCCGGAGAACCTGCTGGAGCAGGCGGCGCAGTGGGAGCGGCAGCTGGACTGGGCTTCGGCGGTGGCCTGTTACGAGGCCTACTTGGCCGTGCGTACCGGGGCGGAGACGGAAGTCCGCTGGCGGTACGCCCACTGTCTGCGCCGTTTGTATGACTATCGTCTGGCGGAGCAGATGTACAAGCAGGTGTGGGCGCAGGATTCCCTGCATTATCCGGATGCCTTGTTCTATTGGGCGCAGGTGTGCAAGAACCGGGCGGACTATGTGCAGGCGGAACGCCTGTTCCGAACCTATCTTTCCTATTGCGGCAGCGTGCGCGACACCGCTTTTCTGGTGCGTTGGGCCCGTCAGGAAGTGAAGGCCTGCGCGGCGGCGGAGCGTATGCTGGAGGAGCCGCAGCCCTGTGAGGTGCGTGCCTTTCCTTCCGCCATCAATTCCCCCTATTCCGAGTTCAATGCCCGTTTGATGGGTGATAGCGTATTATATTTCAGTTGCTTGCGCCCTATTACCCAAGATGGCGGCGACAAGGCGGTAATGGAAGGGTATTATGCGGCGCGGCTCTACAAGGCCCGTCTGCGCAAGCAGAGCGTTGCTTCGGTGAGCCCTTTGCGGTTGTCTGCCGCCGATAACCGTTACCACAACGCCAATGTGTGCTTCAACCCTTCGCACACCCGTTTGTTTCTGACGCGGAGCAAGGTGACGGAATCCTTGGAGGCCAACGCCTCCATTTGGGTGTCGGATTTCCGCGACGGGCGTTGGCAAAAGCCCTATCCCTTGCCCGAGCCGGTGAATCTGCCTCAAACAACGAACACCCAGCCCTTTGTGACGGAGGTGAACGGCACGGAGGTGCTGTATTTCGTCTCCAACCGCAGCGGAGGCTACGGCGGCACGGACATTTGGTACGCGGTGGCGGAAGAGGACGGGGCCTTCCGGGCGGTGGCGAATGTCGGTCCGGTGGTGAACACCCCGGGCAACGAAGTCACCCCGTTTTATCAGGAATCGAACAAAACCTTGTATTTCAGTTCGGATTGGCATCCGGGCATGGGCGGTTTCGACATTTTCAAGGTGAAGGGCGGCTTGAGCCAGTGGCAGGCGTCGCCGCAAAACATGGGCTATCCCCTCAATTCTCCGGCCAACGACATTTATTTTGTGTGCGACAGCTCGGAAGGCGGCGGCTGTTTCGCTTCCAACCGGGGTTCTGCCAAGGCCTTGTCCGACGCGCTTTGCTGCAACGACCTCTACCGCTTCGAACGCCGTCCCGTGCGCACGGTGGTGCACACCGACACCCTGTGGGGCGCCCCTTCGTCCGCCTCGCTTCCCACCAAGGCTTCGCGCAAAGCGTCCTCCCTGCTCCCCTTGACGCTGTATTTCCACAACGACGAGCCCGATCCCCGCACAACGGCGGATACCACGGACTGGGACTATCAGGCGACGCTGAGCATGTATCTGGCCTTACAGCCCCAGTACGAGCAGGCTTTTTCGGAAGGCCTTCCGGAGGAGGCCGCCCGGGAGGCGCGGCAGCAGATGCGGCGCTTTTTCGAGGACTCGCTTTCCCAAGGGAACCGTCGCCTCAACCTTTTCTTCGCCTTTTTGAAAGAGGATTTGGAAAGCGGCAGCCGGGTGGCGCTGAAGGTGGAGGGGCACGCCAGCCCCCTGCATACGGACGCCTACAACTGGCATCTGTCGTCCCGGCGCATCCATAGCTTGTGGAACAGCTTGAGAGAGTACGACAAAGGCTTTTTCCAGCCCTATTTGCAGTCCGGGGCCTTGCGTTTCCAATGCGACCCCAAAGGCGACCGGCAGTCCCGCCCCTATGTGAGCGCCAATCCCAACGACAAGCGCCATTCGGTGTACAGCATCGCGGCGGCTTTGGAACGCCGCATCCAGATTACGGGCTATGTGTCCGAACCGGCGGCAGTCCCTTCCGCAGACAGCCTTTTCGGCCTGCCCGCGACTGCCTTTGTGCTGAAGGAAAAGCCTGGCGCAGACCGCTATGTGTACAGCATTTATTTGAAAAACACCGCTTCTGAGCCTGTGCGCGTGGAAGTGCGCTCGTCGGATGCGGAGGTGTCCGCTCGGGTGGGGAAGGAGACGCTGCAAGCGGGAGAGGAGGCGTTTCTGGAGGTGCGTTTCGGCGCGTCGCTTTTCGAGCGGCAGCCGGAAGTCCGTTTGGAGCTGCTGCTGCATGCCGGTTCCGGGTTGCGCCGCGTGCCGGTCTCCCTGCGGTTTTTTAAGCAGAAATAGCCCTTTTCTGTTTGGAAAACAGAGGGATAGTCACTTGGTTTTTCGGGTCGGTGAATGTATAAAAAACTGCTATACAAAGTGTTATTCTTACTCTACTTATTCACAATGACTTGTTGAAAAATCTCTTCTTATAGCAAAAAAAACTTGCATTTTTCGCCTGTTTGCACTTTTTTATTCACTTTTTTATGTTATTTTTGCAAACGTATGATGAGGTTGTCATAGTAAGAATAACAATTTTTCATTCAGCAGTTTGTAAAAAAAATAAGGTAAAAACACTCATAGCGGAGAAAGTTGAGGAAGCGCGATTATGCCGGAGGAAAGCAGTAATTATCAGACAATTTGGAACGAGTGTTTGAAGATAATCCAGTCAAACCTCAGCCAGGAGCATTTTGAAACCTGGTTCCAGCCGGTCGTCCCCGTTTCGTTGAAGAAACAGGAGTTGACCATTCAGGTGCCGTCCATGTTCTATTACGAGTTTATAGAGAAAAATTTTTGGAAGGTGCTGAAAACCGCCGTCCGCCATGTGATGGGTCCGGACGGGAAACTGGCCTACAGTGTGGTCATGCAGGACGGCAAATACGGCAAGGACAAGAAAACGCTGACGCTTCCCCATTCCTCCACGGAGGCGGGCAGCAACCAACCGGCCATGCCGCCGCTTTCGAAGTCGGTGAATGACGATCCGCACGGCAGGGAGATTGTCAATCCCTTTGTGATACCGGGTCTGAAATCCATCAACATCAACTCCCAACTCAACTCCCAGCTGAATTTCGACAACTTCATCGAGGGCGAGTGCAACCGCTTGGCCCGGGCCGCCGGTTTCGCCGTGGCGAAAAATCCGGGTAAAACCTCCTTCAACCCTTTGTTCATCCATTCGGAGGTCGGTTTGGGAAAAACCCATTTAGCGCATGCCATCGGTTTGGAAATCAAGGCGAATTTTCCGGAGAAAACCGTGCTGTATGTGGATGCCGAGACCTTTCTGCAACAGTATTTGGAGGCGGTGAAGTCGCAGACCATCAATGATTTCATCCATTTTTACCAAATGCTGGACGTGCTCATCATCGACGATGTGCAGTTCCTTGCCAAAAAAGAGAAGACACAGGAGATTTTCTTCCACATTTTCAATTTCTTCCAGCGGGAGAACCGGCAGATGGTCATCACTTCCGACAAGTCGCCTTCGTCCTTGGCGGGTTTCGAGCAGCGGCTGCTTTCCCGTTTCAAATGGGGGCTTTCCGCCGATTTGCAGATTCCCGACAAGGAGACCCGTGTCCGGATTATCAAGAGCAAGTTGGCCAACAGCGGCATCACCGACATTGACGAGGAGGTGGTGGATTACCTGGCCTACCGTATCGTGACCAATGTCCGTGAAATAGAGGGCGCCCTGATTTCCATTCTGGCGCAGTCTTCCCTCAACCGTAAGACCATTACGGTGGAGTTAGCCAAGCAGATGATTGACAAGTTTGTGCAGAACACCATACACGAAATTTCCATCGATTACATTCAGAAAGTGGTGTGTGACTACTTTAACATACCTGTATATCAGATGCTTTCAAAATCAAGAAAAGGGGAGATTGTGCAGGTGCGCCACCTGTCCATGTATTTTGCGAAAAAATACACCAACCTTTCCTTGGCACAGATAGGTGCCCGCTCCGGCGACAAGGATCACGCCACGGTGCTGCACGCCTGCAGGGCGGTGGAGAACCAGCAGGCCACCAATCCGAAATACGCGGCGGATTTGAACAACATTGACAAGATTCTGAAAAACGCCTGAGTTTTTGGGGAAGCGGAAAAAAAAAGCGGCGTGGCATGAATTTTGCCCAATTGCAGCGATTCCATTTAAAAATAGAGCAGATGAAGAGAGTACAAAAGGGTATGCAATGGGTGGCGGCGCTGCTGTTAGCCGTTTTCGGCTGGTCGGCGCAGGCCCAGGTGAGCGGCGGCGTGCGCGGCTCGGTGACAGACAACAACACATCCGCACCCATGGAATATGTGACGGTGCGGGTATTCCGCGAGCAGGGCAACACCTTGGTGAAAGGGGCCATTACCGATGAAAACGGCGCGTTCCATATCAAGGGTTTGCCGGAAGGCTCCTACAAAATCCTGCTGACCTATACCGGTTACGATTCTCTGTCGAAAACCTTTTCCGTGACGTCCGTGACGCCCGAAGCCAATTTGCAGAAACTGGCGATGTCTCCCTCCTCCCGCCGTTTGAAGGGGGTCAAGGTGACGACGCAGCGCGCCCAGATGTCCTTGGAGGTGGACAAAAAAGTGTTCAATGTGGACCAGACCCTGACGGCGGCCGGAAGTTCGGCCAGCGAGCTTTTAGAGACCATTCCGTCGGTGGAGGTGGACAACGAGGGGAGCATTTCCCTGCGGGGAAACACCAACGTCACCATTTGGATAGACGGCAAGCCTTCCGGGCTGACCGCCGATAACCAGGGGCAGATTCTGGAGCAGATGCCTGCCGACAACATCGAGAAAATTGAGGTCATCACCAACCCGTCCGCCAAATACAGCCCGGAGGGGACGACCGGCATCATCAACATTATTCTGAAGAAAGACAAGCGCAAAGGCTATTACGGCAGCGTGCAGGCCGGTGGAAGCACGGACGACAACGGCCGTTTGGGCACGTCGCTGAACGCCAACATCAACTACAACTCCAAGCGTTGGGACCTGTACGCCAACATGGGCTTGCGCAGCCACGTTTTTGCTCGGGACGAGCGCACCTTGCGCACCAACCTGGACTCCCTTGGCAAGGAAGTCTCCTACCTGAATCAGGAGGCCGAGAACGTCAATCGGGGCATGCATTTGTTCGCCCGAGGCGGCGCGACCTACCATTGGACGGACAACGACCAGTTCAACCTGGATCTCATGGGCAATTTCGGCGGAAGGTCGGGTTCCAGCCATAACCGTTACACATCCAATGTCTTGGGCTTGTACGACACCAGTTGGCGCAACAGCGACCAGGACGACCACAACCGGGGCGGCAGCGCCTCTTTCGGCTACCAGCACAAATTTTCCGCCACATCTACCTTGGATGCCTTGGCCACCTATAACCAATGGAACATGGCGAATGTCCATCTGTTTGAGCAGTCCTATGACCGCAATTATGCCACGGACACGGCTTTTCAGCGGCAGGAGAGCGACATCCAGACCCGCTTTTGGACCTTGCAGACCGATTACGTGAACCGTTTTTCGGACAAAATGAAATGGGAGGCCGGCTACAAAGGGGAGTGGCAGAACGAGGAAAGCCCGGTGCAGACTTTTGCGGGCAATGCGCGTAATTCCTTGGTGGAGAACCAGTCGCTGTATAACGACTTTTTTTACGAGCGTAACGTGCAGGCGCTTTACACCACCTTTTCCCATCAGATAGCGCAATTCAGCTACCAGCTGGGTTTGCGCGGGGAGTACACCGGCGTGAAGACGCAGTCCTTGGGATTCGGACAGACCCGTGCGACCGTGCCCACCTACGACACTTCCTATCTTGACTTTTTCCCCAGTGTGTTCCTGTCCTACCATTTGCCGGCGAACAACGAGATTCAGCTGAACTACACCCGCCGCATCAGCCGTCCGAGAGGACCCCGCCTGAACCCCTTCATCAACATGGAGGACTCCATGAACCTTTCGTTCGGAAATCCCTATCTGTTGCCGGAATATTCCAATACATTAGAGTTCAATTATTTGAAAAACTGGAAACAGCATACCGTTTCGGTTTCGCTTTACCACCGCTCCACTGACAACGTGATTCAACGCATCCGCTACCGCGAGGGGCAGGTGATGAAGAGCACCCACGTGAACGTGGCTCACGAGACCAATACGGGACTGGAGCTGATTGCCAAAAACACCTTGTTCAAGGCGGTGGATTTGACCACTACCGTGAATTTCTATTACCACGAGATGGATGCCTTCACCTATCGGCCGGAAGGCGCGACTTCGGATGTGTGCGGCGAGGCCGGGAGCGATTTTGCCTGGAACGCCCGCATGGTCGGAAGTGTCGCGTTGCCGCAGAACTTCTCCTTGCAGCTGACTGGGCGTTACGACGCGCCGCGTTTGGTGGCGCAGGGTCAGCGCATGGCCAATTACAGTGTGGACGCTGGTTTGCGCAAGAGTTTCTGCAACAGAAAACTGAACGTGAATTTGAGTGTGAGGGACTTGTTCAACACCCAGAGCTGGCACACCATCACTTCGGGTGACGGATTCTACCAGGATTACGAGGGCAAGTGGGGCCGTCACTTCAACCTGACCGTGGCCTACCAGTTCGGAAACATGAATGCGCGTCCGGAAATGAAGAAACAGCAGGATGCCTCTTCCGGTTACGAAGATTCCTACGACATGTAGCATTTGCTGCCAAAAAAGGAGGGAAAAACCGCGGTTCGGACCTTACGAAAAGGGCGAAAGAATTGTAAGATTATAATGTACAGTCGTTTGGAGTGTACAAAAAAAAATACGGAAAGAAGTGGGCGCATGCCTAAAATGACTACTTTTGCACATCAAACGTGATTGCCCAATGGTGTAATGGTAGCACACCAGATTCTGGTTCTGTTTGTATGGGTTCGAGTCCTATTTGGGCAACAAAGAAGGCTTCAGCAATGAAGCCTTTTTTTTTTTTACAAAAGTCGGAAAACGATTGAAATAGGTATTATTTTTGTATAATAATATTGTGCCGTGATGGCAGGGCCTGATTTTTTTGGGATAATCATATAAATAAATATAATTCAATAAGTTAATAAATCAAATTTGTAAACATGCGACGGATTTTATGTTTGTTTTTTGTGTCCGCCTGGCTGTTCCCATGGGGTGCGAAGGCGCAGACAAAGACGTACGAGCTGTGCGTGCTGTTCAACGACAGTGTGGAAATCACCTATTCCAAGGAGCATTTGCAGCAACTTTATTTTGTGGACACCACCTCGTTGGTTGTGGTGGAAGGGTTTAGTACGGATGTGCGGACTTACCGCCTGACGGATATCCGCAAAATCTATTTTCGGGAAACGACCGGCGTGGCGGAGGCTTGCGCTGTGTGGCCGATGACCCTCTATCCCAATCCGGCCGGTGATTTCATCCGGATTGACCGTGCGGAAAAAGCATGCTATGTCATTTGTGACATGAGCGGACGGATGTGGCTGCGGGGAAAATACCAGGATCGCATTGATGTCTCCTCCCTGCAAAGCGGCGCCTATGTCATCAGAATCGGAAACCAAACCCTTAAATTTGCCAAACAATGAAAAGGATAGCATTTATACTCAGTATAATGGTCTGTATGGCCGGGGCGCACACCCTGCATGCGCAGAACACCCTTTATATTCATAGCAACGACGGCACCAAGCAGGCTTATGGCATCACTTCGGTGGATTCCATCACCTTTTCCGCCGGATTGAACAACCTTTTCCTTTTCCGGGAAGGGGTGAGGGTGGATTTTTCCGTGGCCGCCATTGACAGCATTGTTTTCGGCACGGTGGCGCCCGCCATTGATACCACCGGACAGGACACTACAGGACAGGACACGCTCGCCGTGCACGACTCCACCATGATTTTCATCGATTATCAGCAGGATACGGCCATCGTGACCCATTATTTCACTTCGTCCAAATTCAAGGTGACGGTGAGCGGTGCCCAGGTGAGCATAGTTTCTTCCATGGGCTTGGCCGACTTGAAGTATTATTTGTCCGGCAGTGCCACGGAAGGTTCGTTCAGTCTGGAAAGCGACACCAAATACGAGCTGGTGCTGAACGGCGTTTCCATTGCCTCCACCACTACCGCGCCCATTAAGCTGAGCAAGAAAATCGCCCGGACCATTACGCTTGCCAACGGCACTACCAGCGTTTTGACCGACCACAGCGGCAGCGACGGGAAAGCGGTCATCAACACCAAAGGGGTGACCACTATCAGGGGCGGCGGCTCGTTGGTGGTGAACGCCAACAAGAAAAACGGCATTTCTTCCGATTACAGCATCACCATCACTGGCGGAAACATCACCGTCAATAACACGGCGGATGCCGGAAAAGGCATCAAGGCGGATGGGGACATCCTTATTTCAGGCGGTAACCTCACCCTGACCCCTTCGGGCAGCCTCGTCATGGATACGGTGGGCAGCGGGTACGACCCTTCCTACTGCACCGGCATAGGCGCGGACGGGAGCATCAGCATCAGCGGCGGCACGGTGAACATCACGCTGCCTGCGAGCAATGTGGCGGGACGCGGCATCAAGGCGGACGGCAACATTGAGGTGACTGGCGGAAGCATCACGGTGGTCTCCCATTCCGGTGGCGGCACCTACCGTGACAGCACCGGAGCCATTGATTCCTACAAATCCTCCTGCATCAAGGCGGACGGAAACCTCCTTCTCACTGCGGGTGTTTTGGATTTGACGGCCACCGGCTCGGGCGGAAAATGCGCCAGTGCGGACGGCATTATCTGTTTCGGACAGGCCAATGGCACGGACAGCGCTTTGCGCTTCACGGCCAAGACCACCGGAAAAAAGTTTCTTGTGACCGGTTCCGGCATGGATGCCGACTATTCCAACCCCAAGGCGGTCAGGGCGGAAGGCAACCTTTATGTCTACAGCGGCCTGCTCAACATCACTACCTCCAACGACGGCGGAGAGGGCTTGGAGAGCAAGGACACCCTGTTTGTCAAGGGCGGCACCAATATCCTCAACACCTATGACGACGGCATCAATGCCAAAAACCATTTGCAGATTGACGGCGGCGTCACCTATGCGCATTCCACCAATAACGACGGCATGGATGCCAACGGCACCATCACGGTGACCGGCGGCTTGGCCATTTCCATCGGTTCCAGGAGCCCTGAAGAGGGTTTCGACTGCGACCAGAACACCTTTAAAATCACCGGAGGCGTCATGGTGGGCGTCGGTGGGGCCACTTCCACCCCCACGGCCTCGGTCTGCACACAGCCTTCCCTCATCTATAAAAGCCTGACCAGCGGCACCGCGCTTTGCATCACCAATGCCAACGGCACGGATATCCTCACCTTTCAGGTGCCCACCATCAGCGGCGGTGGCGGCGGCTTCCCGGGCGGCGGTCCCGGCGGTGGCAATACGGGTCGGCTGACCCTGCTCTTTTCCTCTCCGGCTCTTGCCAATGGGGAATACAGCATCAAGCAGGGCGGCAGCATCAGCGGTGGCAGCAGTTTTAACGGATATTACACCGGTGCCACCTATGCGGGAGGCAGCAGCACCAGCGTGACCATCTCCGGCATGGTGACCCAAAAATAAGGGAGAATCTAATACCGGTATTTTTCCTTCCACCATTGCCGCAGCCGTTGCCGCAGCTCGTTTTCGCGGGCGTTGTCGCCCGGCTCGAAAAAGCGGGTGCCTTGCAGTTCCGGCGGCAGAAAATCCTGTTCCGCGAAATTGCCTTTAAAATCGTGGGCGTATTTGTAGCCCTTGCCGTAGGAAAGCTCTTTCATGAGGCGGGTGGGGGCGTTGCGCAGGTGCAGCGGCACCGGCAGGTCCTTGGTCTTTTCCACTTCCGCCAGCGCCTTGTCGATGGCGAGGTAGGAGGCGTTGCTCTTGGGTGAACAGGCCAAGTAGATAGCGGTCTGTGACAGTATGATGCGTGATTCCGGCATGCCGATGACCGTCACTGCCTGAAAGCAGTCGGAGGCCAGCAGCAGGGCGTTGGGGTTGGCGTTGCCGATGTCTTCGGAAGCCAGAATGAGCATGCGGCGGGCGATGAACTTGGGGTCCTCCCCACCGGCAATCATGCGGGCCAGCCAATAGACGGCGGCGTTGGGGTCGCTGCCGCGCAGGGATTTGATGAAGGCGGAAATGATGTCGTAGTGCATTTCCCCGCCCTTGTCGTACACTTGGAGGTTTTGCTGTATGCTGTGCTGCACTTTGGCGTTGTCCAATACGATTTCGCCGTCCTGCTGGCGGTCGGCGATGGCGTTGGCGCAAAGTTCCACCGCGTTCAGCAGCTTGCGGGCGTCGCCGCCGGAAATGTGGAGCAGCGCGTCCGTCTCGCTGATTTTCACCGGACGTTGCAGGCGTTTCTGCATCACTTCCACCGCGCGGTCCATGAGGGTTTGCAGATCCGTTTGCTCCAAGGGTCGCAGCACATACACCTGGCAGCGGGAGAGCAAGGGTGAAATCACCTCAAAGGAAGGGTTTTCCGTGGTGGCGCCAATCAGGGTGACGACACCGGCCTCCACCGCGCCCAACAAAGAGTCTTGCTGGTTTTTGCTGAAACGGTGGATTTCGTCAATGAAAAGAATGCAGTTTCCGGCGGTGTGGCGGGCTTTCTCAATGACATCCCTGACGTCTTTCACGCCGGAATGTACGGCGCTCAGCTTGAAAAAAGGGCGTTGCAGCTCGTTGCTGATGAGCAGGGCCAGCGTGGTTTTGCCGACACCCGGAGGCCCCCACAGGATCATGGAGGGCAGGTTTCCGCTCCGGATGGCTTGACGCAGCATGGCGCCTTCGCCGACCAGATGGCTTTGTCCCACGTATTGGTCTAGGGTGTGGGGCCGCATTTCCTCGGCCAGGGGAATGTGCAGACTGTCCATGTCAGAGCTGGATTTGGTCAAAATTCTTTCCGAAAACCGCATTGGTCTTGGCGATGCTGACGAAGGCGGTTTTGTCGGTCTGGGTGATGATGCGCATCAGTTGCTGTTTGTCCCTGCGGTGCACCAATACGAGCAGCACGTCGCTTTCCTGATGGCTGTAGGTCCCCGTCCCTTTCAGGAAGGTGCCGCCGCGTTTCATCTCCGTGTTGATGCGTTCCGCGATTTCCGCGTTTTTGGAGGAGAAAATCATAAACTGGTAGGTCTGGCGGTGTCCGTCCAGGAAGGTGTCGGAGGCGATGGTGTAGGCAATCATCACCACAAAGCTGTAAACCAGTTTCTCCACGGAATGGGTGATCAGGTAGGAGGAGGCGATGATGAAGATGTTGATGTACATGGTCACTTTGCCGTAGGCCACCCTTCGGAACTTGCCGATAATCATGACAATGATGTCAGTGCCGCCGGTGTTTCCGCCGTAATTCAGGGCCAGCGCCACGCCGAAACCGGCCAAGCCGGACCCGATAATGGCACACATGAAGGTGTCGTTCACCAAGGGATGGGCGAACATGGGCTGGAAAACGGCAAAGCCTGCGGAAACGATGGCCGTGCAGATGCCGGTGGTGATGCAGAACCTGGAACCCAGTATCTTCCACGCCACGGCGATGAAAATCCCGTTGATGACAAAGGTGGACAGGGCGACCGGGATGCGGTGGTCTGCAAAATAAATCAGGGAGGCGATGCCGCTCACGCCGCCTCCGGTCAGTTCGGAAGGGAGGAGGAAGGCACTCCACCCGAAGGTGAAGACGGCCAGCCCCAAGGTGATGAAAAAGTAGTTTTTCAGGGTTTGCAGTACGGATTGGAAAGTAAAAATGGGTTTCATTGTTTGTAAATCATGCGGATTAAGGTTCCTTTCGGGGTTTGGCAGCGGAGGAGGTAGGCTCCGTTGGGCAGTGCGCGGAGGGAAAGGGTGGTTTCAGTGCATAAGGGGCGTTGCTCCAGTAGGATGCGTCCGTTCACGTCCCATAACTGACAGTGCAGCAGTGTTTCCCCGTCGGTGCGGAGGTGGAGCTGGTCGGAGGTGGGGTTGGGGTGGCAGAACACCTGAGGTTCCGTCCGGTAAGAGCGCACGGCTTGGGTGCTGTCCTCGAACAGGCGGTAGTGCACGCTCACCTTGGAGGTGTGAAATCCGCCTATGCTGTCCCGGCTGTGGTGGTAGGGCACGTGGAGGTTAGTCTCGTGGAGGCGCCATCCTTTCCGGTTGTCATACATTTCGTGGCTGCTGGTGTCCCCGTTCCCTTCCAGATTGAAGGTGTTACGGGTGCGGTAAAGCCCTTCCCATGCCTTTTTCCGGCTGTCCCAGTTGGCGTAAGCCTCTTCCTCCAGATTTCCCCAAAGGTCGTATTCCCAGGTGAGTCTGGCGTTGTTTACCCATTGCTGGGAGTCGGTTTTCCATTGGGCGGTGGTTTGGGAGAGCAGGCGTCCGTCCGGGTCGTAGGTGAAATCGGTCAGGCGGTTATTGATCCATTCCCCGTTGTAAGGGGTTTGGAAGGTTTGGCGCAGCATCCGGCCCTTGCTGTCGTAGTCGTTGCTGGTGCGTTCGCTTTTCACCCATTGCTTGTCGCCCCGGCTCCAGGCATAGTAAGTCTTGACGGAAAGGCGGTTAGCGGAATCATACGTATAATAGAAATGCTTTTCGTTGTACCATTTCTCCTCCCCGCAGGACCAGGTCCAGGTTTGCAGCTCCGACAGCCTGCCGATGGAATCGTAGGTGTAGGCGTAGTGCAGCCAGTATTCCCATTCCAATTTGGGCGGCCCGCCGTGGGTGTGGTTCCAGTTTTCCTCGATATAGTCAATCAGGTGGTTAAGGCTGTCGTAGGTGGAGGTGGCCCGGAACAGGTCTGTCCATGCGGTGTCCCAGAACTGCCATTGCTCGATGGTGCGGTTCCGGTTCGCGTCAAAACAGTAGAAGGTGCGTGAAACATAGGAGGAGTCGTCGTCTTCCCGGAAAATGGTGTCCGCTTCGCCCCAAGGGGTGTAGGTGTAGTGGAAGCAGTGCGGGGTGGTCCATCGCCCCAGACTGTCCGACCAGAGTTCGTGGTGTGCCAAGGTCTTCAGCCCCTGTGTGTTCCAGGCGTAGCTGTTCCGTTGCAGGTTTTTCCATTGTCCGTCCGCTTTTTCCTGCAAAAGGTCGGTGAGCAGGTTCCCTTGCGGATCATAGGTGTAGGTCCGCTTCTGGCTTTCCTTCCATTGCTCCGCTTCGGCGGCGAAATACAGGGCTTCTGTCCGCTGTCCCTGTTCGTTATAGGTGTAGCGGTAAAATCCGGCTACGGAGCCGTCGGTGTGGTGGACAAAAGCGGTGTCCGGCAGCCATACCGGCCGGGTTTGCGGCGCTGAGGGCTGGCCGGAGGCTTTTTCCCCGAGAAGCAGCGTCAGCACGATAAGGCAGATCCATTTCGGTTTCATGGCAATTTTTGTTTTAATGTAATAGATATAACGGAACAGCTTCTTGTTTATTGCGGCGTTTCCGTAAAAAGCGACGCGGCCGTTTTCAGTCCGTCCAAAGCGGCGCTCACAATGCCTCCGGCGTATCCTGCGCCTTCGCCCACGGGGTAGATGCCTGCGATGTTGGATTCCCGGTTCTCGTTGCGGAGCAGGCGCACGGCGGAAGACGAACGGGTCTCCACGCCGGTCAGTATGGCGTCGGGATGGGCGAAGCCCCGGATGCAGCCTTCCATTTTCGGAATCGCTTCGCGCAGGGCCTTGGTCACGTAGGGCGGCAGGCAGCGGTTCAAATCGCAGAAGATGACGCCGTGCGGATAGGAGGGGCGCACCGTGCCCGCTTGCGTGGCGATGCGCTTGTGCAGAAAGGCCCCGACGGTATTGGCCGGTGCCCGGTAGTCGCCCGCGATGTCGAAGGCGAGGCGTTCGTATTTTTCCTGAAAAGCCAGTCCGTCCAAGGGGCTGTCGTGGTAAAAGTCTTCCGGACGAATGCTGACCAGCAGGGCGCTGTTGGCGTTTTCGCGGTCGCGGCTCTTTTCACTCATGCCGTTGGTCACGATGCGGCGATCGTCGTTGGTGGAAGCCATGACGCTGCCGCCGGGACACATGCAGAAGGTGTAGACGCTGCGGTCTTTCAGGTGCACCACGCCCCGGTAGGAGGCGGCGGGCAGGAAGCGGGCGAAGCGTCCGTACTGCATTTCATTGATATAGGATTGTTTATGTTCGATGCGCACGCCGATGGAGAAGGCTTTGGGCTCCATCTGCATCCCTTTTTCGTGCAGCCTCCGCAAGGTGTCGTGCGCGGAATGCCCGAGGCAGAGCAGCAGGTGGCGAGTGTGGAACGTTTGTGCCGGCGTGCAGACCGTAAGGCTGCCGTCCTCCCGGCGGTGGAAGTCGGTGAAGGGGGTGTCGAAGTGGAAGGTTCCGCCCAAGCGGATGATTTCCTCCCGAAGGTTGCGCACCACTTTCTCCAAGTAATCCGTGCCCACGTGGGGCGCGGCGGCGTAGGTCACGTCCTCGCAGGCTCCATGAAGGTGGAATTCATTGAGAATAAAACGTATCCAAGGATGATTTAGGTTGGTGTTCAGCTTGCCGTCGGAAAAGGCGCCCGCGCCGCCTTCGCCGAACTGAATGTTGGATTCCGGATCCAGTTTTTTCTCGCGGAAAAACGTCTCCACTTTCCGCTTGCGCTCCTCTATGCGGCTGCCCCGCTCCAAAATGACGGGCCGGGCGCCGCAGCGGGCCAGGTAAAGGGCGGCGAACATTCCGGCGGGGCCGAAGCCCACCACCACGGGCGGCAGCGCTTCCTTCCAGACGGGGTAGCGCAGGGGTTCCGCCTCCTCGTAACGGCTGACGTGGGGACGTTGCAGCACCTCCGGGCGCTCTTTTTTCAGCTGCAGGCAGACCTGGTAGTCAAACACCACCTCCGAGCGTTTGCGGGCGTCTATGGATTCCCGCAGTATGCGGAAGTCCGCCAGGTCGTCTTCGCTTAGCTTGCAATGGCTTAGCACAACGGCCTTGAGCCGCTGTTTTTGCGTGACCGGAATGCGGATGTTGCTGACTTTAATGCGCATCTTTACACAAATTATCGGCGATGACGCAGGCGCAGGCGCAAGCGAAGAACAAGTTGTAGCCGCCGCAGACGCCGTCAATGTCCAGCAGTTCCCCAGCGATGTGGACGCCCGGATGTCCGCGCAGGGCGAGCGTGTCGTCCACTTTCTCCACGGGAATGCCGCCGTGGCAGACCTGGGCGAAGGCCAAATCGTAAGGCGCTTCGATGTCCAGACGGAAATTTTTCGGGTCGAAAGCCTGCTGGAGGTAGAGCGCGTGCAGCTTGGGGTGCAGCACGCCGCTGAGGTCGCGGTGCAGGCGGAGGTGCTCCTGAAGGCTCCACTCGGGCCTGGCGTACAGGAAATCGAGCAGCAGGTAGGCTCCCTCCTTGTTTTCCAAGCGGTTGTAGTGGGCGGAGGCGTTCAGTATCACGATGCCCGAAAGCCCGTCTTCCTTGAAGGTGATTTCGCCCGTTTCACGGAAAATCTCCCGCTGGTTTTGCAGGAGCCGCACTTCCGCTTTGGCCCGGCAGCCGTTCAGGCGTTTGGGGTAGCGGCGGATGCGGAATCCCACCAAGGAGGGGGAAAGGGGCGTGGTTTCCAAAGAAAGGCTGTGCAGGTAGGCGTTGTACGCCTTGCGTTTGTCCGGAATCATGCCGGCCGGAGAGCCGCTGCAAAGCACCACTTTGTCAAAGCTTTCCGCCTCCCCGTTGAGGTGCCATTTCCCGTTCTCGGCTTGCAGTTCGCGCACCGTGCAGCCGTAGCGGATGTCGGTGTCCATACCTGGGGGCAGCAGCGTGTCCACGGCCGTTTGGGCGCAGAGGCTCAGCGGGTAGACGCGCCCTTCGTCGTCGGAGCGGGTGAGCAGGCCGAAAGATTCCCAGAGACGCTGCACGCGGGCGGCATCCGCCTGTTGCAGCAGGCGGCGCAGGAATTCCGGATGGTTGTAATGCTCGGGCCGTATGTCGGTGTTGAGCAGGTTGGCTTTTCCGCCGCCGGAAGCCCTGAGCTTGGTCCCCGCCTTTTCCGATTGCTCGAAAAGGGTGGTGTGCAGGCCTTTCCTTCCGGAAAGCAGGCGGTTCAGGAAAAGTCCGGATGTTCCGGCTCCAACAATGGCGATCTGCATGGGCGAAGTCTGTTTGTTCAAAATGCAAAAATAGCAGAAAATGCGATGCCGCCGCCCATGCGCTACGCTTTTTTGTTTGCGGGCACAATAAAAAAAGTTTTTCCGCGTTCTCCCTCCAATCCGTCTTCTTTTCGCGTATGCGGAAAGGCGGGAAAACAGGAAAAACTAAACACAAGAAATATGAAAATAGCTGTAGCAGGAACGGGTTATGTGGGATTGAGCATTGCCACTTTGCTGGCGCAACGCCATCAGGTGGCGGCTGTGGATGTGATTCCGGAGAAAGTGGAGAAAATCAACCGCAGAATCTCTCCCATTCAGGACGAATATATTGAAAAATATCTGGCGGAGAAAGACTTGGATTTGACCGCCACCTTGGACGGCGCGTCCGCGTACCGGGAGGCCGAGTTTGTCGTCATCGCCGCCCCGACCAATTACGACCCCCGGAGGAATTTTTTCGACACCAGCAAGGTGGAGGAGGTGATTTCTTTGGTGCAGGAGGTCAACCCGAATGCGGTGATGGTTATAAAGTCCACAGTTCCTGTTGGATATACGGAGTCGGTGCGGGAGAAGTTCTCCTACCGCGAGCGTCAGGCGGACGGCAGTTTCCGCTTAGTGGTGCCGGACATCCTGTTTGCTCCGGAGTTTTTGCGGGAGAGCAAGGCCTTGTACGACAACCTTTACCCGAGCCGTATCATTGTCGGTTACGACCACGGGAACGCCCGGCTTGAAGCGGCGGCGCACACCTTTGCCGGTCTCATCCGGGAAGGCGCCCTCAAAGAGGAGGTGCCGGTGCTGTTCATGGGAGCGACCGAGGCGGAGGCCGTGAAATTGTTTGCGAACACTTATTTGGCACTCCGTGTCAGCTATTTCAACGAATTGGACACTTATGCGGAGATGAAGGGGTTGGACCCGAAGCAGATTATCGACGGTGTTTGCCTGGACCCGCGCATCGGCAGCCATTACAACAACCCGAGTTTCGGCTACGGCGGCTACTGCCTGCCGAAGGACACCAAGCAGCTGCTGGCCAATTACGCCAATGTGCCGCAGAACATGATGAGCGCTATTGTGGAGAGCAACCGCACCCGCAAGGATTTCATCGCCGACCAGGTGCTGAAAAAAGCGGGCTATTACGATTACTGCGAACAGGGACAGTACGATGCCACCCACGAACACCGTTGTGTCATCGGGGTGTATCGCCTTACGATGAAGTCGAACAGTGACAATTTCCGGCAGAGCAGCATACAGGGCGTGATGAAGCGCATCAAGGCCAAAGGAGCGGAAGTCATTATTTATGAACCTACTTTGGAAGATAACAGCACGTTTTTCGGAAGCCGGGTGGTGAACGACCTCGAACGCTTCAAGGCGGAGGCGCAGGCCATTATCGCCAACCGCTATGACGCTTGTCTGGATACCGTAAAGGAAAAAGTGTATACCCGGGATATTTTCGAACGTGACTGATGTCGCAAAAACGGGCGGCTATCGTTTGCCCTCAGATTCACTTTCCTCCAGCAAACGCTCCACTTCCGTGCGGTGCTTCCAGCGGCGGTGGCTCCACAGCCAGTAGGCGGGTTGGCGGCGGATGTCGCGTTCCAACAGTTCCGCGTAGCGGTGCACGATGAAGCCGTAGTCTTCGGTTTCCGCCTTGTCGGTGATGGGCTCCAGGGTCCAGGTGTAGCGGCCCCGGCGAATGCGGTCCACCCGATAGTAAAAGACGGGGAATCCGTATTTTTTCGCGAAATATTCGCTTCCGTAAATCATGTCGGTGGGCTGTCCGAGAAAGTCGGGAAGGAGGAAGGCGCGCCGCGCCGAAGCCGGGGTCTGGTCGCTGAGCATCATGTAGGCGCAGGCCGTGCCGTTTCCCACGTACTGCCGCATGCATTCCCGCACGTTGCGGGCGAACACCACTTC
Source organism: Bacteroidales bacterium (assembly GCA_017613015.1). Taxonomy (GTDB): domain Bacteria; phylum Bacteroidota; class Bacteroidia; order Bacteroidales; family WCHB1-69; genus UBA1195. Next base: position 35,173 of record JAGAEQ010000073.1, on the reverse strand, counting down.
CGTTCCGTAGCGCGTGCGGAAGCGGTTGATGATGCCCTCGAACGACTTGTTGGTGTTTTCCTTGCCGACTCCCACGCCGTGCAGCGGTGTCTGCATTTCAAGGGATAGCACCATCCATTCCCAGTCGTTGTAATGCGCGGACATGAGCAGCACGCTCTGTTTTTTCTCCGCGTAGGGGCGCAACACCTCCGGATTGGTGCAGACATAGCGGCGCATCACGTTTTTTCGGCTCATGCTGAGCATTTTCACCCCTTCCACCAGCAGGTTGCACAAATGGTGGAAATAGCGGCGTTCGATGCGTTTCCGTTCCTTCGGGCTTTTTTCGGGAAAAGCTTTGGCCAGATTCTCCCTCACCACGCGTTTGCGGTAGCCGGTCACGTAATAGAGCAGCAGAAACAACAAATCCCCAATGCCGTAAAGCACACATAGCGGCAGCAGGGAAAGCGGGTAGAGCAGCAGGTAGATGAGTGCGAACATGGCGGTTTATCGGGCTGAATCCAGCATGCGGTCCACCCATTCGGGAACCCCTTTGCCGGCTTTTTCGGCAATACACACCACCCGTTTGTCCAGTCCTTTGGCTTCGTCCGCCTTGGGGTCGATGTAATAGATTGGCGCGTCAGGCGCGGCGTAGTACATCAGTCCCGCCGCCGGATACACTTGCAGTGAAGTACCTATAATCACCACAATATCTGCGGCTTCCACCAAACGGGAGGCCGGTTCTATGTTGGGGACGGCTTCGCCGAAAAACACGATGTGCGGACGGTATTGCATTCCGAAACGGTCCAAATCGCCCATGCGGATGCCTTGCGCCAAGGGCTCAATGTCCCGAATGTCAAGAGGGTCCGCCTGGCTGCGTTTCTTGCGGATGTCGCCGTGGAGGTGCAGCACCCGGGTCGAACCGGCTCTTTCGTGCAGGTCGTCAATGTTTTGGGTGATGATGTCCACCTCGTATTTCTCTTCTAAGCGTACCAAGGCCCTGTGGGCCGAATTGGGCTGCGCTTTCAGCACCTGGGCAAGCCGCTGGTTGTAGAATCCAATCACCAGTTCCGGATTCCTTTCCAAAGCCTCCGGCGTGCACACGTCCTCTACCCGGTAGTTCTCCCAGAGCCCGTCCGAGTCCCGGAAGGTCTGTATGCCGCTTTCCGCGCTGATGCCGGCGCCGCTCAGCACCGCGATTTTCAAACGTTTTCCCTCCATCGCCTACTGTTTCTTTTCGGTGGTTGTCTTCACACAGTCCACCAGAATGTTCAGAAAATTCTGCAAAACCGGTTTTAGCATTTGCGCCATGAAAAAGGGCAGGTCCAGATTGGCGACGCTCACTAAACGCGTTTGCTCGTTGCCTCCCTCGATGTTGAAGCAGACCGTCACCGATTTGATGTGCTCGTTTTTCACATCGTAGACCACTTGGGAAGGGAAGGTGGTCTCTGTGATGGCGAGGGTCAGCTGCCCGAGGCCGGTCATTTGGAAGCTGCACGTGGTGTCGGTGCATTGCAGGTCGCTCATCTGGGGCACATTGGCCAGTCCGATGCCCTCCTGCAAATGGTGGCAGTCGGCGATTTGGCGGAACACCTGCTCCGGCGTCGCCTGAATGAGGATTTCTTTGCTGTTCAGTTTCATGCGTATGCGTCGTTAAAGGGTTTGCGAGAAGCGGTCGGCCCAAGCCTGGGGGTCTTTGCGCCATTCAATCAGGCTCGCCTGCTCCTCGGGCTGGATGTAGTGCATGTCCGCCGCCTGCTCTATCAGGCAGTGGTAGTCTGTCAGGGTGTAGAGGGCGCATTTCGCCTCTTCAAAACGCTTTTGCGCCACCGGCAGGTTGTAGGTGAAAATAGCGGTCATCCCCAGCACCGTGCAACCCATGGCCCGCAGGGTCTCCACGGCTTTCAGGCTGCTTTGCCCGGTGGACACCAGGTCCTCAATCACCACCACTTTCTGTCCGGCTTTGACTTCGCCTTCCACAATGTTGCCCATGCCGTGCTTTTTCTCCTCGCTGCGCACATAGACAAACGGAAGTCCCATGGCCTCGGCCACCAAAGCCCCTTGCGCGATGGCTCCCGTCGCCACGCCGGCAATGACTTCCACATTGGAAAATTTTGTTTGCAGGGTCTGTACTAAACTTTCCTTGATGAACGTTCTTATTTCCGGATAGGACAATGTCTTGCGGTTGTCACAATAAATGGGGGACTTGAGTCCGGAAGCCCAGGTGAAGGGTTTGGACGGGTTCAGCTTGACGGCTTTGATTTCCAGTAAGTGGCTGGCGCATTGTTTCGAGATTTCCATAGTGGTATAGTTTTTATTCAAAATGCAAAAGTACTATTTTTTTTACAACAAAGCGACGCTCACCGGTAGAATCTCCGATGAAAAAAACACAGGCGGCGCGGACGCGGACGCCGCCGCGATTTCGGCATGGCGCAAGGCTGTGGAGGAACTGCTGCACGCGGAACGCTCTTCCGAACACGTTTTCCGTCCGGGGCTGTGGGACGAGGCCTTCCGTTGCCTGCTCTCGTATTTCCGGCTTGAAAGGGCCGCAGGCGGCGTGGTGCGCAATGCCAAGGACGAGTTTCTGATGATCCGGCGTTTCGGTCATTGTGATTTCCCCAAAGGCCATGTGGAGGCGGGGGAGAGCCTGCCGCAGACAGCCGTGCGCGAAGTCTGGGAGGAGACGGGCGTTTCGGGCCTGGAAATCGAAAAGGAGCTTCCGGTGACCTACCATATTTTTGTCCGTGACGGGCAGGCCGTGCTGAAAGAGACCCAGTGGTACGCCATGCGGACGGACTTCGACGGGGCGCTGCGGGCGCAGGAGGAGGAGCACATCGAAGGGGCCGAGTGGGTTACGCTGGCGGAATTGCAAAGCCGCTATGCCGGTTTCTACCCTTCCTTGCAGCGCATGATGGACGAAAGCGGAATTCTCCGCTAAGACGGCGGGGGCTACGGATTTTTTGTCTACTTTTGCAGTTTCTGCAATCCGAAAGCGCATGAAGCCGTTGAAAATATTGGACCGTTACATCATCCGTAAGTTCATCGCAACCTTTGTGGTGGCCTTGCTGCTGATTATCGCCATTGTCATTGTGGTGGATTTGTCGGAGAGCATTCAGGGTTTTCTGGACCGCAAAGTCCCGGTCGGGCGCATCATTACCGGCTACTACCTGAATTTCATCCCGTATTTCGTGAACCTGTTTATCCCGCTGTTCACCTTTATCTCCGTCATTTTCTTCACTTCCAAACTCTCCGGCAATTCGGAAATCATCGCCATGTCCAACGGCGGCATGAGCTTCTACCGCATGCTGTACCCGTATTTGGTCACCATCGTGCTGCTGGGCTCCGTGTCTTTTTACATGGACAACTTTCTGATTCCCAAGACTTCCAGAAATATGATGATTTTCAAGGAGCAATACGTCTCCCGGCAGGTTCGCTCCAAGGATATGGATATACATATCCGTCTGTCTCCCAGTACCTATGCCTATGTGCATTTTTGGGATGTGGACAACGGCATGGGCTATTCTTTCCGTTACGAGCACATGAACGCCAAGGGCGTGGATTACCAGTTGAGCGCCCAGACCATCCATTGGGATTCCGTGGCGCAGCAGTGGAACCTGCACCAGTACTGCAAACGCTGGTTCAACGGGACGGAGGAGCGATTTGAGCAGGGCAGCCGCTTAGATACCGTGTTGCCGCTGAAAGTCTCTGATCTGGTGTATGTAAAGCATGGCGCGGAAATCATGACCACGCCCCAGATACGGCGTTACGTGCAGGTGGAGCGGGCGCGTGGTTCCGATACCATCAAGGCTTACGAGGTGGAGCTGCAACGGCGTATGACCGGGCCGGTTTCTGTGCTGATTCTCACCATTGTAGGGGTTTGTGTCTCCTCTCGGAAAACCCGAGAGGGCATAGGGCTGCATTTGTTGGTGGGATTGGTCATCACCTTCTCCTTCGTGCTCTTGCAGCAGATGTCCCAGGTGTTTGCCGTCTACGGCGGCGTCTCCCCGCTGCTCTCCGTCTGGATTCCGGATTTCATCTACGGCATCCTCTGCGTGGTGTTGGTGTTCACCACCCCGAAATAGGGGGCGTTTTCTTTTTTCTAAAAGAATTTGGAGGAGACCGCTTCTGTTGCTTTTTTGAGCGGCAGGTTGTAGGAAAGGGAAATGGCAAACGTGGAAGCCGTGTTATGCGCCCATCCTAGGCCCAAATGAAAGTCTTGGTAGCTCACACCTCCTGTAATAGCTGTCATCAAATGAGAATACTCATAACTAGAATAAGGCTTAAAATTAAAAGGGTGTATAATATACCCCAGTTTGGCGTTAAGAAACAGTGACCATGCATAGCGGGGCGTGCGGACTTCCGCTTCCAAATACAGAGGCCCCCCAAAACCGCTATAAGCGTCGTAGTATGCTATATGGTGGTTATAGTCGAGCTTTCTTACTCCTGCAGCACCAAAACCAATTCCTCCGCCTACCATAAAGGACGAGTTCAACGGATAGTTGTATGCGACAGAGGCAAAGGTGGGTGCACCTACGCTAAAACGCAACGAGGGCTCGACAGGGCGGTATTCCGGGATTTCTTTTTTCTCTTTGGGCGCTTCAACCACTACTTCCATGGATGTCGGAGGCATTTTCTTGGCCAGTTTTTTGGCTAACTTGCGCATCCGTTGGCGGTAGGAGGTGCCTTTCTTCCACCGCAGTCCCGCTTTGGCGGTGATGGTGCCGCTTTCGGTATGTATCACCCGCACGTCCATATTGTATTGGCCCATCACAATGTTGATGTTGCCGGTGACGATATAGTGGACACCCAGTATCCTTCCCATTTCGGCGATTTGCTCTTTGGTGTAGGAACTTTGCTGGAACTGCTGCTCCTTGATGGCCCGGTTGATTTGTTCTCGCTCTATCATCGAATAGCCTTCCGGGGTGAAGTAGGTGGTGAAAATGGCGTAGAGACCGTCCACATCGCTTTGCAGTATGCCGACACCGGCTTCGAAGTCTAAAACCGCGATGTTGTTTTGCGCTTTGGTGGGAAGGAAGAGCAGCGAAAGCAGTGCCGCCAAGCAGAATTTTACTTTCATGTTGTTATACGTTTGTCCCGCTCCCCAGTGTCCCAGAAGCAATTACAATAAAGAAGCGTGGCACTGATATACCACATCCCAAATGGAGGTTGTAGGAAAGACCTTTGTAAAGAGAGGCGATATATTAGCCCACGCCAAAAGCGCGAACCATCACACCTGTCCTGCTTTACAAAAAATTAATGGAAGTTTCCTACATTTCCATTTGCAAGACGAGCATAACGCTTCGTGGTTTTATCGTAAAACCGGATGCAAAAGTAGGCATTTTTCCGATAGGAAATGGAATTGTTCGCCGCTTGCCGCAAAAAAATCGTGAAGAAAGGCATTTCCCCTGTTTCCCGTCCTGCGGAAATTTTTATGGCGTGGGGTGGTCTTCGTTTGGGGATTTTTCGGACCTTTGCAGGCATGAAAAAGCGATATGTTTATCCCGACGGGGAGACGGTACAGGCGGATGGCGCGGAGCTGCGGCAGCTGCTGGCGCAACAGCGGGAATACCTTAAAAACTACGAGGAGCTGCGCTCCTGTCTGGACGACGCCGATTACGTGGCGCGGGGGAACGGCTTCTGCGAAGCCAAATACAGCGAGGATTTTGTGGAACAGCAAGTGGAAAAATACCGTCTGCGGACGGAAGCGATAGCACAATGGATACAAGCAAGCGAAACAGGCCGCCGGTCATGACGGCGGAAGAGGCGGTGCGTATGGTGAAATCCGGGGACTGCCTGCACTGGCCTTGCGTGGCCGCGGTGCCGGAGCATCTGGTGCGTGCCCTGACGGAAAGGGCGAGGCGCGGCGGACTGCGCGACGTCACCATCACCCATTTGTATACGGAAGGTTATGCAGATTACGCCCTTCCGGAGTTTGAAGGCATTTTCCGCCTGCATTCCTTTTTTGTCGGGGAGAATGTGCGGAAAAGCACCCAGGCGGGCCATGCGGATTACATTCCCTGCTCCCTGAGCGACACTTCCCGCCTGTTCCGCCAGGGCAGGCTGCGGGCAAACGGCGTGCTGCTCATGGTGTCGCCCCCGGACGAAGAAGGCTATGTTTCTTTAGGCACTTCCGTGGACTGCACTTTGGCCGCCATGGAAGGGGCGGATTACGTCATTGCGCAGATCAACCGCAGCATGCCGTACTGCTACGGCGACGCCCGCATTCCCATGGAGCGGCTCACCTGCATGGTGGAGCACGACGAGCCTTTGCACGCGGCCGGTTTCCAGCCCTTGTCAGAGACGGATGTGGCCATTGGCAGGCAGGTCGCGGCCTTGGTGGAGGACGGTGCCACGCTGCAAATCGGTATCGGCAACATTCCCAACGCGGTGCTGGCCCAACTGGGAAACCACCGGGATTTGGGCATACACTCCGAAATGTTTTCCGACGGTGCCATTCCTTTGATGGAGAAGGGGGTAATCAACGGCTCGCGCAAAAAGACGGATCCGGGCAAGGCGGTGGCCACTTTTTTGAAAGGAAGCAAGGCCTTGTATGATTTTGTCCATCGCAATCCCGATGTGCGGATGATGGATGTGGGCTACACCAACAATCCTCGGGTGATTGCGCAGAACCCCAAGGTGGTTGCCGTCAATTCGGCCTTGCAGGTGGATTTGGGCGGGCAGGTCTGTGCCGACAGCATAGGCCCGAAGATTTACTCCGGCACGGGCGGACAGCTGGATTTCATGCTGGGTGCCGCCTGGTCGGAAGGCGGGGTGCCGATCATCGCCATGCCTTCCCTGACGGGCCGGGGCGTGAGCAAAATCGTCCCCATGCTGACCGAAGGGGCCGGGGTGGTGACCCCGCGCTCGCAGACGCATTGGGTGGTGACAGAATACGGGGCGGTGAACCTGTTCGGAAAAAGTTTGCAGGAAAGAGCCCGGCTGCTGATTTCCATCGCCCATCCTTCGGTGAGGGAGGCCTTGGAGAAAGCGGTCTACAAAGCCAGTAAATAGCTGGTAACGTTTTTGTTTTCAGGAAGGTTTGAAACTTTTCCCTTGGGGAAGAATCCGTACACGCAGGAGCCGCTGCCACTCATGGAGGCGTAGCTTGCGCCTTGGGCGTAAAGCCATTCCTTGCATTCCCGGATGCGGGGGTGGGCGGGGAAGACGCTTTCCTCAAACTGGTTTGCTATCAGGCCTTTCCACTCCGATATGGGCCGGAGCGCCGCTTGGCGCAAATCCGACGGCGCCGGACGGGGCGTGATGTTGCGGTAGGCTTCCGCCGTGGAAACCTTGTCGTCCGGTTTTAGCAGCAGCAGGTCGTAGTCGTGAAAATGCAGCTCCGGCAGGGGGTGCAGCACTTCGCCGCGCCCGGTGGCGAAAGCCGGGACGTTTTCAATGAATACGGCGCAGTCGCTGCCGATGCGGCTGGCGTAACGCTGCAATTGCTTGACGCTGAGCTGCAAACTGAAAAGGCTGTTCAGCAATTGCAGCGTTGCCGCGGCGTCGGCGGAGCCGCCGCCCAAGCCAGCCCCGAAGGGGATGCGCTTGTGCAGCCGCATCTGCACTTCCCCGATTTCGGGGAAGTCTTGCCGCAGCAGGCGGTAGGCCTTCACACAGAGGTTGTCCTCCGCGCCTCCGTCCAAAAGGATGCCGTCCTGTGTGAAGACAAAGGCGGCGGCGGGTTCCATCTCTAACTCGTCGCAGAGCGGGATGGGCAGGAAAATGGTCTCTATGTTGTGGTAGCCGTCCGGACGTTTTTCCGTGACGTAAAGGCCGAGGTTGATTTTCGCGTTAGGGGTTCCTTTCATGGCGGTGGGTTATTCAAGCATCCATTCTTTCAGGTTCATGTCCTCGTTTTCCACAATGGAAAGGTAGTTGAGGTAGCGCGACGCGGCGATTTCTCCGGCTTCCGCCGCCGCTTTCACGGCGCAGCCCGGCTCGTGGGTGTGGGTGCAGTTGCGGAAACGGCATTGCTCCATACGGGACAGTATTTCAGGGAAATAATGCCCTACTTCCTCTTTTTCGTACCGTATGAGTCCGAACTCCTTGATGCCGGGGGTGTCGATGATGTCGCCGCCGAAGGCCAGGGGGAACATTTCCGCAAAGGTGGTGGTGTGCTTCCCCTTTTCGTAACTGTCTGAAATGGGGCTGGTTTTCAGGTTCAGTCCGGGGCTGATGGCGTTGATGAGGGTGGATTTGCCCACGCCGGACTGTCCGCCCATCAGCGAAACTTTCCCTTTCATGCAGGCTTTCAGTTCTTCCGTGCCGCTGCCTTCGGTGGCGGAGACGGCAAGGCAACGGTAGCCAATTTCCTCGTACAGTTTCCGCAGGCGTTCCATTTCCTGCCTGTCCGCTTCCGTGTACAGGTCTGTTTTGTTGAAAACCAGGATGCTTTCAATGCGGAAGGATTCGGCGGCGGTCAGAAAACGGTCGATGAAGCCCAGGGGCGTGCGCGGCTTGCACACGCTGACCACTAAAAAAAGGCTGTCAATGTTGGCGGCCAGCACGTGGGTGATTTTCGACAGGTTGATGGATTTGCGGGTGATGCAGTTGCGGCGCTCCTCGATTTCCACAATGCTGCCGCAGTCCTGCCCGGCTTCCATGCGGAAACGCACGCGGTCGCCCACCGCGATGGGATTGGTGCTTTTGATGCCGCGCAGCCGGAACTGTCCCCGCAGCTTGCACAGCGTCAGGCTGCCGTCCCCTGTCCGGACGGTGTACGCATTTCCCGTGGATTTCACCACCACTCCGTTTCCCGTTTTTTCCATACCGCTTTTAACGCAGGAAACGGTGGTTTATTGCCTGCGGCTGCCTGCGATTTTTTTTGGACGCACGCGGTGCGTCCCTATTCCGCCATGTTGTCGGCGGCGTGGAAATACTGCCACACGGTTTTGCCTTTGGCGGGGCCGATGGCTTTTTCCAATTCGGGCAGCTCCGCCTTTTTCACTCCGTTGACCGAATGGAAGGTGCGCAGCAGCTTGTCGGCGGTTTCCTTTCCGATGCCTTGGATGACCGTCAGTTCGGTCTGCACTAAGCCTTTGCCGTGCAGCTTGCGGTAGCGGGTAATGCCGAAGCGGTGCGCCTCATCGCGGAGGTGCTGCAACACCCGTTGCGTTTCCGATTTTTTGTCCACGTAAAGCGGCACCGGGTCGTGCGGACGGTAGATGTCCTCCAAGCGTTCCGCCAGTCCCAACAGACTGACCTTGTCGGCGATGCCCAAGGCCTCCAAGGCTTCCAAGGCAGCGGAAATCTGCCCCTTGCCCCCGTCCACCAGAATCAGGTCAGGCAGGGGCTTTTCCTCGCTGAGCAGGCGGCTGTAGCGGCGGGTGAGCACTTCCTTCATGGTGGCGAAATCGTCGGCCTGGTGCACGGTCTTGATGTTGAAAATCCGGTAGTCCTTCTTGGAGGGCTTGCCGTTGCGGAAACAGACCATGGCGCCTACGGCATACTGCCCCAGCAGGTTGGAGTTGTCGAAGCATTCGATATAGGCGGGTTCCTTGGGCAGCAGCAGGTCCTTCTGCATTTGCTGCATGAGGCGGTCGCTCGGGCGGCTCCCTTCCAGCAGCTCCCGTTGGTTGCGCACGTCCTGCATGAAAGCGGCGGCGTTGCGTTGGGCCAGTTGCAGCAGCTGGTGCTTGTCTCCGGCTTTGGGAACCGTTATCCGGCTGTCTTTGAGCTTTGTGTCCACGGCAAAGGGCAGCAGGATTTCCTTGGTGTGATCGTCCGCGCGGGTGCGCAGCTCCACCACGGCCAGCAGCAGCACGTCCTCCTTGCTTTCTTCGAGGCGTTTGCGCACTTCCATGTTCTGGGTCTGGATGATGGCGCCGTTCATCACCTTGAAATAGCTGATGTAGGCGGCGTCGCCGTCTTCTGCGTAGCCGAACACGTCGGTGTCGTGGATGTCGGGATTGACCACAGTGGATTTGGCCTGGTAGTGTTCTAAAGTTTCTATGCGGAGCTTCATTTCCTGCGCTTTCTCAAACTCCCAGTTCTCCGCGTGGCGCATCATGGTCCCGCGCATCTCCTTCAGCACCGAGCGCGTGTCCCCTTCGATGATGCGGACCGCCTGGCGGATGTTTTCAAGGTACTCCTGCTCGTCCTGCCATCCCTTGCAGGGTGCTTTGCATTTTTTGCTGTGGTAGTCCAAACAGACCCGGAATTTGTCTTTGGCGATGTTCTCTTGGGTCAGTAGCAGCTTGCAGGTGCGGAAAGGGTAGAGGTCGCGCAGAATCTCCAACAGCAGGTTCATGGTTTTGACCGAGGAATAGGGTCCGAAGTAGCGGGAACCGTCGTTCAGCCGTTTCCGGGTAGAAAAAATGCGGGGGAAGGCTTCGTTTTTGACGCAAATCCACGGATAGGTCTTGTCGTCCTTGAGCAGGATGTTGTAGCGCGGCTGGTGCTTTTTTATCAGGTTGTTTTCCAAGAGTAAAGCATCGTACTCGCTGTCGGTGAGTGTGAAGCGTATGTCGTGGATTTTGCTGACCAACACCCGGGTCTTGGGGCTGTCCTGCTCCTTGTTGAAGTAGGAGCTGACGCGGCGTTTGAGGTTTTTGGCCTTGCCCACGTAGATGATTTGCCCCTCTTCGTTGTAATAGCGGTACACTCCGCTTTTTTCCGGAAGATTTTTCAGAAAATGCCGGCGTTCTTCGGGTGTCATGGATTGGCGGTTTGGGTGGATGGGGCGGTGAGCGCGTTGTTCCGCATGCGGTGGCTGTAGGATTGCAGTATGGCTTGCAGGCATAGCAGCGCCTCGCGTTGCTCCGGACTGTTTTCGTTCTTGCGGTCGTTGGTGAGTCGTTCGTTCCCCTCCAAGGGATAGAATCCGACCACTTTCTTCCCGTCGTACTGTAGCAGGTTGCGGCGGTGGAACAGCTGGTACACCCCGGAAAGGTAATTGACGGCGGTGGGGACATGGCCGCGCTCAAACACATTCTGCCCGAAACAGAGCAGGGTGTCCTGAAGGGATAGGTAGGCGAACAGGCTCGGCATCAGGTCGGTCTGCTGCATGAAGTCCGTCCGGAAAAAGGCGGTGTCCGCCGCCGGATGGTAGAACAATAGGGGTATGAGGTAATTGCCGTAAGGGTTCTGGGTGAAGGCGTCGCTTCCCTCGTAGGCGTGGTCGGCGGTGATGATGAAAAGGGTGCTGTCGTACCAGCTTTCCCGGGAAAGTTGGAGGAAAAACTCCTGCAAGGCGAAATCGGTGTAGGCGCTGACGGTGTGCATGGGATGCGTCCCTTGTGGAAAAGTCCTGCCCCCCGCGTCTTTAGGCACCCGGAAAGGATGGTGGGAGCTGAGCGTCATGACCGTGGCGAAAAAAGGCTGCGGCATGGTGTGCAGCCGCTCCGCCATGAAATGCAGGAAACTGCGGTCCGGAATGCCCCAGCTGCCGTCATAGTCCTCCGGATGCGGGTATTCGTTCAGGTCGAAATAGGCTTCGTAGCCGATGGCGTGGCAGAAACTCTCGAAATTCATGCTGCCGTTTTCCGCCCCGTGGAAAAAGCAGGTGTGGAAACCCTTGCGGCGCAGCATCTCCACCGGACTGCGCAGGCGGTTCTGCACGAAAGGCGTTTCAATGTAGGCGTGTTCCATCAGCGTGGGGATGCCGCAGACAATGGCGGGTATACCCTCCATGGTGCGCCTCCCGTTGGCGATGCCGTTGAAGGCCCAGGAGCGGGAGGCCAAGCTGTCCAAGAAAGGACAATATTTCGGATAGCCAGGCTGTTGGGGGTGGTAGAAGGCGAACAGCTCCTGCGAAATGCCTTCCAGCACAATCAGCACCACGTTCTTGACCGGCGGATGTGCGATGTCCGGCGCGGCGTAGGCGATGTGCAGCGGATTGTAGATCCGTTCCGCGTCGGCGAGTGTGGGAAAATAGCCGAATTCCGGAATGCTTTCCTTGCCGATGGTGCGCAAAAGGGTGAAAGGACTGTTCAGCACCAAGGGCATGTATTGGGGCGTGGCGTAGTCGCCCGCACTGACCAAGCTCAGCGGACGCAACTGCCATCCGCCCCGCATCAGCGTCAGCGCGAGGAATAAAACCGCAACGTAACTCCCTGAATGCAAAAGGATTTTTGAAAGGCCGCGCCTCGTTTCCGGATTGGCTTTTCCCGCGTAGCGGCGGCTTTTCCGGCACAGCCACACCATCAGGGCGATGAAGAGCGCCAGCAGGGGAAGCATCCAAAGAAACTGGCGCAGGAAAACGGGCAGCAGCGCCCCCGTGTCGAATTGCGCATGGCGGAGGTAGCTGAAAATGTCCGCCGTCAGCCGCTTGGACACATAGGGGAAATAGCCGATGTCGATGCAGTTGGCGAGCAGGGCCGTGCTGTTGGCCGCTATATAATAAATGTCACTGCCGAGCTGCCAGCCTTTCCGTTGGAAAAAAGGGAAGGGCAGCAGGGCTATCGCAATCCAGGGCAGGTTCAGATAGGCGATGGCGGAGAGGTCGAAACGGAGGCCTCCCACAAAGTGCAGCAGTTTCGCTTCGGGGAAATGGGAGAGGTTGTAGCGGTAGAAAATAAAACGCAACAAGCTGTAAAACAAGATAAGCGCGCCGATTTTGACAGCGGTGCCTGTCAGTATGCGTCCGTAGCGGTTCATGGCTGTTTGGGTGCGGATTGTTTCCGTGCCGGTTTGTAGAACTGCTGCTGTTTGCGTTCATAAACAGGCAGTTCCTTATCCGGATTGCGTCCGATGACATCGGGGCGGAAGTGCCATTTCCCGTTCTGTTGGATAAAGGCGTCGTTCAGGCTGGATTCGCCCACGTAGTACTGCGGCAGCCTCTGCAAATGCTCGTCCATCGGGATAAGGCGGTCGAAAATGATCATCTGCACCTGCAGGGTGTCTAATCCCACGGCGTCCTTCTTTTTCTTTTTTTTCTTCTTTTTCTCCACCCGCTGTGCGACAGACTGTTTCTCGTAGGAAAGGTTCATGCGTCCGACCGGGGCGAACTCGAACAGTACCCTCGTGGTCCGCTTGGCGTAGTTGCGGAAAATGGTCGCGCCGAACACCGGCTTGTTGTGGGTGAGGCTCAGCACTTCAATCACGCGGAACTGCGAGAAAAGATTGCCCCCGTTCCAGCCGAGCAGGGTGTAATAGGTCTTGTCATCGTCCTTGGTCTGTATGATTTGGGTGTACAGCGCCCCGAACCACACGGAGGGGTTCAGCACCTGGGTGGTGGGGTTGGTGATTTTGGTCCAGCAGTCCGTCAGCGGATACACCACGTATTTCCCTTTATCGCTGTTGTAGGCCTGCAAAAAGCCGAAATGGTCGTGCGTGCCGTTGTCGTCAATCAGGAACCAGGTGATGATGCGGACCTTTTTGTCCGGCGAGGTCAGTATGGAAATGGTGCGGACGGAGTCGAAACCGTAGTTGATGGAGTTGCGCAGCTTGAGCGCCTCCTCGAAAAGTTTGAGCAGCTGCTCGTTTTTCTGGTAGCGCAGCGTGGCGTTCCGCTCGTTGAGAATTTCGCGGTGCAGGTGCGTGATGGAATCCTCAAAGGCGCGGAAAGTCTCCCGCCGCTGCCCGTATAAAGGACTGCCTATGAAAAGAAACCCGATGAAAACCAGCAACAGTCTCCGCATAAACTCCCATAAAAATTCCAAACTACAAAGATAAACAAAATCCGGACGGGATTCCCCGTTTTGCCTTTATTTATTTTCGTCGCCGAAGCGGCGGGGCAAAAAAGCAAATAAATTCCGATTTGAAGAAGGCCGTGCAGGGAAAAAACGCCCGCATGGTTTTAATTTCCCATACATTCCCCTGTGGCGTAATGAAAAAAATACGTATTCCATAGCTTTCGTATTCCAATTTTGCAGACATTTGCAAAGGCATACAAAACAAGGAGACATGCGCATAGAGGAACGGATAAAAACAGTGCAGGGATTAGCTAAACTGCTTAAAACCAAAGACAAGAAAGACCTTCCCTCTGAACTTCGCCCGCTTTGGGAAAAATGGGAGGAAGCCGTAGAGCGGGAACATTTCCACCATTCCTGGTTTGTCCCGGAGTTCGTGCGGAGTGCCGCCGAAGCCATAGCGGACATGCTGCTCGGGGAGGACGGGCAGGCCTTGGCGCGTTGGATAGCGTCGTACCGCCCGGTTTTGGAAGCCAAAACCGAAACACACCGCGTGGGGGTCATCATGGCGGGGAACATCCCCTTGGTGGCTTCCCACGATTTGCTGTGTGTCTTTATGGCGGGTGATGTGTTTGTGGGGAAAATGTCCTCCCACGACACCCGTTTATGGCCGCTGCTTGTGGAAATGCTGGCCGTCGTTTCTCCGGAAGCCGCCTCCCGTGTCGAGCTGACGCAAGACCGTCTTGGCGCGGTGGATGCGGTGATTGCGACTGGAAGCAACAACTCCACCCGTTATTTTGAGCATTATTTTGGGAACAAGCCCCATGTTTTTCGGGGGCACTGCAATGGCGTGGCAGTCTTGGACGGCAAGGAGAGCGCGGCGGAGCTGCAAGGCCTGGCTGCGGACATCTGCCTGTATTTCGGCATGGGATGCCGCAATGTGTCCAAGGTGTATGTGCCTGAAGGATACGACTTCACGCCGCTTTTCCAAAGCATGGAGGCCTACCGCCCCCTGCTGGGCGCGCATCATTCCTACCTCAACAATCTGGAGTACCAGAAAACGGTGCATCTGATCAACAGCATTCCTTTTCTGGACCAGGGCTTGTGTATGTTCAAAGCCGAGGCTTCCATCGCTTCTCCGATAGGCGTGGTGCATTACGAGCACTATACCGAAGTGGAAAAAGTGTGGGAACCCCTGCGTTCCGAGGCCGTCCAATGCGTGGCCACCCATTTGCCCGCGCCGTTGGAAACCGTGCCTCTGGGCCGCACACAGCATCCTGCCCTCTCCCAGTACGCCAACGGCATCGACACCCTGCGCTTTTTGACGGAAGTGTGATTCCTTCGGGCCAAAACGGATGGAAGATGGCCCGTCCGAATGTTTTTTTGACTATTTTTGCATTTTTATCGCTTCAATGATACAGGTAGAGAATCTCCAGAAATCCTATGGGAACCTCACGGTGCTGAAAGGGGTCTCCCTTGAGGTCAGGACCGGCGAGGCCCTTTGTCTGATGGGTGCTTCCGGTGCCGGAAAATCCACCTTGCTGCACATTATGGGCACTTTGGACGTGCCGGACCGGGGCCGGGTGCTGATTGACGGCACGGATGTCTTCCGCATGGGCGCCACTTCCTTGGCGGCTTTCCGTAACCGCCACATCGGCTTTATTTTCCAGTTTCATCACCTGCTGCCGGAGTTCACGGCCTTGGAAAACATCTGCCTTCCCGCTTTGATTGCAGGCCGCACGCGCAAGGAGGCGGAAACGGAGGCGGAGCGGCTGCTGGAGCTGTTCCGTCTGTCGGACCGGGCGCGGCACAAACCCCACGAACTTTCCGGAGGGGAGCAGCAGCGCGTGGCGGTGGCGCGGGCCTTGGTCAACCACCCTTCGGTGGTTTTCGCGGACGAGCCGTCCGGCAATCTGGACACGGAGAACGCCCGCGAGCTGCATCAGCTGTTTTTGCAGCTGCGTGACCAGTTGAAGCAAACCTTTGTCATTGTGACCCATAACCCGCAATTGGCGGAAATGGCCGACCGCACCCTTTTCATGGCCGACGGCCGTTTATCGGAACAGCCTGCTTCTCAGGCTCCGGAACTTCCATAAGGCGGAGCGGCTGCGGATTCGGCGTCCGTTGGCGCATTGCAGGCAGCTGACCCAGGCCTCGATTTCCGGGGCGGAGATTTTTTCTATTTTCTCTTGTGCATCTTCCTTGAGCCACAGCTCTTTCCCTTGCGCCTGCATGACGCGGAGCAGGCGGAAACCGTCCGTATGGGCCAGTGCCACCACATCGCCTTTGCGGAAGGCAAAATCCGCCGGAACAGGGCTTAGTACCACGGCGTCCCGGTCTTTTTGCAGAAAGGGGCGCATGCCGTCACTTCGCACCGTAAGGCGCACGGAGCGGTTTTCCCGCAGGCGCAGGCGGATTGGCTCGAAAGCGGAGGTCGTTGTTTGGTCCGGTGTCATGCGTAAATGTTGAAATCGGCTGCAAAAGTAGTCGTTTTTGGCATAGAAAAGGCTTTTGGACATACCAAAATTCCGTCTGTCACGTTATATTTCCGCAAACAGCAGCTTATGGATACAATAGCAACCCGCATCAAGGCTTTGGTGGCCGAACTGAACACCCACAACTACAATTATTACGTGTTGGACAACCCCAGCATCAGCGACTATGAGTTTGACATGAAACTGCGTGAGTTGCAGGATTTGGAGGAGGCCTATCCGCAATACCGCCAGCCGGACAGCCCGACCTTGAGGGTGGGCGGCGGCATCACCAAGCGTTTCGCCCATGTGCGGCATGAGCGTCCCATGCTTTCTTTGGGGAACACCTATAGCGAGGAGGAGATAGCCGCTTTTGACAGCCGGGTGTGCGCGGCCTTGGGCGTGTCCGAAGTGGATTACGTCTGTGAATTGAAATTCGACGGCATTTCGGTGAGCCTGCTTTACGAAAACGGGCTGCTGGTGCGGGCGGCCACCCGGGGGGACGGCGTGCAGGGCGACGACATCACCGCCAATGTGCGCACTATCCGTTCCATTCCTTTGAAAATCAAGGGAGAGAACGTACCTTCGCCTTTGGAGGTACGGGGGGAGGTGCTGATGCCCCATGAGGCCTTTCGCCGTTTGAACGAAGAAAAGGCGGAGGCGGGCGACACGCTTTTCGCCAATCCGCGCAATGCCACCGGCGGCAGCTTGAAAATGCAGGATTCCTCCGAAGTGGCGCGGCGTTCCTTGGACGCTTTCCTGTATTTTCTCAATACGCCCATGGAAACGGTGGACACCCAGATGGGAAGCATCGAGCAGCTGCGCCAATGGCATTTCAAGGTAGGGGAGTATGCGCGGCTTTGCCACGGCATGCCGGAAGTGTACGACTTTATCCGCATTTGGGACACCAAACGCCGGGAACTCCCGTTTGATATAGATGGTATTGTATCGAAAGTAAATAGATTGGAATATCAGGAGCAATTGGGAAGCACGGCCAAGTCGCCGCGTTGGGCCATTGCCTACAAATTCAAGGCGGAGCGGGTGCTCACCGATTTGCTCAGCGTGAGCTATCAGGTCGGACGAACCGGTGTGGTCACGCCGGTGGCCAACCTGCGTCCCGTGTCTTTGGCCGGAACCACCGTCAAACGGGCCACGTTGCACAATGCGGACATCATTGCTAATCTGGATTTGCACGAGGGGGATGCGGTGTATGTGGAAAAAGGAGGGGAGATCATCCCCAAAATCGTGGGCGTGGACGCGGCTTCGCGCAAGGAAGACAGCCGTCCGGTCCGTTTCGTGACGCATTGTCCGGCCTGCGGCACGCCTTTGGTGCGTTCCGGAGAGGAGGCGGCTTTCTATTGTCCTGACCGTCACCATTGTCCGCCGCAGCTCAAGGGCCGTATCGAGCATTTTATCAGCCGTAAGGCCATGAATATAGAGAGTTTGGGCGAAGGGAAAGTGGATGTGCTGCTCAAAGAGGGGTTGGTCTCCCGTCCCGCTGATTTGTATACCCTGACCTATGACCAACTTTTGGGACTGGAAACCACCTACTTGTCCAACGACAAGGAGCGCGTGGTGAGTTTCCGGGAGAAAACGGTGCAGAACATTCTGGACGGCATCGCCAAGTCCCGGGAAGTCCCTTTCGAAAGGGTGCTGTACGCGCTTGGCATACGGTATGTGGGCGAGACTTCCGCCAAAAAAATCGCCCGGCATTTCCGCTCGCTCTCGGCCATTGAACAGGCCTCCGCGGAGGAGCTGACGGCGGTGGAGGATGTGGGCGCGGTGATGGCCGAAAGCATTGTCCGTTATTTTGAAGATGCCGAAAATATCCAGAACCTCTACCTTTTATCCCAGCAGGGATTGCATTTTGAAATGGAGGAGACCGCCGCGTCCGTGTCGGAGGCCTTGCAGGGAAAAAGTTTTGTGGTGAGCGGCAGTTTCGGCACGCCACAACGCCGCAAGGAGCTGGAACAGATGGTGGAACAGTACGGCGGAAAGCTGCTCGGCGCGGTCAGCGCCAAGGTGGATTATGTGGTGGCCGGGGAGAACATGGGGCCCGCCAAGCGCGAAAAAGCGCAGCAATTGGGCATTCCCCTGCTGACGGAAGCGGAGTTCGTGGCGATGACCCAAGCCTGATGCCTTCCGGAAAGCCTATCGGCGTATTTCCAGTTTGCCGAGGTGCGAAAGATTCAGCACGTGGCGTTTTGTGTAGGAAGGAGTTTCTGTATTCCTTTGCAGTACAGGAGTTTCCTTGTCTATTCCAAGGACGTGGGTGGCACAGGCAGTTGTCGGTTTTTTCGTTGCCGTTTTACCATGCCGCTTTAGTGGTTCGGAATAGCTTGCAATGTTTATAATCAGTACGTCCCATTGTTTGTCGGAATCTAAGTCCGGCAGTTTCACATCAATGCGGTGAGTGCCCGGTTTGCATTTTTTGATAAAAATGCCGCATGCCTCTTGAATTCCAGTAATTGTATCTGGCGAGCTGTTGCTTGTGCCGTGTATGTCAATGCTGCATGCCTTTTTTACGCGGAGATAAAAGGAGTACGAAGTGCCGGTGGCGGTATGGCCAGGGAAGACCGCACTGACGAGAGAGGTGTCATTATGCTTGTTTCCCAATAGGTTATAGGCTTCCAGCAAATCGGGGATGCCGTAGCCGTAGGAGGAGTCCGGTGTGGCGTAATGGCTGCCGCTTTCGTGCAGCGCTTCAATCAGTTCGTCCGTGGAGGCAAGGGGGAAGGCCTGCCGCAGGCAGCAGAGCATGCCCGCCATCAAAGGCGTGGAGAAAGAGGTGCCGCTGCTTTTGATGGTTTTGTTCCAGGGCGCGCCCACCCGCGTTTCCCAGCCCACGGCGCAGGCGTCCGGTTTGATGCGTCCGTCGGCGGTGGGGCCTTTGGAGGAAAAGGGCGCGGACTTCCCGTTAGGGGCCACCGCCCCGACCGTCACAATGCCGATGGCGTCGGAGGGGAAGCCCACGAATTTCCATTTGCCCATGCCTTGGTTGCCCGCGCTGTTGCACAGCAGCAGGTTGCGTTCCGCCGCCATGCGGGCCGCCCGGCTTGCGCGGCTGCTTTTGCCGTCGGTTTGGGCGTAGGTGTGGTTGTTTGTCGAGTCGTCGAAAGTGGAATAGCTGAGGGAGGAGGTGAGCACGTCACAGCCGATGCTGTCCGCCCATTCGACCCCTGCAATCCAGTTGTCTTCCTCCACAAGGGCCTCCATGCGGTTGTCCTCGGTCTGCGCCAGGTAAATGTCTGCCATGGGCGCGGTTCCGACAAGCTCTCCCGGAAGGTAGGCGGCGATGCAGCTGAGCACGTAGGTGCCGTGGTTTCCCTCCCGGAACGGGTTGGCGTAAGTCTGGGCGAAATTGCGCACGGCTTTGACACGTCCGCTTTCGCGCAGGTATTGGAAGTGCCGTATGCTGTCCGCGTTCTTGAACCCGCCGTCCAGCACCGCTATCCGCATGCCTTCTCCGTTGTAGCCCATGCGGTGCAGCCAGTGGGTGTTATTCAGCCGCACTTGCGCCAAGGCCTCCCCGTAATCGTACTGCATGGGGGCGGCGTGGGTTGTGGGTCGTTCGGGAAAACCGGAAAAACGGTAAGCCGCCGTGTCGGGTTCCGGCTGCTTCAGGGTGGCGGTGCGCTCGCAAACGCCCACGCAGCCCAAGGCCTGAATGGCTTCCTGAATGCCGGGCTTGGCGCTGTAAACGGTGATGCTGTTCATCCACCGCGAAGTGTTCAGTACGCGCAGCGAAGTGTCCAATGCCTTGACCCTCCGCACGTACTCCGGATTGACCGGAAAATCCTCCTCCGTGACGGGAATGCCCGCCCGCTGCCGTTTTTCAATGGCCAAAGGGGAGAGAAAAGCCTCCGGATGTTCCACGGAATAAGGGGATTGGTATTTGTTGGCGAACTGCACCCAGTAGACGGTGGGTGTCGCGGAATCGCTTTGCGCCTGTGCCGCCGCCGAGCATGCCAAGCACAAGAGAATAAAACCTATTCGTTTCATAATGCAATCTTTGTTAATTTACTATGTTAGTGTTTTTCAACTTCCCGCGCTTTTGAGTCCAGCAGAATGGTCACCGGACCGTCGTTGCAGAGCTCCACCTGCATGTCGGCCCCGAAGGTTCCGCTCGGGACGCTACGCCCCAGCAGCGTTTGCAGATGTTCGACAAAACGTTTGTACAGCGGTGCCGCCTTTTCGGGCCCGGCCGCTCCCCCGTAGAAAGGCCGGTTCCCTTTCCGGGTGTCCGCAAACAGGGTGAACTGACTGACCGCTAAGCATTCTCCGTTTACGGTACGGATGTCTAAGTTCATCACGCCCTTGGCATCGTTGAAAATGCGCAAGGAAATGATTTTTCGGCAGATATAGTCAATATCCTCCATGCTGTCCTCCGGAGCGATACCGACCAACAGCAACATGCCGGGACCGATTCCCGCCGCCGTTTCGCCCGCAATGCGTACGGATGCGTGCGTAACCCTTTGAATAACAACTCTCATCTGACAATATGTTTACAATTACAAAGGTAAACAAAAAACGCGGAAAACGGACACGGGGGGCGCAGGAATCTTTTCGAAAGGAAACGCAACTTTTTGCGGCTCGTCGGGGCGGGGACTTGGGGATTTTTTTGTACCTTTGCAGTTTCAACAAGTTAAAAACAAAAGCTGTATGATTACCTGTTTTCAACAAGACCAATTAATGTATGTCGTTGAATCTCAGAATGCATTTTCTCCCGAAGAGGAAGAAAGGCTGTCCTGGCTTTTTTCCGGTGCGGTCAAACAGGACGCGGACACCCTGCATGGGGTGTATATCGGTCCCCGCAGGGAGATGATTACGCCATGGAGCACGAATGCGGTGGACATCACCCGCAACATGGGCGTGAAGGGGATTGTCCGTATGGAGCTGTTCCGGCACGTGGAGGCGGCTTCCGAAGCGGAGGCCCTTGCGCAGGCAAGGAGAACCTATGACCCTATGCTTCAGCAGGTTTATCAGCAGCTGAACCAAGACGTCTTCCGTATAGAGGCCGAACCGGAGCCCATACGCCACATCGATGACTTGCGGGCGTATACGCTTTCCGAAGGTTTGGCCTTGAGCGAAGAGGAAATACAGTATTTGGAGCGGCTTTCCGCCAAAATCGGACGCAAGCTGACGGATTCCGAAGTCTTCGGTTTTTCCCAGGTGAATTCGGAGCATTGCCGCCATAAGATTTTTGGAGGAACCTATATCATTGACGGAGATCAGAAACCCTACTCCCTTTTCCAGATGATCAAGCAGACATCCCAGGAGCATCCGAACCGCATCGTGTCCGCCTACAAGGACAATGTGGCCTTTGTGCAAGGTCCCAAGGCGATGCAGTTCGCGCCCAAAACGGCGGACAAGCCGGATTATTTTGAGGAGAAGGAGGTGGAGACGGTGCTTTCGCTGAAAGCGGAGACCCACAATTTCCCGACGACGGTGGAGCCTTTCAACGGCGCAGCGACAGGCTCCGGAGGGGAAATCCGCGACCGTATGGGCGGTGGCGTGGGTAGCATTCCCATGGCCGGCACCGCCGTGTACATGACTTCCTATCCGCGTTTGGACTCCCTGCGTCTGTGGGAGGAAACCCTGGCTCCTCGCCCCTGGCTGTATCAGACCCCGGAGCAGATTCTGATCAAGGCCTCCAACGGGGCCAGCGATTTCGGCAACAAGTTCGGCCAGCCCCTGATTACCGGCTCTCTGCTCACCTTCGAGCATCAGGAGAACGGGAAGAACTACGGCTACGACAAAGTGATTATGCTGGCGGGCGGCGTCGGTTTCGCCAACAAGCGGCATGCCATCAAGCAGCAACCCGAGAAAGGGGAGAAGATGGTGGTGCTGGGCGGCGACAACTATCGCATTGGTATGGGCGGCGGCGCGGTCTCTTCGGTGGCTACCGGCGAATACGCCTCGTCCATTGAGCTGAATGCCGTGCAGCGTTCCAATCCGGAGATGCAGAAACGGGTGTTCAATGCCTTGCGGGCCATGGCCGAGCGGACGGAAAACCCCATTGTCTCCCTGCACGACCACGGCGCGGGCGGGCATCTGAACTGCTTGTCCGAACTGATAGAGGATTGCGGCGGAAAAGTGGACATTGAAAAATTGCCGGTCGGCGACCCCACTTTGTCTGCCAAGGAAATCATAGGCAATGAGTCCCAGGAGCGTATGGGACTGCTGATAAGGGAAAAGGACCTCCCGTCCTTGGAGCGTGCGGCCCGCAGGGAGCGTTCCCCCATGTATGTGGTGGGTGAGGCTTCGGACGACCACCGCATGCTGTTCACCAGCAAAGAGGGCAATCCCATTGACTTGGCCGTTGCCGACATGCTGGGTAACCCCCCGAAAACCATCATCCGGGACGAAAGCGTGCGGACGGTCTGGCGCGATGTGCCGGAACAGGCGGAGTCCCTGCCGGAAATATTGGAGAAGGTGCTGCGCATGGAAAGCGTGGCCTGCAAGGACTGGCTGACCAACAAGGTGGACCGCTCCGTCACCGGCAAGGTGGCGAAACAGCAGTGCTGCGGACCTTTGCAGCTCCCTTTGAACGATGTGGGGGTGATGGCTTTGGACTATCGTGGCGAACACGGTATCGCCACGGCTTTGGGTCATGCGCCCATGGCCGGTCTGATTGACGCCGCTTCCGGTTCCGTCCTGTCCATAGCCGAAGCCCTGACCAACATCGTGTGGGCTCCATTGGACGGCGGTTTGGATAGTGTTTCGCTGAGCGCCAACTGGATGTGGCCCTGCAAGAACAAAGGGGAGGACGCCCGTCTGTACCAGGCGGTGGAGGCGGCTTCCCGCTTCGCCCGCGCCTTGGGCATCAACATCCCGACGGGCAAGGATTCCTTGTCCATGACCCAGAAATACAAGGACGGGGAAGTGGTGTACGCGCCCGGCACCGTGATTATCACTGCCATGGGCGAGGTGTCGGATGTGAAGAAAACCGTTTCGCCGGTGCTGCGCACTGAAAAAGACACCGAACTGCTGTATGTGGACTTTTCCGCAGATGATTGGAAATTAGGCGGAAGCGTGTATGCACAGGTGTACAGCCGCTTGGGTTCCGAAGCTCCGACGGTGCGGGACGCGGACTATTTCCGCAAGGCTTTCCAGGCGGTGCAGCAGCTGGTTACCGAAGGCAAGGTGCTGGCCGGACACGATGTGTCTGCAGGCGGTCTGATGACAGCCATGTTGGAAATGTGCTTTGCCGACGACACCCTCAGTCTGGAGGCCACACTGGAGCATCTGCCCAAGGCCCCCTTCGAAAAACAGCTGTTTGCCGAGAACCCGGCCGTGCTGCTGCAAGTGCGCCGTTCGGATAATGTATTGGAATTCTTGCAGAAACAAGGCATGAAAGCCTATCTGCTCGGACATCCGAACACGGAACATCACCATCCGCAGCTTGGCTTGACCATTGACGGAAAACGGCATACCTTGCTCGTGGACACCTACCGTGACATTTGGTACGAGACCTCTTACCTCTTGGATTGCAAGCAGTCCGGGGAAACCAAAGCGCAGGAGCGTTACGACAACTACAAGAGCCAGCAGCTGTGCTACCGCTTCCCCGCCACCTTCACGGGAAGCCTGGCACCGGTCCGCCGCCGCGAAAAGGCTGCCATTCTTCGCGAACAGGGCACCAACGGAGACCGGGAGATGGCCTATTCGCTGTATCTGGCCGGTTTCGAGGTGAAGGATGTGCATATCAGCGACCTGATGGAAGGCCGTGAAAATCTGGAAGAAATCTCCATGCTCGTTTTTCCGGGCGGTTTCTCCTATTCCGACGTGCTCGGTTCCGCCAAAGGCTGGGCCGGTTCCTTCATTTACAATCCGCAGGCCCATACCGCGCTGCAAAACTTCTTCGCCCGGGAGGACACCCTGAGTTTGGGGGTCTGCAACGGTTGCCAGCTCATGGTGGAGCTGGGGCTGCTGTATCCGGAGCACGAGGAGCGTCCCCGCATGCTGCACAACGACTCCCACAAGTTTGAGTCGGCCTTCGTGAATGTGAATGTGGTGGAAAACCATTCCGTGATGCTTTCCGGCTTAGCGGGCAGCCGCTTGGGCATTTGGGTGGCGCATGGCGAAGGCAAGTTCCACTTCCCCTACACCGAAGGCCGTTACCACATTCCGATGAAATACAGTTATTCAGCCTATCCGGGCAACCCGAACGGTTCCGCTTTCAACGCGGCGGCCATTTGCAGTGCCGATGGCCGTCATCTGGCCATGATGCCTCACTTGGAACGCGCGATATTCCCTTGGCAATGGGCGTATTATGCGGAAGACCGCGCCAAGGACAGCGTGTCTCCCTGGATAGAGGCATTCGTAAACGCAAGGAAGTGGCTGGAGGACAAGCATTCCTCCAGGTAAAAAAGAAGAGCGGATAGGCGCATGCGTCTATCCGCTCTTGGTATCAAACAACAATAAAAACTAAAATTTCTTGCCTAATTTCTCGTCTGAAACGGTCAGTTTCCTTCTGCCTTTAGCGCGACGGGCGGCTAAAACCCTTCTGCCATTGGCGGTGGACATTCTTTCCCTGAACCCATGTTTGTTCTTTCTTCTCCGGACAGACGGTTGATATGTTCTTTTCATCGCTCAAATAATTAGATTCGTTACTCTTCGTTTACTCGAAACCGGTCCAGCATCCCTGCTGAAAACCGGAGTGCAAAAGTAGTCAAAATTCCAATACGAAAATGGATTTTCCAAAAAAATACCGAAGAAAAAAATCCCGCCGTGGAAACGGCGGGATTTTAAAGTCTATTTATTTGATTCCGAGTTTTTTCTTGATGTCTTTCGGAATGGCGTCCTTGTGGACGACGATGTTCATGGTCTTGTAGCGGGCGAAGGCTTTGCTGACATAGAACATGCCGTCGTATTTATAGACCTTGCCCCAGCTGTTTTTCACCATGTAGTATTCGTTGCCCGTCTGGTCCTTGGCAGTGCCGTAGATCAGCATGCCGTGGTCGTCCGTGGTCTCCCAGTTGTCGTAGCCCAGTTGGCGCTCCTCTTGGGTCACCCAGCGTTGCGGTGTCGGATGCATGAAAGCCTCTTTGGCACGGTCGGCTTTGCTAAGTCCGGTCCAGTGGGCCATGTCGCTGCCGGCGTTGTCTGTGGAAGTGGCGTCCAGGTCGGGAAGCACGCAATAGCCGTTGCGGATGCCTCTTTTGAAACCGTCTTCGCTCACATCAGCGCCCCAGGCAATGGTGTAGCCGTTGGCGATGGCGTTGTCGAAAATCTCCATCATTTCGTCCAGAGGGACGTTGTAGCACTGGCTCCAGCGCCAGTTGTCCTGGATTTCCAGCACGAATTTCTCGTAGAAGGGATGGTGGGTGTAGGAGGTGATGGACACGTAGTCCTCCGCTTTCAGACCCAGGGACTCATAGAAGGATTTCGGGGTGTATTTTTTCCCGTTGTAGGTGAATTCCGTGGGAGGCACGCCCAAATACACATTGTGGACAGCCTGCACGGCCTTGTACCACATCATGTTGCCTTCGGGGTCGGATTGCAGTTTCTTCTGCTCGCCTTTGGCGATGGCTTTGACCATGGCGTCCGTCAGGGCGGAAAGCTCGCTATGGTTGGAGAGGGTGTCGCCGTACATGACACCGGGGCGCATGCACTCTTCGGGAACCAAGCCGAAGTGCTCCATGCCGTAGATCACATCGTAGAAGGAGCCGCCTTGGGCGAAGGAAACATCGCCGTGTGTGCGGACAGCCGCCATGGCGCGGTCCATGTAGGTGTTGCTCACAATGTACATTTCGCTCAGGTCGTATTCGCCTTTGTTCATGCGGAGCAGCTCACTCTCAATGAAAGCCAGGCCGCTGTAGCACCAGCAGGTACCCGCGCGGTTCTGGTTCTTGATGGAAGTGATGGGAAGCACCTTGGTGTCGGTGAACACATAGCCTGAATCTTTCTCCTCTTTTTGGGTCTCTTGTGCCATGACAGGCATGCCCAGCAGCGCTGCGATGGCGATAATCCCTAATCTTTTCAGTTTCATACCTTCGTTGTTTTTGTTAATGATTATTTGTTATTCTATGTTATTGTTTATTTAAAAGAATGCATTGTATTCCCCAACAATGCTCCTTCTCGCATCCCGCGAAAAACAGCAGCACGCCCGTGAGAAGGGCGGCTGCGGTAAGGGATACGATGACGGGGAGTGCGCGCACCGAATAATATATTAAATGTATACGGTGAAACGCTTATTTCGCGGCGATGGTCTCTATCTCCACCAGCACGCCCATCGGCAGGTCCTTCACGGCGAAGGCGGCGCGGGCGGGGCAGTCCTTGGTGTAGTACTTGGCGTACACTTCGTTCATCGGCTTGAAATTGGCGATGTCGCTCAGCAGGCAGGTGGTCTTGATCACATTGTCGAAGGTGTAACCGGCCTCTTTAAGGATGGCCTCCACGTTTTTCAGCACTTGCTCGGTTTGGGCGGTGATGCCTTCCGGCACGGTGCCGGTGGCGGGGTTTACCGGAATCTGTCCGGAAATGAACAACATGCCGTTGGCTTCAATGGCTTGGCTGTAGGGCCCGATGGCTTTGGGCGCGTTCTCGGTATGAATCACTTTCTTCATAGGTAATGTTTTTACAATTTTCTGTTAATTTTATTCGTTTTTGGCCGGTGCATGCCCCGCCCCTTCTTACTTCTTGCTTCTTACTACTTACATGTCCTGCAAATCACCTTTTTTGCCTCCGCGTTCTCCCGTATCAGGTAGGTGAAACCTTGGATGGTCTTGCAAAAACGCTGGGCGTTGCGCTGCGCGGCCAGTTGGCAGGCTTTGTCAAACTTGGCGGAGGTGTAGGTGTTCTCGTCCATGGCATAGAGGGACAGGTAGGTGAAGAGGAAATCCTCGCTCACTTTCGGGTCGTTGAGGAAGGGGTCCATGGCGGCGCGGGCGAACTCGTAGTCCCCGTAGCTGATGAAGGAGGAGGCCACTTCGTAGGCTTTTTGCCATTCGCTGATGGTCGGCAGGGCGATTTCCTTGATTTTGGCGTAGGTGTTGTCCATCAGGGCGTCGTCCGGATTTTCGCTGGAATTGATGTAATCCAGTATTTTGTATTGGTATATCAGGTTCAAGGCGTCCACTTTGCGTGGGAACTTCTTGCCCATGTCGGTGTTGTGGAACTTGTCGATTTTGCTTTGGGTGCTCGCAATCTGGGCGGGGCTGGTGATGTCTTTCCCGATGATTTCGCAGCAGAGGGCGTTGAATTCCACGATGGTGTTCTTCGGGCTGAGTTTCGGCATGCCCGTGACCTCGTTGATGGCTTTGGCGTCCAAGCCGTCAGGGAAGAAGGAAAGCATGTAGTACTTGTTGGTCAGGAAGGGGACCATGGCTTGGGTGTAGGGAATTTGCAGGCTGTCGATCAGGCTCTTGACATATTGCCCGTCCTCCACGCGCTTCATGTAGAACTTTTCGATGGCGAAGGCTAAGGGGAGGTTCTTGTCCGCCATGGCTTTGTTAAATTTGCGTGTCACGAAGTCCTGTTCGTATTTTTCGCTGATGTCGTAGGTGGCGTGCATTTCAATAAGGGTGTAGCGATGACCTTTCAGCATGGGTTCGAGGGCCTTGCGGGTGCGTGCGTTGGACAGGGCGGCCATGGCTTCCTCTTTGCTCTTGCGTGCCAGTTGGCTGTATTCGGTGTTCCGCACGTCCCGGACGAAGAGCTCGTAGCCGTCTTTCAGCTCGATGGAGCAGGGGATGGCCTTGTTTTCCATGGAGCGCATGGCTTTCAGAATGCTTTCGGAGCGTTTTTTCTGCAGTTCCATGTTGGACTTTTCGCCGCCTTCCAAGGAAGTGTAGGTGGTGATGTGCAGGCTGTCGATGGTGAAGCGGGATTCGTGCAGCGCGTCAATGAAGGGCTGTATGTCCGAGGGTTGGTATTCGGACTTGTTCTGCTCGAAAGGTATTTTGAACTCAAAGACCGCTTTTTCCGGCTGGGGCACGTAGTTGATGGTGGTTTTCACGCCGGTCAGGTCGGGAACCAGGCTGGTTTTGGTCTGGTACACGTTTTTCGGCACGCTGACATTGGTTTTGCCCAGGGTGCGGCAGACGGTCTTGTCCTTAATCAGAATGAGGTTCACGTCAAAGGGGGCGGAGACATTGGCAGGGACGGAACCGAGGTACACGTACAGGCTTTTGTCCTTCTTGTCGGTAATCTGGTTCTTTTTCACCATTTTCGCATAGGTCATGTATTTCATCATGACGCCCCTGTTGTAGTAGTTGAAATCCACGTCGTTGGCGGAGTTGCAGGGGTATTGGCTGTGCTGCACGATGTCCAGGGCGATGCCGTCCTTTTTGTTGCCGATGATGCGGCGCAGCTCCTTGACGTTCGGATAGCGGAAATAAATATCATTTCCTGTGATTTCCAAACCTTTGTGCAGATTTTCTATATTGCGGATGTTGCATTTGCGGCAGGTTTTGGCGTTGTAGCGTGCCAGACCGTAGGTTTTCCGCGTGTAGGTGGTGTTCTTGTAGGTGATGTCGCTACGGTTGAACGACAGGTCATTGCCCAAGACCACAGAGACATAGCAGTATTTGTTGTAGCCGTCCACGGAGACGCTCACGCCCACCACTTTGAATTTCTTGTCTAAGGGGATGGAGGCGATTTTGCTGCTTTTCAGTATGGAAATCACGGTTTCGGTGGCCACGTCCAGGTAGGAGTACTCCTCTTTGCCGCTGCCCTTGGTCGCCTTGACGCGGGTGACCACTTCCGACACCCGTTTGGTGCCTCCGGCGCGGTAGCCCCTGTCTTCCGTGTGTTTCAGGTAGGAGACTTGGTTTTCATAGGATTTCTCCTCTTTTTTGGCCATGTGCTGCGACTGGAAATCCGCCGCCGCCGCCAGTATGTCGCTCTCCGTCAGTGGGTCCGCGTGCGTGTATTTTGCCCTCGCCATGTTAATCACATCGATGATGCAGGCATTCAGGATGTCCGGATCGAAATCGATGGGGTTGAAGTTTTTGATGTAGTATTTGTTCTCTGACAGCGCCTCTGTGGAGAAATCGTCGTAGGGGCTGGTCTGCGCCTGCGCGTTGGCACAAACAAAGAGCGCCACTACCGCCAAACTTTTTTTGAGAAAAGATGAAATATGATTCATACGATACTGGTTTTGACAAAATTATAAGTTATCTTCGCCGCCTCCCGACGGGCGGGAGACAAGCAGGCAAAGATACGTAAAAATGCGGTTTGCAAACGGGCTTTTCCCGGAAAAATTTACACGTTGAAACGGATGTGCAGAATGTCCCCGTCCTGCACAATGTAGTTTTTCCCTTCCACGCTCATTTTGCCGGCTGTTTTGCAGGCGTTTTCGGAACCGAGCTGCACCAGGTCGCTGTATTTGATGACTTCGGCCCGGATGAATCCGCGTTCCAGATCGCTGTGTATGGCGCCCGCCGCCTGGGGGGCCAGCGTGCCTTCCGGCACCGTCCATGCGCGGTTTTCCTTCCCTCCGACCGTGAAGAACGAAATCAGGTGTAGCGACTGGTAGGCGGCGCGCAGCAGCTTGTTCACGCCGGGTTGCGACAACCCCACGTCCGCCAGGAAATCCCCCTGGTCGGCCTCGTCCAGTTCGGCGATTTCCGCTTCCAGTTTCCCGGCGATGGTCAGCACCACGGCTTTGGGGTAATGCTCCTTCACCCAGGCTTCCACCGCTTTGGAGTAGGCGTTGCCTTCGAGGGCGGAGGCGTCGTCCACGTTGCACACGAACATCATGGGCTTGGCGGTCAGCAGCATGAGGTCATTGACCACTTTCAGGTCCTCTTTGGTCGCGTCCAAGGTGCTGACATTTTGGAAGTTCTCCAAATGCTGCTTGTATTTGAGCAGGCTTTCCAGCTGGATTTTGGCTTCCTTGTCGCCCACACGGGCGGCTTTTTCCACCTTTTGGATTTTGCGTCCGATTTGCTCCAAATCTGTCACTTGTAGCTCAAAATCAATGGTTTCAATATCCCTTACCGGATCCACGTTGCCGTCCACATGGGGCAGGTTGGGGTCGTCGAAGCAGCGCAGCACATGCATCAGGGTGTCGCACTGGCGCACGTCGGACAGAAAGGCGTTGCCTATGCCTTCCCCGCTGCCGGAACCCTTGGCCAGGCCGGGGATGTCCACGATTTCCACTTGGGCGTAAATCAGATTGTCAGCCGGGACAAGCTGGTGTATGCGGTCCAGACGCTCGTCCGGCACGTTGCATACGCCTATATTGGATTTTCCGGTGCTGAAGGCGAAGTTGGTGATTTGGGCCTTGGTCTTCGACATGCAGTTGAACAGCGTTGTCTTGCCCGAATTGGTGATACCGACGATTCCGCATTTCAAGCTCATAAGGCAGGGGCAAAAAAGTTAGAAACCAAGGTTAATGTCGTACACGCATTCGATTTCGGGAATGTATTTCTTCAATACGTTCTCCACCCCGTTTTTCAGGGTCATGCGGCTGTGGGGGCAGCTTCCGCAGGCTCCCTGCAACTCCACTTTGACAATATTTTCCGGTGTAAGCTCCACAAAACGGATGTCGCCGCCGTCTTCCTGCAACTGCGGACGGATTTGGTTGAGAAGGTGGATCACTTTCTGTTCTGTGGTCATTTCCATAAGCATAGAAGTTTTAATGTAAAACGAAAACAAAAACGCAAAGATAGCTAAAATCGCAATACTCCGCGCCACGCCCCGGCTTTTTTGTTTCCGCAGGCAGGTTTCGTGAAGGGGAGGGAAGGGGGCATTGAAAAAATGAGTAATTTTGCAGTTTGTAAATTGCGAACGGAAAAGCAAGTGTTCAAAAAGATACTCAATACTTTCGGGACGAAAATCGCGGCGGCGGCCATCCATTTCCTGATTGCCGTGGTCATATCCCAGGCCATAGGCGATGTCGGAAAGGGGACGCAGACCCTGCTGCTGACCACCGTTTCCTTCATCCTGATTTTCTCCGATATCGTTTGCGGGGAGAGCGTGGTTTTCCTGACGCCCCGCTACCGTTTCCGCCAGCTGCTTCCTCCTTCCGCCGTGTGGGCGGCCTTGGTGGCGGTGGGCATGGGTTGTGTGCTCCGGTGGTGCTATCCCGCCGGTTTGGAGCCCGGCTTGCTGTGGCATGTGGCGGCTTTGTCGTTTATTGCTTCGCTGGGGGCCATCCATACTCGTTACCTTATTGGAAAGGAGGAGATAGGCAAGGCCAATTACAACACCCTTTTGCAGCCTGTGCTGCTGATTGCCACGCTGTTGGTGTATTATGTGGGGCTGCGGCGGACGGATATCGGCGGCTATGTGCTGGGGCTGTACGTTTCCTATGGCGGCTCGCTGCTGCTGGGCGTCTGGATGCTGCGCGGCGAATATTTTTGTGTGGAGCGCGTGCCGTCGGACTACCGGGTGGTGCTGAAAGATTTGTTCAAATACGGTTTTCTCAACCAGACCGGCCATTTTGTGCAGTTTTTCAACCTCAGGCTGAGCTATTACCTGCTGGACCACTACTTGGACAAGGGGCGCGTGGGGGTGTTCTCCAACGCCGTCTCCCTGGCGGAGGCCGTGTGGATTATCAGCAACAGCATCGCTTTGGTGCAGTATGCCCGTATCGCCAATGCCGGTGACACCGCATACGCCCAACGCCTGACGCTCAGTCTCAGCAAGTTCTGTCTTTCCCTGTCGGCGGTGGCCGTGCTGCTGCTCGCCCTGTTGCCGCCTTCGGTCTACGCCTTTCTTTTTGGCCCCTCTTTCGGCGAAGTGTCCGGACTTATCCGCATCCTTGCGCCGGGCGTGTGGGTTTACTGCCTCTTCCTGATTTTAGGGCATTACTACTCAGGGATAGGCCGTTACCAGATGAACACCTTTGCCTCGCTTTGCGGGCTGGCCGCCACCTGCCTTTTCGGCTTCACCCTGATTCCCCGCATGGGGGCGGCGGGCGCGGCCCTTACTTCCACCTTGTCCTATGCGGTCAATGCGGTTTTCCTTTTATGCTTCTTTCTCAGGGAGTCGCGTTTCCGGGGACGGGATTTTCTGCCGGGCAAGGCCGAGTGGACGATGTGTGTGTCCGAATATAAGCAAGTATTTAAAAAACTGCGATGAATAAACTGCGGAAATTGACCAAAGCCATAGGGCGCATCTGCCGTCATCCCTATCTGCTGAACCTGGTGCTGCAAGACGAGGGGGCTGCGAAGGAGGAGACGCTGCGCCGCTACGCTTGCCCCGACGGGCTTCCCTTGGTGGAGCTTTCCACTTTGTTTCCTGATTTTCAAGAAAAAGTCTTTCCTTACGCCTACCTTTCGGGCGCGACCATGCCCATTGACATTGCCTTGCTGAAAGCCTTGGCGGCGAAGTATGGGGCGAAGGATTATTTTGAAATCGGCACTTGGCGCGGAGAGAGTGTGGCCAATGTGGCGGAGGTGGTGCCGCATTGCGTGACCTTCAATCTGCCGAAGGAGCGGATTGTCGCCCTGACGCACAATCCGGACTATGCCGGGCTGCACGGTTTTTTCAGCCAATCCAAAGCCGGTGTGGAACAAGTGTACGGGGATTCACAAACCTTTGATTTTACGCCCCATGAGGGAAAATTCGACCTCATTTTCGTGGACGGGGACCATCACCGGGAGTCCGTGCTGAAGGATACCCGGACCGCTTTTCGCCTGAGGCGGGACGAGCGCAGCATCATCGTGTGGCACGACTACGCCTATGATCCGGAAAGCATACGTTGGAATGTGCTGTCCGCCATTTTGGAAGGCACGCCGCCGGAAATGCGGGGACGGCTGTATCACGTGGCCCACACGCTATGTGCGGTGTATCTGCCGGAAAGCCTTGGAACGTTTGAAACCCACAAGTTGAGTCCCTATGAGGCTCCCCGTCAGTGCTTTGAAGTGGCGCTGCGTGCCCATGACTGCTAATCTCCGGTCGCGATGAATGTGCTGCATTTGCCCAGTTGGTTCCCTACGCCGGAAAACCCCACCTTGGGGAATTTCTGTCTCCGCATGATTCAGTCCTTGCCGGAAGACTGCCGCTCCGTCGTGCTTTCGGTGTGCGAAGGGGAGGGGAGCAAGCCTTTTTTCATCCGGGAAATGCAGGAGAAAGGCTTTGTGCATGTGCAGATAGTGACGCCAACCGTCCGTTCCCGCCTGTTGCGCCTATGCGTGAAATGGCTGGCGTATCAGTATGGATTTTCCTATGTCAGAAAGCGTTATTTCCGTCCCGACCTGCTGCATGTGCATGTCGCCTGGCCTGCGGGGCGTCTGGCGCTGCAATGGCGCCGCTGGCGCCGTCTCCCTTACGTGCTGACGGAGCACTGGACCATTTATCAGCCGCAGAACGCCGCTTTGCTGCGGGGCGCGTTGAAAAGGCGTATCCGGCGGGTCGCCAATGGAGCGTCTCGGATTATGCCGGTCAGTGATGATTTGCGCCGGAACATGGAGTCCATAGGGATTCACCGCCCTTTCCGTGTGATTTACAATGTGGTGGATACGGATTTGTTCCGTTTGGCGGAGACCGCGGAGGAGGGACGTAAGAAACGCATGCTGCACGTGTCCACCTTGCGGGACGAGGCGAAAAATTTTAGCGGCATACTCCGCACGCTGGTGCGTTTGCGCCAGGAGCGCGACGATTTTGAGTTGCATGTCATCCATGATTACGAAGCCCCCGTTTTTCAAGCTTTTATCAAAGACAACCATTTGGAGGACTGTGTGTTTCTCCACGGGAAGAAAACCTCGGCGGAAGTGGCGGAGGCCTATGCCTTGTCGGATTTTTTGCTGTTGTTCTCCCGTTTTGAGAACCTTCCCTGCGTAATTGTGGAAGCCATGGCTTCCGGTTTGCCGGTGCTGTCCACCGATGTGGGGGGCATCGCCGAAATCCTTTCGCCGGAAAGGGGGCTGCTGATTGCTTCCGAAGACGAGGAGGCCCTGTTGCAGGGCATGCGGCAACTTTTGGACACCTGCCACACTTATGACAAGGAAGCCATACGCGCTTATGCGGTCCGGACCTTTTCGCCCGCTGTCATTGGACGGCAGCTTGCCGAAGTTTATGCGGAGGTCTTGGGGGAAGGCTCGCTGCGGGGATAATCCGGACTTGCCTCTGCCGCCACGGGCAGCGTTTCGCCCGTTTCTACAGGATAAGGTTTTTTCGGGAGATTGCAGATGCGCAGGTAGTTACGGTTGAGAAGCACTTCCGCTTCCTGCATGGTCCGCTCTATTTGCGACGGGCGGAGCTGGCACTCCCATACCACCAGCACCTGCCATCCGTTCTCTTGCAGCAGTCGGTAATTGCGTTGGTCCCGTTCCTGGTTGCGCCGGATTTTCGCCACCCAAAAATCCCGGTTTGTCTGCGGAATTTTGCAACACGGGGAATTCTCTATTGATTGCGGAGACGGGGCCTGCCTCGTCTCTACGTGATGCCCGTGCCAGAAACAACCGTTCACAAAAATGGCGGTGCGGTAGGTCCGCATCACAATATCAGGCTTGCCCGGCACCGACGGCACATGCAGACGGTAGCGGTAACCGTGCCTCCACAGCCACTGCCGCACCTTCAGCTCGGGCTTGGTGTCCTTGCTGTGTATCCGCGACATGCAGTAATGGCGTTGGGTGGGGGTAAGGCGGTCGGGCATGGATATTAGTTTGAGGTTCTCTGTATTTATCTGTCAATCAATGCGAGATGGCTTCTATTGTCCTTGGTTCCTTGTGGGAAAAAACACTTACAACAATGTTTGTGTTTTCCTCTTGATACAACACGATACTGTGTTGATTCTTTTATATTTCTTTATTGTTCTTTTGCAAAGATTTTCAAATCATTTCAATATCACCTCAGCCATCGATTTTACCTTTAAATTTTCATCCATTTGAAGTTCGAAAACACTACTGTCCTGTTAAAATTGCAAATGGATATGAAACGCATTCATACAAACGCTTAAACATTGAAGATGAAAGATGAATATTTGTCTTCCCACAATAATGAATTGATGATTCATTTCAAATCCGTTTATTTTTAATAGTAGCTAAGTATATTGATAATAAATAATATATGATGACATTTCCCGTTTTTAACGGGACACTACTGATCTTCTTTCATTTCTTTGTATACGTCCTATTCTTATTCCCACCATGCGACTCCAGATAGCCGAACTCCGTGAGCTGGCGCAGGTATCGCTTGGCGGTAGTGGGATTGAAGCCAAAGTGACTGACGATAGCTTCTGTCGTTATCTGGTCTTTATCG
>JAGAEQ010000072.1 GCA_017613015.1 Bacteroidales bacterium | reverse complement strand
TGAACAGCAAAAAAGTGTGGGAAAAGAGCGTCAGAAACGTCCGGGTGCCGGAGGATGGCGTGGCCTGCGACCTGCTGACCGCCGATTTCTTCCATGCCGCCACAGATGTACAGTTCCTGGCACTGAAACTGACCGGTGCCGACGGCAAAACCGTTTCCGAAAACTTCTACTGGCGTTCCAACAACGGCTATGAAGGCCCAAAAACCCTGACCGGACCCTGCACCGCCGGCTTCCAGTCGTTGAACAATATGAAGCAGGTTTCGCTGAAATACACCACCAAGGTGATTCCTCAAAAAGCACCCTGCTATTTGGTGGAAGTAACCGTAAAAAACAACAGCAAAAATATCGCCTTTTTCAACCAGTTACACCTGTTTGGCACTGACAACCAACCGATACGCGGAGCCTTCTATTCGGACAACTTCTTCACGCTGCTGCCCGGCGAAAGCAAAACCGTCATCATTGACTGCCCTTTGCATCGGATAAGCAGCAAAGAGCTGACGCTGAAAGTGAGCGGCTGGAACGTCCCGGAACAGGTGCTGAAGCTGAAGAAGCTTTAGAACCCGTTCTCAAAATTAATTGACACCCAAACGGTGTGTCGCTTACATTTGACAACCCATCATTGATGCCTACCGGACGACATCCTGTTTTTTGTTGTAACGGTAGCTGACCGTGGCAAACACGATGATTACAGGTATGAAAAAGTAGATGTAACCTTCGATGCATTCAATGACCAGCATGGTGGAGGCTCCGATGCCGATGAGGAAGCAGACGGCCGCCAGCAGACAGCGGAACACCTTGTGTGTGCGGGTGATGTCAACCACAAATTTGATGAGGGTCAGCAGCACAATCAGCAGCAGGTAGGAGAGCATGATCCACACGCCGGCAATAGGCGCGAACTCATCGACCACACCTGCGATTGTGGCGCCCAAAAGCATCACAAAGAAAAACAGCTGCCACTCCCGCCATTGTTTCTCCTCCATGCCCATGTTGTCGCACAGGTGAGCCAGCAACTGCATCAGTCCCGTTTTGAAGTAATAGACGGTATAGGTGAGCAGCACCACCCCAATGACGGACCACGCCACACCGACAATGCTGCGCTGGCAGAACCAGCCAATACAGATTTCCTCGCGCTGTAGCTGGTAGTCCTCAAACAGCGGCAGGTCGCCCGAAAAGCAGTAGTAGTAGGTGGCCACAACGGCCACACCCGCCAAAGTGTAAAGCAGCGGATAGAGCGAACGCCGCTCCTTGTAGTGTATCTGATGGGTGGTTATATGCATTCCTATGGCCAGCAGAAAAAGCAGGACCGGAATCACAATCGGGTGAAGGCCCAAGGGATTGCCATGGTGCAGGCCAAGCAGTTCCGGAATGTTTGTCATCGGCGCATTGGCGTTGATGTAGTCTGAAAGTGACTGTAGGATCATGATGGTTATTTTATGGTGTTAATATTTGATGGTTAATTCATTCTGATTTTCAAACACATAGTCTGTTTTCATTGTAACAGCTGCAATCACATTTATTTCAGCACCACCTGCAGCATGGAGCGGCTGCGCTGTTCCATCATCACCTTCCGCCCTTTGACATAGGGGGCGAGGCTGTCTGCGGCATAGTGCCGGATACTGAGCAGTTCCACATTCTCGTTGTAACGCACCACAAACTCCGTTTGCAGCTCCTCAATCAACTGCGGCAGCGTATCCTTGGCGTCCACACAGACGGAAAAACTGATGGCGGAATTCTGCATTACATTGATTTTCACATTAAACAAGGCGAACAGCGCAAAAATGGTGGAGAGGTTCTCCTCCGCGATGAAGGAAAAATCTTTGGAGAAGATGGAAAGCAGCACCTGATTGGTTTTGCGGATATAACAAGGCAGAATGCGGTATTCCTTGAACGAATGAATGACGCTCCCGCTTTCCTCCGGATGCAGGAACGACTTGACATACAATGGAATATTCTTATTCTGCAAAGGTTTGATGGTTTTCGGATGGATGACACTGGCCCCGTAATAAGCCAGCTCAATGGCCTCTCGGTAGGGTATCTGCTCCAGCTTGACCGCGTTTGGAAACACCTTGGGGTCGGCATTCAGCAAACCGTCCACGTCCTTCCAGATGGTGACGCTCTCCGCTTGCAGCGCATGGGCAAAAATGGCCGCGCTGTAGTCCGAACCTTCGCGCCCCAACGTGATGGAAAACTTTTCCGGCGTGCCGGCAATGAAACCCTGCGTCAGCAACAAACGGTCAAGGCCGTTGGGATAACGCTCCTGCAAGTGTTTCTGGATGTTACGCTCTGTCTTAACCCAATCCACCTCCCCTTCGCGGTAGTGGTTGTCGGTGCGCACCAAACGGCGTGCGTCCATCCATTCGTGGGGAAAATGCACTTTCTCCAAATAGGCCGACACCATGCGGGTGGAGAAAAGCTCCCCGAAAGAGACAATCTGATCGTATTCAAAATCAAAATTGTCGCTGGGCTCCTGCTGCAAATACCGCTCCAAGCGGCTGAACAAGGCTTCCGTAGGCTCCGCATAGGCGGCATAATCCTCCGGAATCAGCTCCTTCAAAATGGCGCGATGGTCATCCCGGACGGCTTCAAACAAGGCCTGTGTGTCCGCCCTGTTCTCAAAAAATGCGGAAGCCAAGGCTTCCAGACGGTTAGTGGTCTTCCCCAAAGCGGAAATCACCACCAAGGCAGGCTCTGGAGCATGCTTGCGTATGATTTCCA
Organism: Bacteroidales bacterium; assembly: GCA_017613015.1. Lineage (GTDB taxonomy): Bacteria > Bacteroidota > Bacteroidia > Bacteroidales > WCHB1-69 > UBA1195. The sequence goes on along the minus strand of JAGAEQ010000072.1, from coordinate 25,727 downwards.
CCACATTCCGTATACTTTGCGCATCCTTTACGGAAGCTCCGCCGAATTTGAAAATCTTCATTAGCCGTTGGTTGTTTCAGGTTCAATGTCCCAGTTCCCGGCCGCCAGATGGCTCAACCGGACACGGATCAAAGGATATTTTTTCTGGAAATACGCCGCCGTCCTTTCGGCGAAATACACGGAACGGTGCTGCCCGCCGGTACAGCCGAAGGATACGGAAAGATGGGTGAACTTCCGCGACTGGTAGTTTTCCAATGCGTTTTCTATCAATGCTTTCACGTGCTCGAAATACACCGCCACACTCCCTTGCCGCTCCAAATAGGCTATTACGTCAGGATGCTGTCCGGTAAGGTGGCGGTAGGCCTCCTCCCTCCCTGGGTTGGGAAGGCTGCGGCAATCGAAAACAAAACCGCCGCCATGCCCGCTGTCATCGGCGGGAAGCCCTTTGCGGAAAGAGAAACTGCGCACCTCCAAGGTCAAAGGCTCCGTGGAAAGTGAAGCAAGTTTTTCCGACGCGGACAAGGAAAGCAGCACGCTGCGCAAATGTGGAAAATCCACTTCCCAACGGGAATGCTCCAGCAGATAGGCCACGTTGCGCAAGGCATAGGGCACACTGCTCAGGAAATGGGTCTTGCGCTCGTAAAAGCCCCGGTAGCCATACGAGCCCATCGCCTGCAAAATGCGCACCAGCACAAAAGCCGGATAATATTTCCGGAACTCCTCCACCGGCCACACCCCTGAAGCGCCCAAGCGGTCCAAATAGCATTCCAACAGCTCGTCCCGGACCTCCGCCGGAATGTCGGCCTTGCCGTCATACAGCAGGGAAGCGACATCGTAAGGCAAAGCGCCTTTTCTGCCACCTTGGTAATCGATGAAATACAGCGCATCGCCTTTCAGCATGATGTTGCGGGACTGAAAATCCCTGTACAGGAAAAACCGATTGTCCGCTTGTAGCAAAAATTTTGTAAGCGTTTGAAAATCATTTTCCAAAGACTGCTCATCAAAAGGAACCTGCGCCAATTTCAGGAAATAGTACTTGAAATAGTTCAAATCCCAGGCGATGGACTGCGCGTCAAAACACGCCCGGGGATAGCACCAGGAAGCGTCCATGCCCTCCGCGCCCTTGGTCTGGAAAACCAGCAGGTTCTGCAAGACCGAACGGTATTTTTCTTTCAATTCGGGAGTGAACTCCGCGCTGCGGCTGCGGTAGGAGAACAGCGTCTCGTCGCCCAAATCCTCCTCCAGATAGATGTCCTGGGCCAAATCCTCCGCCAAAACCACCGGAACGGGCAGCCCCTTGGCCGCAAAATGGCGGGAGAAAGCCAGAAACGCCCGGTTTTCCTTGCTGTCCGCATTGTACACCCCGATAGCGGAAAAATCCCCCGACTGCATGCGGAAATAACGCCGGGCGGACCCGGAAACAGGCATAGGGAGAATGCTTTCCGCTTCTTTCCCGAAGGTACGGAGGAAAAGCCGCCTTAAACCAGTGAAAAGCCCTTCATCCATGGATGTCTCAGCCCACTTCCAAAAGCTCCACCTCAAACACAAGAGTCGCGCCGCCCTTGATCAGCTGACCGGCCCCGCGGTCGCCGTAGGCCAGATGGGAAGGGATGTAAAGCTCGTAAACAGCGCCTTCCTGCATCAGCTGCAAGCCTTCCGTCCAGCCCGAAATTACCTGGTTCAGGGCAAAGGAGATGGGACTGTCGCCCCGCTCGCGGGAAGAGTCGAACACGGTCCCGTCAAGCAGCCTGCCCACGTAATGCACCGTGACCGAATCCGTCGCACCCGGTTTTTTCCCCTTGCCTTCGCGAATCACTTTGTATTGCAGGCCGGAAGCGGTCTCCCGCACGTCTGCCTTCACCTTGTTGGCCTCCAAAAAGGCTTTCCCTTTGCGTTTTTCCTCTTCGATGACGCGGGTGCTTCCCTGCTCCCTTTCCTGTTGGAACAGCTCTATCTGCCGCTGGATTTCCTCCATGCTGAGCATCAGGGGCTGCTGGCCGGTCATGTGCTGAAAACCTTTGGCAAAGGCTTCGGCGTCCCACTCGGTGTCCATGTAATTGCTGCCAATGGCTACGCCCATGGCATAGGATTTTTTCTCTAAATCGTTCATTTCTATTCCTCTGTCCTGTTTATTCTTTATTCCTTGACAAATTTCCGGACCGTCTGTCCGTTGGCGGTCTCCACCCGAATGACATACATGCCTGCGGACAAATCGTCCAAGGCAATGTCGGAAGTCCGTACCACTTTCACGCAACGTCCGTCCATGCTGAAAATACGCGCCGAACGGAAAGCATCGGCCTTCACCTGCAAGCGGTCCGTCGCCGGATTGGGGAAGATGCGGATGTCCTTTTCCTGAAGCTGCGGCACATTCACGATGTCAAACGTACCGGCGGCCACCGGAGTCGCGCTGTAGGAAAGTTCCACATAATTGCAGGTGTTGCGGTCGTTGGCCACCACCACATAGGATTTGCTCTCCGTAGGCAGCGGAATGTCAAAACTCCCCTGCGCCAAGCCACGGAAGCAATACAACGCGCTGTCTTTCGCCAGCCACTGCGCTTCGGACAACACATACACATTCAACGCGGCGTGCCCGTTCGTGCGGTCGTAGAAAGAGGAGTTCTGCCCATCCACCGGATTGTTGCCGACGGAAATGTTCCGCGCGTCCATCGTCAGACGCAGGCCCTTGTCGCTCTGGAAAACCTGCTGACGGGAGGCCTTTATGTCCGAAGAAGGCAAGGTGCCGGGAAATTTGTACGAAATTTTGTAGGTTTGCCCGGCAACCGTATTGGCATTGAGCAACACAAGCACTTTCCCCGACTCTTCCGGGTAGGAGCCCAGACGGGGATGGGTTATCTTCATGTAATACTTGTTTCCGCTGCCCACGGGGGCAATTACCATCCCTTTGGCGTCGGTCCACAAATAGCCTGCGGACATGATGTAGGGGCTGGAGGGGTTGTACTGGTAGTTGGTGGAATAGAGATTTATTCTGGCACCATCCACCGCTCTGCCTTCCGCATCGGACACAGCCAGTTGCAGCGTGCAGGCGGGCGTTGTTTCGGTATAGTAGTCAGAGACATTGATCAGGGTGCCGTCCGGCACATAGCCTTGCACCAAGGAGCTGGCCCATCCGTAATTCCCGTTGGGCTGCATGTTGGTCATGCCCCAGTAGTAGGGACGGCCGGGGGAGCAGCCGCCACGGAAGAACTCGAAATGATGCCAGATGCTGTCTCCGCCGTCATGCGCCATGCCCCACACGTGGTCATCGCAGAAATCCCCTATGTGCATCAGCGGAATCAATGCGGTGCGTGCGGCAGCGGCCACCAGCAAAGCGTCCTCGTGGCAGTTTCCGACATGCTTCCAGGCAATCTGGTTGGGCTGGGACGGGCGGTATTCGTCCGAAGTGGTCACGTCCATGGGAATGCAGCGGGAACACCAGTTGCCCAAAATGTTCAAGGCGTGGTCCGTGCTTTTCATTTCCCGAAGGAACAGCCAGATACGCGGGGTCTCGTCCCACAAGTACTCCGGCATCTGCATGATTTCACCGAGACGGGGAATGGAATCCACCCGCAGGGTGTCCTTGTTTCCTTGCGCATCCACCAACTTATAGCCGGAAATCCCCACCGGACGGTAGCTGTGCAAAGTGTCGGGGTCAGACCAGAGGTATTCCCTCCAGCCATAGCCCCAAGTGCGCTGCCCCACCGAGGAAGTGTTGTCCTTCACATACACGCCTTCCTGCTCAATCTTCGGCATGACAATGAACATGTAGTAGTAGTAGCGGTCCACTTCGCGCCAAATGTACGAGCCGCTGCGTTTGATACGGTATTCGGTTGTCGTGTACCAGTTGCCGGTGTTGGTGTCCCCGTGCTCCACCAGACGGACATACTTCAGGGAGTCGGCATGCACGTAAATCAATTCCGCGTTTTTGCGCAGCCAGTCCCAAGTGTTGATGAAACGGCTGTCTTTCAGGACTTCCTTCGGCAAATAGGTGAGCTGGTAAGCCACTTCGTCCAGGTATTGTTTCGGGGTCTCGTTCAGCAGCGCGACCATGGCGTTGCGCAAATTGGTTTCCGTCGTCTGGCGGAATTTGAAGCGGAGGTCGTAGCGCAGCCACTCCGGCACCCTTGCAATGGCGTTCTCCACCGCGTCCGGAAGGATCTCAAAGACCGAGGAATCTGTTTTTACAACCCCGTTATTCACTTCAAAAACAAGGTATTGTTTCGGTTTCAGAATGCATTTGGCACTGGTCTCCTCCAAGGTCCGCTTCACTTGGAAAGGGGCTTCCTCCACCGTTCCGCTTTGGGAAAGAGGCAGCGCCACTGTGGAAGTCACCGGAGAAAAAACCGGCAATCCGTGCACGGAAGTCGCGGAGGGAAAAGACTGGATTTGGACGGCTTTTTCCATGGAAGTCCATTCCGTTTGCGCGTAAGCCTGACACAGCAAACCCGCGAACAGGCCCATTATTAATCTCTTACTCTGTTTCATACGGCTTTTGGTTTTACGTTATAAACAAATATGCAAATATAGAAAAAAAACGCATGCGGGGCTTTTACGACGGCTTTATTTGTACTGAAAAATAGTACGGGAGGGGAGGTTGCTGCCATTTTGTCCTGATTTCCAACAAACAGGCTGAAATATTGGCAGAAAACACCCTTTTCACGGCTTTGGAACAAGATTTGCCCAAGGTTCGGGAAAACAAAAAAAACCAAGCTATGAATATTGAACAATTCACCATCAAAAGCCAGGAGGCTCTACAAAAGGCGCAGGAAATCGCCCAGTCAAGGCGGCAGCAGCAGATTGAGAACGCCCATCTGCTCAAAGCCATGCTGGAGTCCGACAAGGACGTGATTCCTTTTCTACTGAAAAAGAATGGCATAGAGCCTTCCGTGGTGGAAAAGTCCATAGACCGGCAAGTGGAAGGATTTCCGCGTGTGAACGGGGATACCGCCAGCATGTACCTTTCCAACGCGGCGCAGAAAACCATACAGAAAGCCCTCAGCATACTGCCGGAGTGGAAAGACGACTTCGTTTCCTTGGAGCATCTGCTCTACGGCATGCTGTCCGCCAACGACGAAACATGCAAGACATTGAAAAACATGGGCCTGACGGAAAAAGGCCTGAAAGCCGCCATACAGGAGCTGCGCAAGGGAAGCCGCGTGGACTCGCCCAACGCCGAACAACAGTACCAAGCGTTGAACCGCTACGCACGCAACCTGAACGACTTGGCGCGGAAGGGGAAACTGGACCCCGTGATCGGACGGGACGAGGAAATCCGCCGCGTGCTTCAGATTCTGTGCCGACGCACCAAAAACAACCCCATCCTCATCGGGGAACCGGGCGTGGGAAAAACCGCCATCGCAGAAGGCCTGGCGCACCGCATTGTGGAGGGCGACGTTCCGGAAAACCTGAAAACCAAGCAAGTATATTCCTTAGACATGGGAGCCTTGGTCGCCGGAGCCAAATACAAGGGCGAATTTGAGGAGCGGCTGAAAAGCGTGGTCAAGGAAGTGACCGCCGGTGACGGGGAAATCATTCTGTTCATCGATGAAATCCACACTTTGGTCGGCGCGGGCGGCGAGGGAGCCATGGACGCGGCCAACATCCTGAAACCCGCCTTGGCGCGTGGCGAACTGCGGGCCATCGGAGCCACCACCACTTCGGAATACCAGAAATACTTCGAGAAAGACAAGGCCTTGGAGCGGCGTTTCCAGGTCGTGTACGTGGACGAGCCCGACCGGCTTTCCACCGTCTCCATCCTGAGGGGTTTGAAGGAACGCTACGAAAAGCACCATCAGGTGAAGATTCTGGATGAGGCCTTAGTGGCCGCCGTGGACCTTTCGCAGCGTTACATCACCGAGCGTTTTCTGCCGGACAAAGCCATCGACCTGATTGACGAGGCCGCTTCCAAACTGCGTCTGGAAATCAATTCCGTGCCGCAGCCTCTGGACGACATTGAGCGGAAAATGAGGCAATTGGAAATAGAGCGGGAAGCCATACGCCGGGAGGACGACCAGGAGAAAGTTGCCCGGCTTTCGGAGCAGATTTCCGAACTTGGCGAGAAACGCAACAGCATGCGGGCACGCTGGGAGCAGGAAAAACAATGCCTGAACCAGATTCAGGAATACAAAAACGAGATAGAGGAGGCGAAATTCCAAGCCTCGCAGGAAGAGCGCAACGGCAACTACGGCAAGGTGGCCGAACTCCGCTACGGAAAAATCAAAGAGCTGGAAAACAGCTTGAAAGAAGCCACGGAGAACCTGCAAGCCCTGCAAGGGGAGGCACCCATGATCGACCAGGAAGTGGGCGCGGACGACATCGCCGCCGTAGTGGCCCGCTGGACAGGGATTCCCGTGCAACGCATGATGCAGAGCGAAAAAGAGAAGCTGCTGCATTTGGAAGCCGAACTGCACAAGCGGGTAATCGGACAGGAAGAAGCCATTTCCGCCATCGCGGACGCCATACGCCGCAGCCGGGCCGGATTGCAGGACAGCAAGCGTCCCATCGGGTCCTTCCTCTTCCTCGGAACCACCGGCGTGGGAAAGACCGAATTAGCCAAAGCCTTGGCCGAATACCTGTTCAACACGGAGGACGCCATGGTGCGTATAGACATGTCCGAATACCAGGAAGCCTACTCCGTCTCCCGTCTGGTGGGCGCACCTCCCGGATACATCGGCTACGACGAGGGCGGACAGCTGACGGAGAAAGTGCGGCGGAAACCCTACTCGGTGGTGCTGTTTGATGAAATCGAGAAAGCGCATCCCGATGTGTTCAACATCCTGCTGCAAGTGCTGGACGACGGGCGGCTGACCGACAACAAGGGACGGGTGGCCGACTTCAAGAACACCATCATCATCATGACTTCCAACTTGGGCTCCTCCATCATTCAGGAACATTTCCAGCAAGCCAATATTGTGGACGAATCCGTGACTGAAGGGGCGAAAGAGGAAGTGATGGGGCTGCTGCGCAAGACCATACGGCCCGAGTTCCTCAACCGTATCGATGAGATTCTGATGTTCAAACCTTTGAACAAAAAAGAGATTCAGGAAATCGTGAAATTGCAGCTGCAGCAGGTGGAGCGTCTGTTAGAACAGAACGACCTCCACATCACCCTGACGGACTACGCTTTGGAGGCGCTCACCAACTTGGGATACAACCCGCAGTACGGCGCACGGCCGCTGAAACGAGTCATACAGAAGCACATACTGAACAATCTGTCCAAGATGATTTTAGCGGACAAGCTGACCCCCGAGACCACCATCACGGTAGACTACATCGACGAGGATTTTGTCTTTTACCAAAAATCCTAAAAGGCATCCCCCTGATTCCCGTCTAAGCTGCTGATGCGCGAACGCTCCTGCATCATCTTGATTTTCCAGAGGCCTTTTTTCCACATTTTGACATCGAAACGGATAAAAAGGAGGAAAAGCACAATGGCAATCGGATAAAACAGGGGCGATCCTTGGAGGTTGCCCGAAACCATCAGCAGGGAGTCGTACATGCCATGCAGAAACAAGGGGTACATAAAGGCCTTGAACAGGTGGTGGAAACGGCGGGAAGCGTCAAATTTGGCTTTCGCAAAATAATAGCCCATAGCCACGGCAAACAGGAAATGCGCGGGTACCGAGAACAGGGCCCGCGTGATTCCTGTCAGCAGATTGGTGTCGAAGGAGGAAGTCATGAACACGTAGCTGATGTTTTCCACGCAGGCGAAGCCAAGCCCCACATACACCGCATACACTATGCCGTCAAAAAGTTCGTTGAAATGCTTGCTTCTCCATATAAAAAGAAACAATATCAGCAGTTTGAAGAGCTCTTCGCTGAAACCGGCCACAACAAAACCGTTGTACAGGCCCTGAAAAACAGGTCCGCCCACGGCGAAAACACTCAAAAACTTTTCGAGGGGAATGACCGGAAGCACCGACAGCATGCCGCCTAAAAAGGCTTTCAGCAACATGTGCAGCGGCTCTTTCTCGTATTTGTCTTTCACATAAATGTACACCGCCAAAATCAGCACGGGAAAAACGGCCAAAGCCAGCAAGACAAGGCTGTTCGTATCATTCATCGGATAAGGGTTTTGATAAAAAACTTATGTCTGGGACGGCTTCCAGCAGCTGCCGGGTGTATCCGGATTGAGGATTACGGTATAAAACGTCAGCATACTGCATTTCCTCCAAAAGCCCCTGTCGCATGACCAGCACCCGATGGGACATGAATTTCACCACGGAAAGGTCGTGGGATATGAAAAGGCAAGAAAAACCGTAAGTTTCTTTCAATTCTTTCAATAAATTAAGCACCTGCGCCTGAATGGACACGTCCAAGGCGGAGACCGACTCGTCGCAGATGATCAGGCGAGGCTGCAACGACAAGGCGCGGGCGATGCAGACCCGCTGCCGCTGCCCGCCGGAAAACTCGTGCGGATAACGGCGGAAATCCTCCGGACGGAGATGCACCTGCTCCAACAACGCCAACACCTTCTCCCGACGTTCCTTGTCGTTGGCGCACAGCCCATGCAGCCGCATCGGCTCCAAAATGGCCATCCCCACGGTCTGTCGGGGGTTCAGCGAAGCGTAAGGGTCCTGAAAAACAAGCTGTAGCTCCTTCCGCAAGGCACGCATTTCGCCAGAAGAAAGGCGGCACAAATCCCGGCCCTTGTACAGCACTTCGCCCTGGGTGGGCTCAATCAGACGGAGCAGGCAACGCCCCAAGGTGGTTTTTCCGCAGCCGGACTCGCCCACCAAGCCCAAGGTCTCCCCTTCGTGCAGGGTGAAACTCACATCGTCCACAGCCCGAAAATAGCGTTTCTTCTCTCCCCATTTGCGGGGCAAGGGATAGTGTTTGCCCAGATGCCGCACTTCCAGCAAAGGCGGCGTCGCGCACAAGCGCTCCGCCTCTTCCCGCCACTGGGCTTCGGAAACGAGCTGCAAATGCCGCAAGGGGTCTTCACCGGCCTCTTCCGCTTTCAGAAAATCCGGAACGGTGGGCAGACGGCGGTAGCGTTTGTCCAAAGGCACGCGGCAGGCCAGCAGCCCTTTGGTGTACGGGTGCCGGGGATTCCGGAACAAAGATTCGATAGGGCCTTCCTCCACCTTCTTCCCGCGGTACATCACCACCACCCTTTCGGCGATGTTGGCGACCACGCCCAAATCGTGGGAAATGAACATCACGCTCATGCCGTGCTTGCGCTGCAAGGATTTCAGCAGTTCCAGAATGGTTTTCTGCACCGTGACATCCAAGGCGGTGGTCGGTTCGTCCGCTATGACCAAACGGGGCTTGCAGGCAATCGCCATGGCAATCATCACCCGCTGCTTCTGTCCGCCGGAAATCTCGTGGGGATAGGCGCGGTACACCTTTTCGGGATCGGGAAGCAGCACTTCCCCAAACAGGCGCAGCACTTCCTGCCGGGCCTCCGCCCGGGAAAGCCCCAAATGCAGGCGCAGCGTCTCCGCCACCTGTTTCCCGCAACGCATGGAAGGGTTCAGCGAGGTCATCGGCTCCTGGAACACCATGCCGATACGGTTGCCCCGGAACGCACGCATTTCGCGGTCCGAGCATTGCAACAAATCGGTTTGCCCCTCCCCGTGGCGGAAAAGAATTTTACCCTGATATTCAGCCTGATGCAGCAGATTCATCACACTCAAGGCCGTGACCGACTTCCCAGAGCCGGACTCCCCGACAATGCCGAGGATTTCGCCCTCCCCTATGGAAAAGGACAAATCCCGCACCGCGGAAAAACGGGTCCCGTCTTCCCGAGAACGGAAACTAACCCTGAGGTTTTCCACCGAAAGAAGGGGTATCTCACTCATCTTCATCGTCTTCGTAATCCGCATTCTCCTCATCCTCCCAACGGGCGGGGACATAGGTGTCTTTTTCAAAAATAGCGTCCCTGTCCACCGGACGATGGATGGAAAACCACTGGAAACCAGGTAAAAAGCGTTTGTCTTCCTCTTCGGGTGCAAACGTGCCTTTCACCTGACGGTAAAAAACGATGGACGACATTTCGCTGCTGTCGAACACCACCCGCATTTTCTCCGCCTCCACCTGATGCACCCCAATCAGGGAAGAATCCTCCTCCTGAATATAGTACAGGCAGTGTGCGCGAGGGTACACCCACATGTAATCCAAACGGTTATCCTTGAAATACACGTACATGGCATCCCCTTTCAACTGGTTGAAACGGGTTTCGCACAACACGTTCTGACCGGCGAAGGCATGCCGGAGCAAACGGGCCTCCTTCCATTGCCGACCCTGCATATACAAACGGAAAGTGTCCGCCGAAAGCTGGGTGGAGTCGTTCCAAAACAAGGGGCCGAGCGTCATTTCCGCCACCGAATCCGCCGCCGAATAGGTCAAGCGGCCGCAACGCCCCTGATAGGCCGGATGGAAAAAGCGCAGCTGGGGATAGGCTTCGGCACCGCTCATCCGCTTATGGGAGTCCAGATGCACCCACAAGGTGTCGGCATGCAGAAACAGGCTGTCCTTTTCCTGCACATACACGGCCATTGCCTTTTCCGTGGCGAACACATAGCCCTTGCCGCCGTCGTATTCCAAGTAGTGGCCGCTGATGAAATGCTTTTCGCAGGTATCCTGCAAAAACACGCGGGACCAGGCTTTCCCCGCATCCTTCAAATGGTCGAAACAAATGGTGTCGGCTGTCAGGAAGTGTTTGGCGGAGTACACTTTGCTCCGCCCGTACAATTCGGCTTCCTCCGTCCGGGTCACGAACTTCCCGCTCTCGGTATACACAAAGTCACTGTCCGCATACATGCGGGTCGGCCCGATGAAATAGACCACCTTCTGCTGGGTGTTATAACGCAGCGAATCCGCCTCCATGGAGAAATCCGGATGCCGGACCCGGACTTCCCTGCGGAAATAAGCGTCTTTGGTATTTGTATGGTAATAACCTTGCTCGCTGGTCATTTCCGCACTGTCGCTGACAATGCGCCCGCCGTGTTCGTAAAAAGCGCAGTGGTCGTCACGGTAAAACACCAAGCGGTCGGTATACAATACGCTGTAGTTGTCAAACAGCATGACATTCCCTTCCAGCACGGCAATCCGGCTGTTCCCGTCGTAACGCAGCGTCTTCCCGTACAGGTGAACGGAATCGTTGATATGGATAATCAGCTCTTTTCCTGTGGCTTCTATGCGGTTGGCCTTTTCGTAATAAAACACGGTGTCGGCATAGCCGGTGCTTTCCTCGTGACTAAACTCCACATTTCCGGTAAACACTTGGGCATCAGGAAAAAAGCCGTTGTCAAACTGCAACAGATCGGCCGTGCAGCGAATGGGGGTGGATTTCTGTGCGAACGCATGCGCGCACACAAACATCCCCCACAACAGAACCGGGCACCAGAGCAACCTGCGCATACCTTCACAGCAAACCGCTCCGCTGACACCCAAAGGCCTCAACGGATACAGCGGTTCTTTTTCCTTTGTCCCTGCCTATATTCTGGCGCTCTGCTCCTGAAGCGGCGCATTGTCCGTATAGGCCGGACAACGCTGGTAGGTGTTGCAGGCGGCTGCCATTCCCATAAGCGCTAACGCGAACAAACTGACGATAAGGTATTTTTTCATAGCTATAAAAAATATGATGATTCCTGCTTATTTCTCCAAAACCCAACAATCCTTGTACGTGGATTCCAATTCCTTGGCTTTCTGCTCCGCCTCCGCCTGGGTGTAGGGCCCTATGCCGACCATGGTCAGGGTGCCTTTGGCGTTCAGCCCCAGATTCGCCGCATTGGGGAAACGGGCTTTCAAGGAAGCCACCAAATTATCGGCGTTGGCCGGATTCCCGAAGCCGCCGACAATCACGTAAAACCTTCTTTCTCCGGACACTTCACCCTCGTTTTCCACCGGATTCACCTCCTCGTCCGTTACGGTTTGCACGGGCTCCTCCTCTGTCCAGAAAGGCTCCTCTTCGTCCACAACAAGCGTTTCCGCCGGTTCCGCACCCGAACGCTGGAAGAACTCGCGCAGCTGCGCCATGTATTGGTCCTTCTGCTCCACAAAGGCTTCCGGACGCAGCAAGGCGTAGGTTCCCATGGAAATGATGGCCAGTAAAAAGATAATCAGTACGGTATAGCCGATGGCGCGTCCGACGTGACGTTTGGGGCGGGGCTTCGGCTGGTTTGCCGAATGGGTTTCGCCGCTTCCGGCTGTTTCCGCCGCAGCAGCCTCCCGCTCCGAAGGCTGTCCGGCGACTTGTTCCGTTGCCGATTTATCCTCCGTGCCAGACACGCTTTCCCCCGTCGTGGAAGAAACTTCCGTCACATTCCGCAAACTAAAGGAAGACAGTCCGAAAGCATTGGGCGACAAATCCGGATCCAAGGCCGGCACAAACTCCATACGCACGTTGCCCATCACGAAACTGCCCATGCTCCCCAAGGCATACTCCTGCCGGGACTCCAAAGCCTGACGCACCTCCTGCACCCATTCCGCGATGCGGGTGCACGCCTCGGACAGCTCCATTCCCTTTTCCTCCGCCACGTACGCGGCGAAATCCGCGCCATCCTCCTTCTCGTTGGGTGTGAACACAAGGTATTCGCCGGGAGGGGTGAAATCCTGGCGTATCGGATGGACACCCGCTTCCCTGTAGGAAAGCTCGAACATTCCTAAATCACTGATTTTTACACTTCTGTTCTTAACGATATACGCTTTTATACAAGAAACTATCATGACTGGGAGGATATTTGTTGTTCGTACCTGACAGCCCGTTCCAAATCTTCAGGCGTGTCAATGGCGATACTGCTTTCGTAAGCGGTGATTCGGGTGGCGATGCGGAAGTCGTTCTCCAACCAGCGCAACTGCTCCAAGCTTTCCGCCTTTTCCAAGACGGACTGGGGCAGGCGCACTAACTGCTGCAACACATCCCCACGGTAGGCATACATGCCGATATGCTTGTAAAAGACCAGCCCATCGGGTTGTCCGCCACGCAGGTAAGGAATGGCGTAACGGCTGAAATACAAGGCCATTCCGCCGAGGCTGCGCACGCATTTGACCACATTCGGATTGGCAATGTCCTCCGCGCGGGAAAGCGGCTGAAGCAAAGTGGCGATGGGAGCCCGGCACTCTTCCATGCAGGCGATGATCTCCTCCACCTGACCGGGCTGTATGAAGGGCTCGTCCCCCTGAATGTTAATCACCACGCTCTCTTCCGGAGAGAACACAGGGACAAGGCTTTGGAACACCTCCGCGCAACGGTCGGTGCCGGAACGGTGGTTTTCGGAGGTCATGCGCACCTCCCCGCCAAAAGCCTCCACACAGGCGGCAATGTCCGGATGGTCGGTGGCGACAATCACTTTCTCTAAGCGGCCCACCTTGCGCACCTGCGTGTACACCCGTTCAATCATCGTTTTTCCACCGATGCGGCACAGGGGTTTTCCCGGGAAACGGGAAGACTGGAAGCGGGCGGGAATGATTCCGATACAGCGCATCTTCTTCTATTTGATTCTTTTGGTCCGTGTTTTGGGAGAGGGTTTTTCCGGCTCTGTGTCCGTGAACAGGCCGAACAGCTCGGCATCCACCTGCTCAATCACATAGCCCAAATCCTCCTTGTTTTCCGTAAACCGCACTTTGGTCACGTCCACCACCAAGAGTTTCCCCTTGTCGTAATGGCTGGCCCATTCGTCATAACGCTCGTTCAGGTTTTTCAAGTAGTCCAGACGAATCAGGTCCTCATACGGACGGCCGCGCTGCTGTATGTGGGACACCAATGTGGGAATGTCGCTTTTCAGGTAAATCAGCAGGTCCGGCGCCTGGATGAACGAATCAATCAGTTCGAACAGGGACAAATAGTTGTTGTAGTCCCGGGAGGACATCAGCCCCATTTCGTGCAGGTTGGGCGCGAAAATGTATGCATCCTCGTAAATGGTGCGGTCCTGCACCACCGATTTTTTCTGCTTGTGTATGTCAATGATGTGACGGAAGCGGGTGTTCAGAAAAAACACCTGCAAATTGAACGACCAGCGCTGCATGTCCTCGTAAAAACTAGTCAGGTACGGATTGTCCGCCACGTCCTCATACTGCGGAACCCAATTGTAATGCTTGGCCAGCAACTGGGTCAAGGACGTTTTTCCGGAACCTATGTTTCCTGCAATGGCAATGTGCATATCCCAAAGTGTTTAAAGCATTCGATGATGCAAAACTAAACAATTTATGAATACAAACGGCACTTTATTCGGCTTTTTCTTCCGTAGCCTCTTTCTCCTCCTCTATTACCAGCAAACCGGCGGCCAGCAGGATACGGTACCAGGAGAACAGGCGTTTCATGTCGGAGTAGTGCACCCGGCTGCGATCGTATTCCGGAACCACCGCCTCCAGGTACTTCCGGACTTCGGCCTCCGGAGCCTTGGGGTCAATGGCTTCGCCGCCTTTCGCATAATCGTAGATGCGTTTCAGCACGTCCTTCAGGGGAAGGCTGCCCTCTTCCGTGAACAGGTATATCTCCTCCAAAGAGCTGGCTTTGCTGGACATGAACAGGGGCATGCGGGTGTGGTCCGTCACCGATTCCACGATGGCGTTGTTCTTCGAGCGGGACAAAAGTTTGAAAAGTCCGCTTTTTCCGGAAATGGTGAAAATCTCTTTGTAGTCCATTTTTCTTTTTGTGCTTATGATTATGAATTCAAAACGTGTTTTTTCCGCATAAGGCGAAAAAGCTTACAAAAGTAGACAAAATCTGTTTGGGGAAGCCCGCCTGACACAAATTATTTTTTCACATGCGATGTTTTATTCCGCAGCATGGGCACAAACTGGAAAGAACCGTATTCGCTGCGCTCAAAGCTGTCCTCCCCCGAACGGACAATACGGGTCATCCGCTGCTCCTCTTCCCCCAAGGGCACAAGCAGCGCACCGCCGATTTTCAGCTGCCGCAGCAGCGCCTCCGGAACAACAGGCGCCGCGCAGGTCACCAGAATGCGGTCGTAAGGGGCGAACTCCCGCCATCCCAAGTAGCCGTCCCCGTGCTTGTGCGCCACACGGATGCGCAAGCGTTGGAAACGGGCCTCGGCCTCCTTGTACAAATCGTATTGCCTTTCAACGGAATACACGTGTGCTCCCATGGCGTGGAGCACGGCCGCCTGAAAACCGGAGCCTGTCCCTATCTCCAAAATTTTCTGCTTGGGGCGCACCTCTAACAGCTGGCTTTGGTAGGCCACGGTGAACGGCTGGGAAATGGTCTGACCGCAGGCGATGGGCAAGGCGTTGCCCCCATAGGCATGGTCACGCAGAAACTCCGGCACGAAAAAATGCCTCGGCACCGTGGCAAAAGCGTGCAGCACAGCGGCATCCGTAATGCCTTCCTGCTGCAGTTCGCGCACCAGGCGCGCCCGCGCCCCCTGATCTTTCAGTGTGTCTTCCATACTGGCTTCCAAAAAGGCAAAGATAGTATTTTTTAAAACACGGCACCCGCAGGCAATAAAAAAACCGAAACGGCGTTATTTCTATTTTGATTTTTCATTCAACCGTTACATTCTATGTTGAAAATAGGCGTTTTTGGCGCAGGCCATCTAGGGAAAATCCACATCAAATGCTGGAAAAACATTGAAAACATTGACTTGGTCGGCTTCTACGACACCGACCCGGAGAACGCGAAGGAAGTGTCGGAAAGTTTCGGCATCCCGTTTTTCGCGAACGACGCGGAACTGATTGCGCAATGCGACGCCATTGACATTGTCACCCCGACCCTGAACCACCACGACTCGGCCATGAAAGCCCTGAAGGCCGGGAAGCACGTTTTCATCGAAAAGCCCATCACCGCGACCCTCGCCGAAGCGGAGGACATACTGCATTATTCGGAGGAACACCACCTGAAAGTGCAGATAGGTCATGTGGAGCGTTTCAACGACGCTTACTTGGAGGCTAAAAAATACCTCGACAACCCCTTGTTCATCGAATGCCACCGCTTGGCCGAGTTCAACCCCCGCGGCACCGATGTATCCGTGGTGCTGGATTTGATGATCCATGACATTGACATCATCCTGCACACGGTCAACTCGCCCATCACCAGCATCAGCGCCAGCGGCGTCGCAGTCATCACCGACACGCCGGACATCGCCAACGCCCGGATAGAGTTCGAGAACGGATGCACCGCCAACCTGACGGCCAGCCGCGTTTCCATCAAAAAAATGCGCCGGACCCGCTTCTTCCAGAAAAACGCCTACATCACGGTGGACTACCAGAACAAGGAGGCGCAGATCCTCCGTCTGCGCGACTACGTGCCGGAGGACAGCAACGACCTCATGCCCTTGATTTTGGATTTGGGAAAAGGCAAAGGCAAAAAACGCATTTTCATTGAAAAACCCAACGAAATCCACGTCAATGCCATTGAAACGGAACTGTCGCTTTTCGCGGACAGCATCCTGCACAACCGTGAATGCGAGGTCTCGGTCTATGACGGCTACCGGGCCTTGGAAGTGGCCTACCGCATCATGGAAAAATTCAAAAAATTACCCTTTTAAAGCTTTGTAATACAGCGTGGAGCAATTCGCTTCGGTGAACAACTCCCGGCTCGTATCCCGAAGCTGTCCCGCCTGCACCTGTCGGTAGAGGGTATCCTCGTCGTAATAGCGTTCGGCGCGGTCCAGCACTTCGAAAATGCCCAGATTCATGCTTTTGTCCTGCACCTGCAAATCCGCATAGGAAAGCAGGGTCTGGATTTTGTGCCGTATACGCTCCAGCTCGCGTTCCCCCACCAGCTCCTGCTGCAATTCGCGCAACACCTCCTGCACGGCGGCATCGGCGGTCTCCAAAGAAACCCCGTCGCAAAGATTCCCGGAAACGATGAACAGCCCCGGGTCGAAAGTGGCGGTAAGGTAGGCGGAAACCGTGGAGAACACTTGCCTCTCCTCCACCAGACGGCGTTGCAGCCGGGAAGAGTTCCCGTTGGAAAGGATGTCGGAAAGCACATCCGTGGCGTAAAAGGCGTCCTCCCTGCGCCCGCAGCAATGGTACGCCTTTACCAACATGTCGTTGGGGACGTTCCGCTCCACTTCGGCGAAACGCGGCTCCGTTTGCGGCGGCTCCTGCGGCAGGTCGCGCACGTTCGGCGGCCCGGAAGGAATGCCGCCAAACCATTTCTCCACCAAGGACATCACCCAATCCGTGTCAAAATTTCCGGCAATGGACAACACGGCGTTGTTCGGCCGGTAGAAACGGTAGAAAAACGCCCGCACCTGCTCCATGGTGGCTTCGGCAATGTGGCCAAGCTCCCTGCCGATAGGGTTCCAGCGGTAGGGATGCCGCTTGTAGGCCAAAGGCTTCAGCAGCAAAGAAACGTCACCGTAAGGCTGGTTGAGGTAGGACTGCTTGAACTCCTCCATCACCACCTTGCGCTGCACTTCCAGGCTCTGTTCGGAAAAAGCCAGTTCGTTCATGCGGTCGGACTCCAGCCACAAAGCCGTTTCGAGATTGGCCACGGGAACGGTCAGGTAATAGGTGGTCAGATCGGTGTTGGTGAATGCATTGTTCTCTCCTCCGGCCTCCTGCAGCGGAGTGTCGAAAACCGGAATGTTTTTCGATCCGCCGAACATCAGATGCTCAAACAAATGGGCGAAACCGGTGTGGTCCGGGTCCTCATCCCGGGAACCCACGTCATAAATCACATTGACCGCCGCCAAGGGCGTTGTCACGTCCCGGTGCAGTATAACCCGCAAACCATTGGCGAGGGTGTGTCGTTCAAATGAAATCATGTCAATCCACCTTCAACTGGCCAACCAGCTCCCTGACGGAAGCGATGTGCTTACGCTCCAAGTAGGCCGCTATTCCGTCCACAATGTCCACAGAAATGCTTGGCTGTATGAAATTTGCGGTGCCCACCTGTATGGCGGAGGCACCCGCCAGGAAAAACTCTATGGCGTCCGTCGCATTCATAATGCCGCCCAATCCGATAATCGGCAGCCCGACCGCCTTATGCACCTGCCACACCATGCGCAGGGCAATGGGTTTCACGCAAGGCCCTGACAAACCGCCGGTTATTGTGGAAAGCACCGGCCGCTGCGTCTCCGCGTTCACCGCCATGCCCAAAAGGGTGTTGATGAGGGACAGCGCGTCAGCGCCACCGGCTTCTACCGCCTTTGCAATGGAAACAATGTCGGTGACATTAGGTGACAATTTGACAATTAATGTTTTATGGTATGCCTTGCGCACAGCGGAAACCACCCGCTCCGCCTCTTGGCAGGAAGTGCCGAAGGCCATGCCGCCCGCTTTCACATTGGGACAGGAAATGTTCAGCTCAATGGCCGGAATATGCTCCAAAGCGTCTATTTTCTCCGCCGCGGCCACGTAATCCTCCACCGTCGAGCCGGAGACATTCACCAGCACCTGTGTCTGCAAATGCTGCAAACGGGGATAAATGTGTCCAATGAAGTAGTCCACCCCCTTGTTCTGCAAACCGACGGCATTCAGCATGCCGGAAGGGGTCTCCGCCATGCGGGGGTAAGGGTTGCCGTCCCTGGGATGCAGGGTGGTCCCTTTGACAATGAAGCCGCCCAAACGCTCCAAATCCAGAAAATCAGAGAATTCCTCCCCATACCCGAACGTGCCGGAAGCAGTCAGCACGGGGTTTTTCAAATGCAGCTGATGTATATCGACAGATAAATCCATTCGTTTTGTTTTTAAAGTCCGGTAAGCAGGTTCAAAGCAGCCGGAAGCATGCGGATGCGGTATTCCGACGTGGGCAGCGGGTCGCCCTCAATCTCTCCCAACAGCGGCGTGTCCGAAGAGAGGAGAATCTCCGAAGCCGAGGTGTAGGCAATTTCCGGAAGATGCTCCAAATGGCCGCCGTATAAATTTTTGATGTTTTTTAACACCTTGAAAACCGAAATCTTGCGCAAACGCATAATGTGAAACAGCCCGTCCGTCGGATCGGCCATGGGCACCTGCATCATGCCGTTGCCGTTGTAGCGGCAATTGCCCACCGCAATGGAGAAAAGGGATTCCTCAATGGTCTCCTTCTCCGTTTGCATGCGGACGCGCTGCGCCTTGTGCGAAAACAACACTTTCAGCAACGTCAGCAGATACACGGCTTTCAAATTGATGCGGGATTTGGTGTGGGCCGTCTTGTGGATAATGGCCGCGTCGAAACCGAAACCGGCGATATTGATAAAATGGTGACGCGAAACCACCTGCCCGTTCTCCAGGCATTCCACCAAACCGATGTCGTGCAGCAGGAACTGCCCGCGCATGAAAATCGGAATGGACTCCAGATAGGGCCGAGGGTAATGATGGGTCCGGCACCAGTCGTTGCCCGTGCCCAAGGGAAGCACAGCCAAATACACCTCTCTCGGGGGGACTCCGGAAGACATGATGCCGTCCACAATCTGGTTAAGTGTCCCGTCCCCGCCCATCGCCATCAGGTAACGGTGCCCCTGACGGCACAAGTCTCCAGCCAATTTCTTGCCGGATTCCGCATCTTCGGTGATGTAGAACTGATAGTCCAGTTGCAGCTCGTCCAGCTTGCAGGCGATTTCCTCCCAATGCTTGTAGCAGGAGTTGGACAAAGCGTTCGGATTGGCAATAATCTGCCACGCATGGTCAAAAACCGGAATAGTCTCTTTCTTCATATCGCTCGCGTAAAGATTCTTTTGCAAAAGTAATCATTTATCGGTGAAAAAACCTTTTTCTGAGAAAATATTTTGTACTTTTGCCCTCTTAAAAAAACAATTTCAAAGCCATGCCTATAGAAATCATTGTCAGCACACAGCACAATCCTTTCCTGAATCTGGCCGCGGAACAGACCCTGCTTCAGGAGAACCCCGGGGACACTGTGGTCATGTATTTGTGGAAAAACCGGCAGACCGTTGTCATCGGGAAGCACCAGAACCCGTACGCGGAATGCCATGTGGAGCGGCTGGCAGCCGAAGGCGGACATCTGATGCGTCGGCTTACCGGAGGCGGCGCGGTCTACCACGACCTCGGCAACTTGAATTTTTCCTTTATCGCCAGCCCGGAACGCTACTGCTTGGGGAAACAGTTCGCCGTGCTACAGGAAGCGGTGAAAAGTTTCGGACTGCACACCACGCTTTCCGGTCGTAACGACGTGCTCTGCGAAGGACGGAAATTTTCCGGCAACGCCTTTTCTGTAGGAAAGAACAACTGCCTGCACCACGGCACTATCCTTATCCGCACCGACATGGAAAAACTGCAACGCTACCTGCGGCCCAAACCGGGGAAACTGCACAAGCACGGGGTCTCCTCCGTGGAAAGCCGGGTGGTCAACCTCTCCGAACTGGCGGACATCACTTCCGAAAACATCCTCGAACCGCTGTCGGAGGCTTTCCAGCGCATTTATCATGAAAACGCCCGCGTGCGGACTTGGGAGGAGGTCTGCTCGGAAAGTGTGCGGAAAACCGCCAGGGAACTGGAGAATCCGGACTTTCTTTTCGGCCATTGGCGGCAGTTTCAAGCCAAACGCCAGGGGAGCTTCCCTTGGGGCGAAGTGGAGATAGGCCTCACCGTGGACGAAAACGCCAGCCGCATACTGCAAGCAAACATTGCCACCGACTGCCTGCAACCCGCCGCCATTGAAAAGGCGGAACAGCTGCTGCAGGGGGCAGACAGCCGCACCGCGCCCTCAACGGAAGACCTGCCGGAAAACGCAGCCGGCATAGTGCGCGACATTTTCCATCTTATTTACGCCTGACACAGCAGGAAACGGATGCAGCATAACGAAGCCGAGAAACAGCAGGAAAGGTTTACCCTCATGACGGAGGCGCCCGTCCGCAGACTGGTGCTGAAAATGGCCGTGCCTACCATTATCAGCATGGTGGTGAGCGCCCTGTACAATGTCGCGGACGCGGCTTTTGTCGGTCACTTGAGCACGGAAGCTACCGCGGGCGTCGGGATTGCCTTCGCCTACATGACGTTTGTCCAGGCCATCGGATTTTTCTTCGGTCACGGCTCGGGCAATTTCATTGCCCGAGCCTTAGGCGCCCGGCGGTTGGAGCATGCCGAAAAAATGGCGGCCACCGGCGTCTGCGCCTCTTTTGCCATCGGCATCGCAGGAGGCGTCGTGGGACTTTGCCTCCTTCCCCAGCTCCTGCAGCTGCTGGGAACCACGCCGGACATAGCGGACTCCGCCCGGTCCTACCTCATCTACCTGCTGATTGCCACGCCCTTCATGATGTCCTGCCTGACCATGAACAACCAGTTGCGCTTGCAGGGCAGCGCCCACTACGCCATGATAGGACTGGCCTCCGGAGCTGTCCTGAACATACTGCTGGACCCCTTGTTCATCTACGTGTTCCGCTGGGGCGTCGCCGGGGCCTCCGCCGCCACTTTGTGCAGCCAGTTCTTTTCCTGGCTGCTGCTGCTGCAAGGGACACGGAGGGAAGGCAATGTGCATATCCGCCTCCGGAACTTCACACCTGCCGCATTTTATTTCAAGGAAATCACCAGGGGAGGCCTGCCTTCCCTCTGCCGCCAGAGCCTGATCTGCCTTTCCACGATTTGCCTGAACCGGGCCGCCGCCGTCTACGCGCACCCGGGAATGGAAGCCTCTACCATCGCCGCTTTCGCCGTGGTGTCACGCATCATGATGTTCGGATTCTCCGTCATTTTGGGCTTAGGCCAGGGATTCCAGCCGGTATGCGGCTTCAATTACGGCGCCCGGCGGTTCGGAAGGGTGCGGGAATCTTATTTTTTCACCATGGAGGTCTCCGCCGTGCTGCTGCTGATCATGACCGCGCTCGGATGGGTGTTCGCCCCCGAGCTGATTGCCTTTTTCCGGGACGAGGACCCGGAACTGATTGCCATCGGCACGCGGGTACTTCGCTGGCAATGCGCCGCCTTGCCCCTGATTGCGCTGACCACCGCGACCAACATGCTTTTCCAGACCACCGGGCAAATGCTGACCGCCACCTTGCTTTCCATGTGCCGCCAAGGCCTGTTTTTCCTCCCCATCCTATGGATGGCGCCGCGCCTCTTCGGCCTCACCGGACTGGAAGCCACCCAAGCCGTCGCGGACATGCTGACCTTTCTGTTCACCCTGCCGTTCAGCATCGCCGTGTCGCGCGAATTGAAAAAGAAACGCTAAAAACCGCTTTTTCGAAACAGTTTTTTCCAAATTGCATCCGCTTATGCATATTTTTTGTACTTTTGTAATTGTATTTTAATTTAAGGTTCTATGAAGAAACTTGGTTTTTTAGTGTTGCTTATGGCGTTTTGGGCCAACGCCTGCGCCCAGGAGGGCGTGCTGCCGCTGCCTTCGGTCAATCTGAAGACTTTGGACGGGAAAAAATTCAACACCAGCGCTATCGATAACGAGGGAAAGCCCATTATCATCTGTTTTTTCGCCACGTGGTGCAAACCCTGCATGGTGGAGCTGAAAACCATTGCGGAGTCCTACGAGGACTGGCAGGAGGAAACCGGCGTGAAGCTCTATGCCGTCTCCATTGACGACAGCCGCTCCAGCGGAAAAGTCGCGCCCCTGGTCAACGGGCAGTCCTGGGAGTACGAGGTGCTGCTGGACGAAAACTCGGATTTCAAACGCGCCCTGAATGTCGGGGACATTCCTCATACGTTTATCGTGAACGGGAAAAAGGAAATCGTGTACCAGCATGCGTCCTATGCGCCCGGCGTGGAACAGGAATACATTGAAAAAGTGAGGGAAATCCTCCAACAGGAAAACTAAGGGAAAACCGTGATGAAAAAACCGCTACTGCTTTTAGCCTGTGCGCTCTGCCTTCTGCCCTCCCTGAAAGCCCAATCCTTTTTGCAGCAGGGGAAGGTTAGCGGCAACATACAGATGAACGCCCAATACTACATAGAGGACAGCGTCATCGGAGCGGAGAAGATAGACAACAAGGTACGTACCAACACCTTTGCCAACATCCAATACCAAAACGGCGGCTTTTCCGCCGGGCTGAGGTACGAATACTACGCCCAGCCACTGATTGATTTCGAGAAAATAGGTTACGTGGGGGAAGGCATTCCCTACTATTATTTCGCCTACACCCAGGACAACATGGAAATCGTGCTGGGCAGCTTTTACGAACAGTTCGGAAGCGGCCTGACCTTCCGCTCCTACGAAGACCGCAACCTCGGCTTCGACAACGCCACCCGGGGCGTCAAAATCAAGGCGACGCCTTACAAGGGCATCACCCTGACCGGGGTCTGGGGAAAACAGCGCAACTTTTTCGACTACGAGGGGCAGGTCCGGGGCATTGACGCGGACATTTCCCTGAACGAGCTCAGTTCCAAACTTGGGGAAAGCGACTTCCGCCTGCGTTTCGGCGGAAATTTTGTGAGCAAATACGAAGCGGACAACGACCCGGTGTACCGTCTGCCCGAAAACGTGGGCGCCTTTTCCGGACGGGCCGGTCTCGGCTACCGCCACTTCAACCTGAACGGAGAGTACGCTTACAAATTCAACGACCCCATGGCTTTGAACGACATGGTCTACAAAGCGGGGAACGCCCTGCTGCTGACAGCCTCCTACGCCAAAAAAGGCCTGGGAGTTTACCTCACGGGCTTGCGCACCGACAACTTCGACTTCCGCACCAAACGCACCGCCCTGCTTAACAACAACCTGATCAACTACATACCCACCCTGACGAAAGAGCACACCTACGCGCTTTCCTCCATCTACGCCTATTCTTCGCAGCCCTTGGGGCAAATGGGTTTCCAGGCGGAAGTGCAGTACAAGATTCCGAAAAAGACCCTGCTCGGCGGAAAATACGGCACCGACGTGGCGGTGAACTATTCCCGCATCCACGGCATACGGAAAGACACCTTGGCTTCGGTGCTGGAAAACGGCGAAGGAATGGAAGGAACCTTAGGCTACACCGCGCCTTTCGGGGCGGCCGGTCCACTTTTCTACGAGGATTTCAACATCGAAATCGGGCACAAATTCAACAAGAGCTGGAAACTCATCATGAGTTACGTGTATTTGGACTACAACATTGAAGTGATTGAAGGGCATCCCGGCGAACCCAATGTGCAGTCCCACATCCTTATCGGTGACCTGACCTACAAAATCAACAACCGGCAGGCGGTCCGCATGGAGCTGCAACACCTTTCCACCGCACAGGACGACGGGAACTGGGCCTACGCCCAGGTGGAATACACCGTGGCCCCGAAATGGTTTGTCTCCGTATTGGACCGTTGGAACTACGGCAACCCTGTGGAATCCAAGCAGGTGCACTATTATAACATCAGCGGCTCCTTTGTCCACAAAGCCTCCAAAATCACTTTGGGATTCGGCAAGCAATACGAAGGCATCCTCTGCGTGGGCGGGGTCTGCCGTCAAGTCCCCGCATCCTACGGCATGAGCTTGCAGGTAGTCACCAGTTTTTAACCCCTACAAAACATGAAGAAACTGTTTTTCCCTTTTTTAGGATTGTGCGCCACCCTGTTTTTGACGCAATGCGATAAGATAGAAGAGCCCTTCAAGGAGATTGGGGAGCGGAAAGTGGCCGCAGACACGCCGTATTTCGAAACGAAAACCGATTTTGTGCAGAAATACCTGCTGGAGGATTTCACCGGACACCGCTGCCTCAACTGTCCGAAAGCCCACGACATCATGCATGAGATGCAGCAGCAGATGGGCGACACGCTTGTCTGCATGGGCATACACAGCGGCGAGAACGCCGAACCGGCTGCGGCGCCCTTCACCGCCGACTACCGGACCGAATACGGCAATTTTCTGGACCATCATTTCTCCCCGGGCAGCTACCCCAAAGGCATGATCAACCGCAAGACATTCAACGGAAAACGTTTGCTTGAGCGCACGGAGTGGAAAGCCGACATGGCCTCCCTTCCGCGCACGGCGCCCGAAATCGGACTGCAAATCAAGGACACCACCGTCGCGGGGATGGACGATTCGGTCTATGTATTTGTGAAAATCTCCTATTTGCAGGCCAGCAGCCGTCCGATGCGGCTCTACGCCGTGCTGTTGGAGGACAGTATTGTCTCCGCCCAGAAAAACGGCATCAAAATCGACACCAACTACGTTCATAACCACCTGCTTCGCACCAGCCTCAGCCCCTTGGAGGGCAGCGTGCTCCATGCCGGAACCCCTGTCACGCAAGGGGAATCCGAAATCCGGGCCTACGCCTTGTTCCGAAATCCGGTCTGGCGGTGGAGAAAGTGCAGCATCGTCGCCTTCGTCACCGACGCGGAAAGCGAGGAAGTGCTGCAAGCGGAACTTTTTCAAATGAAAGAATAACCCGAATGCTTGCCCGGAAGAGGTTTTGGTCAATCATTCAGTAAACAATTAAAAAATAAGTATTTATGTCTAACGAAAACGACAACGGCAAAAAAATGGAAGTGCTGAACGCCACCTTGGAGCGTTTGGAGAAAATATACGGCAAAGGCTCCATCATGCGGCTTGGCGACACGCCCCACGAAGCCATGGATGTGATTTCCACGGGTTCGCTCGGATTGGATTTGGCCTTAGGCGTGGGCGGTCTCCCCAAAGGAAGAGTCATCGAGATTTTCGGACCGGAATCTTCCGGTAAGACCACCTTGGCCCTGCATGCCATTTCCGAATCCCAGAAAAACGGGGGCATCGCCGCCTTCATTGATGCGGAACACGCTTTTGACCGCTTTTACGCGGAAAAATTGGGCGTGGACATCAACAACCTGCTGATTTCCCAACCGGACAACGGGGAACAAGCCTTGGAAATCGCCGACAACCTGATACGTTCCGGCGCCATTGACATCATTGTGGTGGACTCCGTGGCCGCCCTGACCCCCAAAAGCGAAATCGAAGGGGAAATGGGAGACTCCAAAATGGGATT
>JAGAEQ010000071.1 GCA_017613015.1 Bacteroidales bacterium | reverse complement strand
TCCTTGACAGTATCTAGCTTGTTAATTTCGTCAAGCAGCGAGGCGAATTTGGTCTTGTCCAAGCCCAGGTTGGAGTAGTAGTAGTTGGGCAATGCTCCCGCCAGCTGCTTGTTTTTCTTCTCTATGTTGGAAAGGGTGTCGTCGATAATCTGGAAGATATTGGGCTGCTTGGCGTTCTGCATGATGTATGACCAGCGGCAGCCCTCCGGCAGGTAGAACACATTCTCCGCGGTGTAGAATTCCACCGTGTCAATATACTCCTTCAGTCCTTGCTCAAGAAGTTCCTGCTTGCGCTGCTCGAAGCGGTCGCCCGCATACTTGAGGAAGATGAGACTCAACACCACATGTTTGTATTCGGCTGGCTCCACGGCACCGCGCAGTTTGTTGCACGACTCCCACAGGGCCGATTCCATGGATTTTTCCTGCTTTTTGATGGCTTGTTTTACTGTTCCTGCCATAGTGATTCGATTTTCTATCTTCTGTTAATAATAAATTCAGGGCTGGCACCTTATCCCTACAGCTCCACCACGGTGGCGCCGTAGCCGCCTCGTTCCATGGCTTCGTCGCGGAAGGATTTCACCTCATGGGTTTTCGCCAATTGTTCGCGCACAACCTTGCGCAGGATGCCGTCCCCTTTGCCGTGGATGATGCGCACCTCGTGTATCTGCAGCATCAGCGCGTTGTCCAGGTATTCTTCCAGGGCATCCAGTGCCTCCTGGACCCTCATGCCGCGGATGTCAAGCTCCAGACGGAACTCGGCGGCCTTGCGGTTCATTTCCGTGTAGATGGCCATGCTTTCCGCAGTGTTGCGTTTGCTGCCGGCCTGCGGCGGCTTCTGTTTGGTTTTGCTCACCTTGTCAACGGTGGTGCGGAAATGGACGGAGTGGAAGGACACCACCAAATCATCGCCTTTGCGTTGCAGCACCTGTCCGATGGTGCCTGTCCCGAGAATGAGCACGTAGTCGCCTTCGGCAATGGGCGAGGTGTCGGCGGTGGGCTGTGCGGCGGGGGCGGCTTTCTTCGGCGCGGGGGGAAGCGGCGTGTCCTTCACCTGTTCCCGGAAGGTCCGGATGTTCTCGCGCAGTTCGCGGACTTGGTTTTTCTCCGCGTGGCTTGTCTTGATTTCCCTTACGGTTTTCTCAATGATTTTGTTGGCGTTTTCCAACAGGCTCTCTGCCTCCTGTTTGGCTTTTTTCAGGAGGTCGTGCCGCTGCTGCTGCAGCTTGTCGTTGGTCTGCTGCTGCTGGGCGATGAGTTCGGCCAGCTGGTTGTCCATGGCGGCGCACATCTTCCGTTCGTTCTCCAAGGCGATTTTCTCCAGTTCCACCTTTTGCAGCAGGGCTTCGTAGTCAAGCTGGGTGGTGCCGATTTTTGCCTTGGCGGCGGCGATGATTTCCGGGGAAAAACCGATTTTTCCGGCAATGTCGAAGGTGAAGGAGCTGCCCGCCTTTCCGGTTTGCAGGCGGAAAAGCGGTTGCATCCGGTCCTTGTCGAAAAGCATGGCTCCGTTGAGGATGCCGGGGACGGTGTCCGCCATGGTTTTCAGGTTGCCGAAATGGGTGGTGACCACCCCTATGGACTGTTGGCGGGAGAGGTGCTCCAGCGTGGCTTCTGCGATGGCTCCGCCGTATTGGGGGTCGGTGCCGCCGCCGAGCTCATCAATCAGGAAAGGGATTCGGCATCGCATTCCCGTACAATTTCGTCCATGTTTTTCAAATGGGAGCTGTAGGTGCTCAGGTCATTTTCAATGGATTGCTCGTCGCCTATGTCGATGAGCAGGCGTTTGAAGCGTCCGAATTCCGAGTTTTCCGAAGCCGGAACCGGCATGCCGCATTGGAACATGTATTGCAGCAGCCCGATGGTTTTCAGACAGACGGATTTGCCGCCCGCGTTGGGTCCGGAGATGATGAGGATGCGCTGTTCGCCTTCCAGGGTGATGTCTAAGGGAACCACTTCCTTGTGTTGGCGTTGCAGCGTCAGAAAGAGCAGCGGATGGCGTGCCTTTTCCCAGCGGAGCAGCGGCTGGTCGCAAAGCAGCGGCTTGACGCTGCGGGTGTCGAGGGCGAATTTGGCCTTGGCCCGCACAAAATCCAAGTAGCCTAAAAAAAGACAGGCGGAAAGCACGTCCGGAATGAGGGGGCGGAGTTCGTCTGTCAGTTCGGACAGGATGCGCTGTATTTCACGCTGTTCGGCCAATTGCAGGTCGCGGAGGTCGTTGTTGGCTTCAAACACTTCCTGCGGCTCGATGAACACCGTCTGTCCCGTGGCCGACTCGTCGTGGATAAAACCCTTGATGCGGCGTTTGTGCGCGGCCGGGACCGGCAGGCAGATCCTGCCGTTGCGTATGGTCATTTCGGCGTCCTGCTCCATGAGGTGGTCCTGCTTGGCCTGCACCATCATTTTCCGGAGGTTTTTCTCCATGTCACGCTCGATGCGGTGTATCTGTTGCCGGGTCTGCTGTAGAGCCGGCGAGGCAGAATCGCGTATGCGCCCCTTTTCGTCCACCACGGCGGCGACGGAGCGGAGAAACGCATTGGAGACCGTAATGCCTTCGCACAAGGCGCAGAGGCGTGGAAAACGGTTTTCCTCCTTTTCCCGCTCCACCCGGAAAAACACCAGCACGGACTGTAGGTTTTCCAAGGTCTCCTTGAGTTCGCAGAGCGATTCCAAGGCGATGCGGCTTCCGGGCAGCTTCAGGTATTCCAGCTCCTGCCGCAGGTCGGCATGGGCCCGCAGGGGAAAGTCCGGTTCGAACAGCAGCACTTGGCGAAATTCCTCCGTCTCCTCCTGCCAGCGGACAATCTCTTCCCAGTCCGCGGAAAAATGCAGTTCGTCCACATGGGTGTGGCTCAAGGGGGAGAGGCAATAGGTCCGCAGTATCTCCCGTATGCGGTTGAATTCTATTTTTGCTTCAAAATCCATGTCAGTTGCGGCGGTCCAGCCCCCACATCAGTTTGTCCCGTAATGTTTTGTAGAAAGACTGCCCGTTCAGCCGCATCAGTTCCACGCTGAACGCCTCCTTGCGGATGTCCACATGTAAAGGCTGGCGCACTGTGTAGGTGTTGGAGTCCATGTTGATGACAAAACTGTCGGAACGGGTGCCCACTTCCATGTGGATGCGGCTCTCTCCGGAAAGGACGATGGGGCGCACGGTCAGGGTGTGGGATGCGATGGGCGTCAGTACAAAAGCGTTGGCGTCGGGGGTGAGGATGGGGCCTCCGCAGCCGAGGGAATAGGCGGTGGAGCCGGTGGGGGTGGCGATAATCAGCCCGTCGCACCAATAGGTGTTCAGATGCTCCCCGTCCACAAACACTTCAATGGTGACCATGCCGTTGCTGCCGCTGCGCTGTATGCACACGTCATTCAGGGCCCAAGGCAGGTGTTCGCAGCAGGGATGGTCCACGTGCAGCAGCATGCGTTTCTCCAAGGTGAAATCCTTGTGCAGCACGGCTTCCATGGCTTCGTTGAAATCCCGTATGCTGGTGTTGGACAAAAAACCCAGCCTGCCGGTGTTGATGCCGAAAAGCGGCAGGCGGCTGCCTTGCACCAAGGGGAGCGCGTCCAAAAAGGTGCCGTCGCCGCCCACGGTGAACACGTAGTTGATTTCCGGCGGAAGCACGGTGACGTTTTCGTCCAACACGCTGCTGTTTTCCGGAAAACGGATGCGGCCGTTGAGCTGTTCGTAAAAGGAGCGGCAGACCCACAAGCGGACATCGTCACGCTGTAGCGTGTCCATCATGGCCTGCAAGGGCTCTGTCGGCCCGAGGCGCTGTCTCCCGAAAAGCAGTATGCCGGTCATGGTTTGTCAGGCGTAAGCGGGTCGTGTTCGAAATCCCTTGCCCGCTGTTTGAAGCCTTCGTCAATGGGCTTGGAACGGTCGTTGGCGCGGTCGAAGCCGGAAAGCACCGTGACACAGGTGCTTTTCACCTCTTGGGTGTCGCAGTTGATGATGCGTTGCAGCATGCGGACACTCTTGTTGCCCAAAGCGGTGATTTTGCTTTGCACGCCAATGCGCTCCTGTTCGCGGATGGAGTGCAGGAAGTCGCAGGAGGTGTGCACCACCACCATGTCTATGTCCGTCCAGGCGATGGGGCTGCCTTGCAGTTTTTCCAGATAATGGATGCGCCCCAAATCGTAATAGAAGAACTGTACGCCGTTATTGACATGCCCCAGAGGGTCCAAATCACTCAGGCGGATTTGGATGGGGAGTTCGCAGTAAAAGGGGATGCCTTCCGTATCCATCTTAGCTGCATTTGGAGTATCCGCAGTTCATGCACGACACGCAGCCGTCCTTGTAGGCCAAGGTGTGCTGTCCGCATTCCGGACAGGCCTGTTTCACCTTGGTGCCTTCCTTGATGTAGCGTTTGAGCGCCCGGGTGACGCCGTTTTTCCAAGTCATGATGGTGTCGTCATCGAAACGCAGCTTGTCCACCAGATTGACAACATTGGGCAGCGGCATGCCGTGGCGCAGAATGCCGGAAATCAGTTTGGCGTAGTTCCAGTACTCTTTCTGGAACATGCGGGAAAGTCCCTGTATGGTGATGACGTAGCCGTCCTGGTCGGTGAAGGAGAAGTCGTAGCGGGCAGTTTCCTCCGCTTTGGGTTTCACGCGGGTGACCCATCCTTTCTTGACCCAAGTGGGCAGGGAGGCGAAGCTGGCGGCCTTTCCGGTGAAAATCTCGTAGGGTTTGCCGTTCAGCATGCCGACCACGGCAATCCAGTCCTCTTCCCGGTTTTTGAAGCGTATCACGTCCGCTTCCAGTTCCTTGGGCCGTTTGGGCGCGTTGTTTTCGCTGATTTCGTTGGGGCTGGCGGCGGCTTTCTTGCCCGCGTCGCTGTTGGAGACGATGACGCCGTCGCGGGAACCGTCGCGGTAGATGGTCATGCCCTTGCATCCGGATTCCCAGGCGGTCTGGTAAATCTGGCTGACCACATCCTCTGTCACGTCTTTCGGCAGATTGACCGTCACGCTGATGGAATGGTCCACCCATTTCTGCACATCCCCCTGAAGCTTGACCTTCATCACCCAGTTGATGTCGTGCGCCGTGGCATGGTAGTAGGGCGATTTCTTGATGATGGCGTTCAGCTCTTCGGTGGTCATGTGTTTGAGTTTTTCCGGATCATAGCCGTTGATTTCCGCCCAAATCTTGAATTTCGGGTGGATCACCTGGTATTCCTCGAAGGAGTCGCCGTCCTTGTCCACAAAGCTGACGTGGACGTTGGCGTCGTTCGGATTGACCTTGCGGCGGCGGGTGTAGGCGATCATGAAGACCGGTTCGATGCCGGAAGTGGTTTGGGTGCACAGGCTGACACTTCCCGTGGGTGCGATGGTCAGCAGGGCGATGTTGCGGCGTCCGTAGGCCACCATTTCCTCATAAAGCTCGGGGTCGGCTTCGCGCAAACGGCGGATGAAGGGGTTGTTGCGCTCCTTTTCCGCGTTGTAGATGGGGAATTTGCCCCTTTCCCGGGCCATTTGCACGGAGGAGCGGTAGGCGGCCAAGGCCAGCTGTTTCTGTACTTTGACGGAGAAGGCGTTGGCCTCTTCCGTGCCGTAGCGGAAGCCCAGGGCGGCTAACATGTCCCCTTCGGCGGTGATGCCCAGACCGGTACGGCGGCCCATGCCGGATTTCTCCTGGATTTTCAGCCACAGCTCCTCTTCTGTGCGTTTGATGTTGCCGCTTTCCGGATCGGCGTGGATTTTATCCAGAATCTTTTCGATTTTTTCCATCTCCATGTCAATCAAGTCGTCCATAAGGCGTTGGGCGACCATCACATGCTCCTTGAATTTGGCGAAGTTGAAATTGGCTTCCGGGGTGAAGGGATGGTCCACGTAGCTGTACAGGTTGATGGCCAGCAGGCGGCAGCTGTCGTAGGGGCAGAGCGGAATTTCGCCGCAGGGGTTGGTGGAGACGGTGCGGAAGCCCTGGTCGGCGTAGCAGTCGGGAATGGATTCCCGTTGGATGGTGTCCCAGTACAGCACGCCGGGTTCGGCCGAAGCCCAGGCGTTGTGGATGATTTTCTTCCACAGCACGGAAGCGTCAATCTCTTTCCGCACCAACGGATGGTCGGAGTCGATGGGGTATTGCTGCACGTAGGGTTTGCCCGTGCGGACGCACTCCATGAATTCGTCGTCGATTTTCACCGAAACGTTGGCTCCGGTGACTTTTCCCTGGGTGAGTTTGGCGTCAATGAATTTCTCCGCGTCCGGATGCTTGATGGAAATGCTGAGCATCAAGGCGCCGCGGCGGCCTCCCTGGGCCACTTCGCGGGTGGAGTTGGAGTAGCGTTCCATGAAAGGCACGATGCCGGTGGAGGTAAGGGCGCTGTTGTTGACCAAGCTGCCTTCCGGACGGATGTGGGAAAGGTCGTGGCCGACGCCGCCCCTCCGCTTCATGAGCTGCACCTGCTCCTCGTCCATTTTCATGATGGCGCCGTAGGAGTCGGATGCGCCTTCGTTGCCGATGACGAAGCAGTTGGAGAGGGAGGCGATTTGGAAGTGGTTGCCGATGCCGAACATGGGGCTGCCCTGCGGGACGATGTATTTGAAGTCCTTCATCAGGCTGAGGATGCGCACTTCCTCAATGGGATTGGGGTATTTCTTCTCGATGCGGGCGAACTCCTTGGCCAAACGCAGGTGCATGTCGTCCGGAGTGCGTTCGTAAATGTGCCCTTCCCCGTCGCGAAGCGCGTATTTGTTCATCCATACATTGGCCACCATCTCCTCTCCGTCGAAATAGCGGGTCGTGGCCTCCATGACTTCTTTGGTGTCGTAAGTTTCCATCGGCTGATTCATTGATGCTACATATAAATTATTATTGTTGTGTTCATAGGCGTGTGTGTTGGTTTCTTCCTGGGCCTGTATCCGGCGGGGTGTGTCGGTTTCCGCCGGGTGTGCCTCCGGCTCCGTTTCCGTCGCAGCGGGGTAGCGGTTGGACGGGTTTCCGGCGGGGCGTTCGGGCACTTGGAATTCAGGGTCTATGTCCATTTCGTAGGGGGCTTTGGCCGTGCTTTCCATGTATGGGGCTTCCGGACGGGAGGCCTCCCTTTGGTCCAGCAGGGTGTTTCGTGCCTTGTTGGTCCTGTCCTTGAGTTGGAGCGAATGGGCTCCAATCAGTTCCGTGTCGCCGACGGTTTCCTGTTTGTCGCTGTTGTTGAATAGAATGTGGAAGAAATCATTCATTGTTGTTGTGTTTTTACTCAAGTTTTTGCAGTGAAGCCGCACAAAAAAACAAATTTCCCATGTAGAGTGTCCATTCTTTTTTTTGAGAGAGAAATGGTTAAGGGAACAGCTTTTTTGCACATCTCCACATAGCAAAAATAAAGGTATTCGGGGCATCATTTTTTTCTTTTGCAGGGAAAGAAATTCACAAAAAGCGTTAATAAGTTAATTTGTTTAAAATCAGTATATTACAATGTATTTGAAAACATTTTTCACTGCTGGGATTTTTTTGGAAAGGAGGGTTGGGGAAGGCGGTTTTTGGCATGGTTATTGTTTGTGTTTTTGGACAAGTCATTACCGGATTTTTAAATTTTAGGTTTGTATAATTTGTTTGTTTGGCAGCCTTTCTCCCGCCCGGGCAGAGGGGTTGCTTTTTTTCTGCGCAAATTTTCAATGGCTTGAAGATTCATATCCATAATTTTTGTACTTTTGCACGCTTCTTTTGCGGGAGCGGAAGAGGCGTTTTTTTAGTGTTAATTTTTCAATATAGGAGAACCTTATTATCGTAGCAAACAACAACATCCGCAACGGCCAGGGCAGAGGTCCCGCCGGCAGGGAGAAGGAATCGCCCTTCAAAGTGAACCATGAAATCACGTCCATGGTGGTGCGTGTGGTGGGTGACAACATCGAAGCCCGCATCGTTCCCATCAAGGAGGCACTGGAAATCGCTTTCAGCCGCAACATGGACCTGATTGAGATTTCACCCAACGCTAATCCGCCGGTGTGCAAGGTGATGGACTACCAGAAATACTTGTACGAGCTGAAGAAGAAACAGAAGGAGATCAAGGCCAAGTCCGCCCGGATTGAAACCAAGGAAATCCGTTTGGGCCCGAACACCGACGAGCACGATTTCAATTTCAAGGTCAAGCATGCCATCGGTTTTCTGCAAAGCGGAAACAAGGTGAAGGTGGATGTGTTTTTCCGCGGACGTTCCATCATGTACAAGGAACAGGGCGAGGATATGCTGAGCCGTTTCGCGGAGGCTTGCGCGGACTACGGGAAGGTGGACGCCGCCCCTAAGCTGGAAGGCAAGCGCATGATACTGATGCTCTCCCCGAAAAAATAATCAGAAACTGTCGTTACCTAACATACAATCATCAAATTAAATTTAACGAAAATGCCAAAGTTAAAAACCAAAGCGAGCGCCAAAAAAAGATTCTCTTTTACAGGCACTGGAAAAATCAAAAGGAAGCATGCCTACCACAGTCATATTCTGACCAAGAAAAGCACCAAGCGCAAACGCAACCTGGCCTACACGACCACGGTGGACAAAGCCAACGTGCAAGCGGTGAAGGATATGCTGCATTGCTAGTCTCCGGAAACGCCGGATGAAAAAAGTCATTAATTTATAGCCAGTTTGTTGAGAGCGTCCCTGACGCCACTGGCGTAAAGAAGAAAGGATTAAATTATGCCAAGATCAGTAAATCATGTTGCTTCAAGAGCAAGAAGAAAGAAAATCCTCCGATTGACAAGAGGATACTTCGGAAAACGCAAAAACGTCTGGACCGTTGCGGTCAATACCTGGGAAAAAGGCCAGCAGTATGCCTACCGTGACAGAAAGAACAAAAAACGTAATTTCCGGAGTTTGTGGATCAATCGTATCAATGCCGGTGCAAGGCAGTACGGCATGTCCTATTCCGCTTTCATGGGAGAAATCCACAAGAAAGGGATAGAGCTGAACCGTAAGGCTTTGGCCGACTTGGCCACCAATCAACCCGAGGCATTTAAAGCGATTGTTGATTTGATTAAAAAGTCCAAATAAACAAAGTCACGTCAGGTGGCGGCAGTCAAAAAAGAGGCGGAGCAATCCGCCTCTTTTTTTATCATAAGCTGTCTGTTGGGCCGGGCGCGTGCCGGCACGCGCTTTAGGCTTGGCGGGAAGTGTGCACCTGCACTTGCGGGAAGGGTATTTCGATGTGGTTTTCGTACAGCGCGTTGTAGACGCTCTCCCGTATGCGCAACCAGACCGTC
Organism: Bacteroidales bacterium; assembly: GCA_017613015.1. Classification (GTDB taxonomy): domain Bacteria; phylum Bacteroidota; class Bacteroidia; order Bacteroidales; family WCHB1-69; genus UBA1195. Next base: position 10,534 of record JAGAEQ010000071.1, on the reverse strand, counting down.
CAGTAATCCTCGGTTTTCACCCACAGCCACAGGGCGAAGTCCACAGAGCTGTCGTTGAGGTTGGAAACGGCGATTTTGGGTGCGGGGTCTTTCAGAATCAGCGGGTCGTTCTCCGCCACTTGGGCAAGCACCTGTTTGGCGAAGGCAAGGTCGGTGCCGTAGGCCACGCTGGCGGTGATGTCCAAACGGATTTGCGGCTCCCGGGTGTGGTTGGTGAGGGAGGTGGTCGCCAGCTCGGAGTTGGGCACGATGATGGTGCGTCCGTTGAATGGGCGGATGATGGTGTGGAAGATGCGGATGTCTTTCACGTAGCCTTTGTAGCTGCCGCATTCGATGTAGTCGCCCGCTTTGAAAGGCTTGAGTAGCAGGATAATCACCCCGCCCGCGAAATTTTGCAGCGTGCCTTGCAGCGCCATGCCGATGGCCAAACCGGCGGCGCCGATGATGGCGATGAAGGAGGTCACCTTTATGCCGATGATGTCCATGAACATAATGATGACCAGTATTTTCAGAATGACATCCACAAAGGAGCTGAGGAAACTCTTCAGGGAGACCTCCAGCTTTTGCTTGTCCATGATTTTGTCCAAGGTCTTTTTCAGCAGCTTGATGGACTTGAAGCCTATCCAAAGCACCAGTATGGATACAATCAGCCGGGGAATGAATTGGGCGGTCAGGTCGATGATGGAGGAAAGGGCGTCCTTGACAATGGGGTTCTCTCCCGTAATCATGTTCTTGACATCGTTGATGCTGTGCAGGTTCTGTATGCTGTCATGCACTGCGGTGCGCACGCTGTCCACTTTGGCGAGTTCTTTGGGGACAATGGGAACGGTTTCGTTGGTTGGCAACATGGGACGTTATTTTTATTTAAGATAAATCAGCTATGTGTTTGATGCAATGGAGGGTGTGGGTGCGGACATCGTCCGGGATGCGGACAATGCCTTTCTCGTCGATGCGGTCCTCGCGGACGCGGCCGCTGCAATGCAGTATGCGGTCGGGGGAGAGCATCCAGCCGGTGTGGGTGATGCGGCCGTTTTCGTTACGGAAGAAGGCGAGGTCGCCGAAGCGTGCCTGCGCCAAAGGGATTTCCTTCCCCAGCAAGGCCTGCATGGAGGCGTCCCTCGGGAGTGCGATGCCTTGGGTTTTGTACACCGCCTGCGTGAAGCCGGAACAGTCCATGCCCCAGGGGGTGCGTCCGCCCCAGAGGTAGGGCGCGTTGGTGTAGTTCGCGAGAATGTCGGGTAGGCGCAGCGGACGGAGGTCGCTTTCCAAGGTGAAAACCAGTTTCCCTATGCGGATGCGGTTTTCCTTGTCCAAGGGCAGGGCGGCGGACGGCGGCACGGTGAGGCGGAGGCCGTTGTTTTCGCAGCGCAGGCGCAAGGGTTCAAGGGCGCAGGTGAGGGGAATGTCCTGCCGAATCGGGCAATCCGCTTCGGAAAGTCCGTAGTGCTGGTTGGCGGCGAGGAAGCCCCGGTAATGGTCAAAGTCGGTTTCCACCTCTAACCATTCCTCCGTGGCGGCAAGCACACGGTAGCTTTCCCCGAAGAGCAGCTGGCTCACCATTTCCGAACGGTGGGAGCCGGAAGCCCTTAGCGGAATGTGCGAAAGCGTGCAGCAGCCATGTGTCAAGTCTTGCATAGGGGTATGATTGTTTTTGCAGACACAAAGGTCCATAAAATTTGAATACAAACGGCAGGACAGCGGAAAAAAACAAAGGGAAGAAAACTTTTCGTCCTATTTTGCGGCGGCATGCAAAAAACGGCTACTTTTGCAGCTCGTATTAACCACAAAAAACACAAGCAATGAGAAGAAAACTTGCATTTTGCGCTTTACTTGCCGTTGTATGCTGTGCGACAACCGCTTGTAAGAAGAAAACCGTAGAGGATCCGCAGGAGCCGGAATCCCCCTGCAAGGCCATGGTGGAGGAGTACGCCTGGTTCGACCTGAGTTCCGAATTGGTGAATCAACTTTCTGACAATGAGAAACAACTGATTCCCATTTTTGTGCGGATTTCTGAAATTATGGACGATTTGTTCTGGAAACAGACCTTTGGCGACAAGAGCCTGTTGGACACCATTTCGGATCCCTATATGAAGGAGTTTGCGATGATACAGTACGGCCCTTGGAACCGTTTGGATGAGAACAAGCCTTTCGTGCCTGGCTACGGCGAAAAACGTCCCGGCTGCTGCTACTATCCGGACGACATCACCGCCGAGGAGTTCGAGGCGTATGAGAACGCCGACAAGAACAGCCTCTACACGGTGCTCCGCCGCGATGTGGACGGCAAGCTGAAAACACAATGGTACCATGAGGCGTATGCTGAAGAGATTCAGGAGGTTTGCCGCCTGTTGGACTCCGCCGCCGCCTTGGCCGAGAATCCCGGCATGAAAAAATACCTGACCGAGCGCAAGAAAGCCTTTGAAACTGACGATTACTTCGCCAGCGACATGGCTTGGATGGATATGAAGAACGGCCGTCTGGACTTTGTGGTCGGACCGATTGAGAATTACGACGACAACCTGAACAAGGCCAAAGCCTCCTACGAAGCCTTCATCGTGCTGAAGGACGAAGCGCGGAGCGCGGCGCTCGCCAAGTTTGTCAAGATGCTTCCCGGCTTGCAGAAGGAGCTTCCTTGCGACCCGAAATACAAGACCTTTGTGCCCGGCACCTCTTCCGACATGAATGTGTACGACGCGGTCTACTATGCCGGAGACTGCAACGCGGGCAGCAAAACCATTGCCATCAACCTGCCCAACGACGAGCGGGTCCATGCGAAGAAGGGGACGCGCCGCTTGCAGCTGCGCAACGCCATGCAGGCCAAATTCGAGAAAATCATGCTTCCCATCGGTCAGCTGATTCTGGACGAGGAGACGCAAAAGAACCTGAATTTCGACGCTTTCTTCTGGAACGTGACCTTCCATGAGGTGGCGCACGGTCTGGGCATCAAAAACACCATCAACGGGAACGGCACCGTGGACGAGGCTATGAAAACCCAGCGTTCCAACTGGGAGGAGGCCAAGGCCGACATTTTGGGTCTCTTCTTGGTCTGCAGCCTGATTGAGAAAGGGGAAATCACCAACATCACCGAGGAGCAGGCCATCACCACCTACTTCACCGGACTGTTCCGTTCCGTGCGCTTTGGCGCAGGGGAGGCGCACGGTATCGCCAACGCCATGTGCTTTAATTATATGTATACGCAGGATGCTTTCACCCGCGATGAACACGGTGTCTACCATATTGATTATAAGAAGGCTAAGGCTGCAATGGAGGGATGGGCGAATGTCATCCTGACCACGCAGGGCGACGGCAATTTCGCCTTTGCGGACAAGTTTGCGAAGGAGAACGGCAAAATCAAACCGGAGATGCAGCAGGATATCGACCGCATTAACCAGGGCGGCATTCCGCGCGACATCCGTTTCAGGGAAGGTTTGGAAGTGCTTGGGCTGAAATAACACCGGCGTTTTTCCATGAACAAAGGGAGGCAACCGAAGATTGTCTCCCTTTTATTTTGTTTGTCAAAGAATTAGGTTTAGGCGTTCCGGAAACGGGCCGCTTCATCGCGTCTGATTCGGTATACTTCCAGGTTTTCCGGCTTTCCCCCGTTGATTTCGAAACGCAGGGCGGTGGAGAACTGCTGCCAGCCGTGGTAGCCCGCCGCGCCCGGATTGAGGTGGAGCAGCTGAAACTGCGCGTCTGGCATGACTTTCAGTATGTGGGAATGCCCGCTGACGAACAGCCCGGGACGTTGCGTCCGGATGAGTTGCCGCCCTAGGGGCGTGTAGTGTCCGGGGTAGCCGCCGATGTGTGTCATGCAGACTTTCAGCCCTTCCACGGAGAATACCGCCGTTTCCGGACATTCCCGACGGATGTCCTGCCCGTCAATGTTGCCGCAGACCGCACGCAAGGGTTTGAAAGCCTGCAGTTTTTGCAAGGTTTCCAAATTGCCTATGTCTCCGGCGTGCCACAACTCGTCGCAGGGTTTAAAAAAATCCAGCAGCGGCGGAAGCAGAAAGCCGTGGGTGTCCGAAAGAACGCCTATCCTCATTGCCGGAAGGCGGCTTATGCGTTCAGCAGCCGGATGAATTCAAGCGTCAGGTCCCAAACCTCCTTGACCGTGTGAATGAGCAGCTTTTCATCGGGGGAATGCACGCCGCGCAGGGTGGGGCCGTAGGAAATCATGTCCATTTCCGGGTATTTCTCCCCAATCAGGCCGCATTCCAGACCGGCATGAATCACCAATACCTGCGGATCCTTTTTGAAGAGGTTCTGGTAGGCCTGCTTCATGAGTTTCAGTACCTTGGAGTCGGCGTTGGGGCTCCATCCCGGATAGCCGTCGCCAAAGGTGATGTCGGCGCCCATGAGCTCGAAGGCGGAAGCGACCATGTTGGCGGCATCGTCCTTCTTGCTTTCCAACGAGGAGCGCTGGCTGGTGACAATCGTGATCTGTTTGCCTTCCATTTTGATGGAAGCCAGGTTGGTTGAGGTTTCGACAAAGCCCTCAATGTCCTGATCCATGGCCAGCACACCGTGGGGGCAGGCGTACAGGGCTTCCACCAGGTCGCACTGGGTGTAGTTGTCCATGACTTTTTTCGGCAGTTCCGCCGGGCTGATTTCCACCTGCACTCCCGCGTCGCTGTTTTTCAGTTCCTGGCGGACGGTTTTTTCAAAGCTGCGGATGAAGTTGGTGAAATCCTCCTCCAGATGGCTTTGCATCACCAGCACGGCCGAGGCTTCGCGGGCGATGGCGTTGTGGAGGTTGCCTCCGTCGATGTGGGCGAGTTCCGCATCGTAGGCGAAGGTGGCCTCATGCAGTATGCGGGTCAGCAGTTTGATGGCGTTGCCGCGTTTCTTGTTGATGTCGTCCCCGCTGTGGCCGCCTTGCAGGCCTTTGACCATCACGCGGAAGGCCTTGCTGTTTTTCGGCACGTCCTCTTCCTCAAAATCAATGCGGATTTCCGTGTTCTTGCCACCGGCGCAGCCGATAAAGAACTGCCCTTCGTCCTCGGAATCCAGGTTCAGGAGGATTTTTCCTTTAAGAAAATCTTTTTCAAGGGCATACGCGCCGGTCAGACCGGTTTCCTCATCCACCGTGAACAGGCATTCGACAGGGCCGTGGGCAATATCCTTGCTTTCAAGGATGGCCAGTGCCATGGCCACACCTATACCGTCGTCCGCGCCCAAGGTGGTGCCTTTGGCTTTCAGCCATTCCCCGTCAATGTAGGTTTGGATGGCGTCGGTCTCGAAATTGAAATCCACATCGCTGTTTTTCTCGCACACCATGTCCATGTGGGCTTGGAAGATGATGGGGGGCACGTTTTCCAGACCCGGCGTGGCCGGTTTGCGCATCAGCACGTTGCCAGCCGCGTCCTTCAAGGTTTCCACGCCGAGTTTCGCGCCGGTTTCCATCAGATAGGCAATCATTTTGCTCTCTTTTTTGGAGGGGCGGGGGATTTGGTTGATTTCGTGGAAATACTTCCAGACGGCTTGGGGTTGGAGTTGGGTTGTCTCGTTCATGTGTATGGTTTTTAAGGTTGTATAACTCATTTGAATAAAAATCCGGCACTGAGCCAGAAACGCCCTTCTCCCTTGGTGGAATTAGGCAACAGGCCGGTGGTGGATTGGCGGTAGGTCGCGTCCAAGGTGAAACGCCCCCAGTCCGCGCCCACGCCGCCGCAATAGCTGAAAGCGTGGCGGTTCAGCATGTCGTTGTCACGCCGTATGTTCCAGTCGTTGGGGGAGATGTAGACGGAAAGGCGGTAGTCCGCGCCCGTTTCAATACGTAATTTCAGGGAGTTGCGGTTTACAATGCAGCATCCGAAGCGCAGCGGCATGCCGAGATAGTTGTGCTTGAGGTCGCAGGCGGAGTCTCCCGCAGCAAGGCTTTGGGAGCTTACGAAATAATTCAGCCCCGTTCCGACGTAGAAGCGTCCGCCCATGCGGAAACGCAGCCCGAAATCATACAGGTTGTGCTGGGTGCAGGTCAGGGTCTGTCGGGCTTCCTGGATGGAGGCTCCCAGGTCGGTCTCGATCTGCAGCCCCCAGCGCATCCAGGTCTGCTGGGAATAGCCGGTCAGGGAAAGCAGGACGATGAAAAGCAAAAGTGTTCGTTTCATGGCGGATGGCTTAATGGAGGCTGGCTCCGATAATGCGTAAAAACTCTTGGCGGGTGTTGTACTGTTTCAGGAACGCGCCCGTGAAATCCGAGGTGGTGGTGACGGAATTCTGTTTCTGCACGCCCCGCATTGACATGCAAAGGTGTTGTGCCTCAATTACAACGGCCACACCCAAGGGGTTAAGGGTCTCCTGTATGCAGTCCTTGATTTGGGAGGTCAGCCGCTCCTGAATCTGCAAGCGGCGGGCGAAAGCGTCCACCACGCGCGGAATCTTGCTCAAACCGACGATGGTGCCGTCGGGAATGTAGGCCACGTGCGCCTTCCCGAAAAAAGGCACCATGTGGTGCTCGCAAAGGGAGTATATTTCAATGTCCTTGACCACAATCATTTCCTTATAGTCCTGCTTGAACAGGGCGGATTCCAAAATGGCTTTGGGGTCGGTGCGGTAGCCTTGGGTGAAGAACAGCATGGCCTTGGCCACCCGTTCCGGGGTTTTGAGCAGCCCTTCCCGTTCCGGATTCTCGCCCAGCAGTTGCAGAATTTCCTTGTAGCGCTCTTGCAGGCCTTGGGTGGTCTTTTCGGGGTAAAGGTCTTGTCTCGTATAGCCTTCGGTAGGTGTTTTCATAGAACTAAAATGTTAGAAATAGGGATTGTATCGCTTTTCCATGCCGATTTGGGTGGGTTCCCCATGTCCGGGATACACGGTCACCGTGTCCGGAAGGCAGGCTATTTTTGTCTGAATGCTTCGAAGGAGCGTTTCCGCAGAACCGCCGGGAAGGTCGGTGCGCCCCACGCTGCCGCAAAACAAGGTGTCGCCGCTGAACAGCAGCCCGGATTCCCGATGGTAGTAGCAGACGCTGCCCTCCGCATGACCGGGCGTGTACAGCACGTGCAGCCGCTCCTTGCCGAAAGTCAGGATGTCGCCGTCTGCAAGTGCTTGGTCTATGGGCGGATACTTGCGTTCAGGAAACCCGAAAAAGCTTCCGTAGGCGTTGGCCATGCCGTAGTCCTTGGCGCAGCCCGCATGCGCGGCGAAAATGGCCTGTGGGTAGCGTTTTTTCATCCATTCGCAGCCTTGGATGTGGTCCGCGTGGGCATGGGTGAGCAGGATGTGGGTCACTTCCGCGCCGAGTCCGTCAAGCTGTTGCGCCAGACGGTTCTCCTCCGTGCTGTCGCTGCATCCGGGGTCAATGACGGCGCATTTTCCGTCCTCGGAGAGCAGCAGGTAGGTGTTGACGCTGATTCGGTTGAAAACAAGGGTGATGGTGCGCATGTCAGAGTTCGTCTTTGATGTCTGCCAGAAATTGTCGGATTTTACACAGGGAATTGTAAAGTTCACGCTGTTTGTCAATGGCTTCGGGTTTGGCCGCCAAGGCCTCTTTGGCTCCCAGCAAGGTGTAGCCGCGCTCTTTGACTAAGTAGTAGATGCGCTGGAAAGTCTCTATGTCCTCCCGCGTGAAGTAGCGCGTGCCTTTTTTGTTCTTGAAAGGCTTGAAGGTGTTGAACTCCTTCTCCCAGAAACGGATCAGGGACGGGTTCACACCGAACATGTCGGCCACTTCGCCGATGCGGTAGAACATTTTCTCCGGATTCTCTTCGATAAAGGGCATCGTTGTTTTTCTTTCGAACGCCAAGGCCGCTGCAAATCACTGTGTCGTAAAACAGCGGGATTCACCGCACCCCAAAGCGCACCGTAACTTTACAAGTGCAAAAATATTCAAAAGTTGGATACAAAACCAAGACGGAGAAAAAAAACGAGTTTGTCTGGAAATTAGCAGCTTTCTTTTTTCCGGTATCAGGATAGAAGATTTATCGCATTATGTTTGACGTTTTCATAGAAGGGGTTGTTTACAGCGTATGTAATGCACTACCTTTTCGGATGCAAAGTTAGAATAAGTGTTGTGTGAACAAAATCGGAGGATTGCCGATGAGGTTGATGTCGAATTTCAAGGATGTTTCTATGTACGTGCTGGCACTATGAATGCGGAAACTTATTTGCCATCCTTCATCCAAGATCATCATTAGCGTTGTGTCAGAATTGTCCTTGAATTCAAATTCGATAATGCGGGACGGCAGCTTGACAACATCTGTTTTTATAATGGGTTTGTGTCCGTTTACAGTCTGATTCAGTTTGCCTCCAATATTAAAGGCTTTTACCACTACAATGTTCTTTCTGTCCTCTTTGATGACTTTGTAGAATGGTTTCCTTCCAATCAAGTATTGTAGCAAGTTTGCAGCTGCGACCGAATTATCTTTTGTCAAACTTAACATCTCTTTGCGAAAAGCCTTTAACAAGGGAATATACACGTCTTCTGATTTCGATTCGCCTAATTCTTCCCACTTGAATTGTGGATTCTGATTTCTCAATCTTGTTAAATAATTGAAGACAGGCTTGATTTCAGAATAATATTTGCTTGAACATGGACACTCCATCCATTCTTTGCCGAAATCAATCGTTTGCGACAGTCTTGAATGCTTTACAGCATCATGGTTGTTTTTTGCCGAAATGCCCATTTCCCAAGCCAAATTATTGTAATTTCGGGAAAATATCACATCCCTCACATCTCCAAAAGCACCTTCGCGGTCAGAAGCCAAACGTATTCTCAACCAGTCATCTTGCGCACGTTGGGCGACAAGTCCTGGTTCTATGGCAATCATAGTCTCTATAGTTTTCTGTGCTGCGGCATAAAAACCTTTTTTGCTCACATCATCTTGATTGTCAAAACATAATTTGGCATTCTTATAGTTTTCGTCCGCTTGAAAAAAGGCAGTTGTACCTATTGATTCCAAAAAGTCATAGTAGGCTTTTGCTATAGCATATTCGAAAGCCTTGCCATTTTCAACTTGAGTAGGCATAGTCGTTATTTCAGGTGAGCAGACAATTGCATTTGAATGGATTTTGCCAAAACAGCTGCAAGATTTACAGGAACAGCATTCCCAATCATTTTATATCCCATAGAAATGTTGTCGTACAAAAATACAAAATCGTCAGGAAATGTTTGAATTCGTGCACATTCACGCACACTTAACCGTCTGTAAAGATGTTCTTCCCCTTTTTTGAACTCTCTTTTGTTGTCACTTATTAATGTCATTTTCGGGGCTTGCGGATGAATGGGGGCTTGTCGAGCCTGAGCTTGTATAGTGAAGGAGACATCGTCCCAGTCTCGCACCCGATTTCTTGACATATAAATCGAGGAAAAACCTCCTGTCATATATTCATGGTTCGGGAAAACAGGTTGCTCCCTATTTTGTATTATGCCATTGGGAACTGGCAATGGGTTTGTAGGAATGTCACCAATTGCATCCTTTAGCGTTACTTTTTTCCCTAAAGGATTTGGAAAAACAAAATCAAAGTTCAGGTCATTCCGTATTCCAACAAAGAAAACACGTTTCCTGTCTTGGGGAACGCCGTAGTCACAGGCGTTCAGCATTTTGAACGAAAGCGAATACCCACAATCCTTAAATGCTTGTTTAATCCCTCGAAGTGCTTCAGAATGACGTTCCAACAGCATTCCCGAAACATTTTCAGCGAGAAAAAACAAAGGTTGCTTGCCTTTTAGGATTCGTATGTAATCGTAAAAAAGTCTGCCCCGTTTGTCTTCCAACCCCCGTTTTGCGCCACCCTCACTCCACGACTGGCAGGGCGGGCCGCCAATAATACCATCGCAGTCTGGAATCTCTTCTTCATTGATATCCGTTATACTTCTTGTATCTAAAAATGTAGTGGGATGATTATGACGATAGGTTTCCCAAATGCCTTTGTCAAACTCATTTGCCCAAATAATTTCATAGTTTGCTTTTTCAAAGCCCAAATCAAGACCACCACAACCCGAAAAAAGCGATACGATTTTCAGTTTCTTTCTCATATTCATTTGCTTTTCCTACGAATGCTTATCTTCGGATTACGGGCAAATCTTGGCCAAAAAAAAACGTGGACTTTGACATTATCCACATTCTGAGGCCGTGAGAATTGCCCGTTATACCAGATAAGCCAAAAGCCCACGCTTGGCGCAGGCATTCACTGACTTATTCGAGGTATAACTATTTCTAAAATTTCTCACGTTTCAGAATGTTACCGAATAAATAGCAAACGCTATGGTTAATAATATGTTAGTTCAAAATTATGTCATTTTGTGTTCTATTTCTTTACGCAAAAATAATCATTTTTAGCATATATCATAAAAATTTGATAACACACACCAAATCCTATTTGTTGGTAATTGAAAGTTCACTTCTAAATAGCAATAATATACACATAACATTATTACATTGACAGACAGAATCCGTTGAAATTTTATCAATGTAAACGCATCGTCTAAAATTCGTTGAAAAATTCCCTAACAAAAAGAAATTGCGAACCCAAAATATTTATAATTTTACGCAAAATTTTTTAACGCAAACACTAATATAGAAATACAATGATT
>JAGAEQ010000070.1 GCA_017613015.1 Bacteroidales bacterium | reverse complement strand
TGATTTCGAAGAAGGCTTGCGGATGGTCGCAGACGGGGCAGACCTCGGGCGCTTGCGTGCCGACGACGATGTGTCCGCAGTTGCGGCATTCCCACACCTTCACTTCGCTGCGGGCGAAGCCCTCGTACATGTCGGTCCACTCGTAGTTTTCGCCTGCGGCGGCGGCAGCCAAGTTTTCGGCGGTGCTGCCGATGCCGTTCAATTCCTTGAACCACAGCTTGGCGTGCTCCTTCTCATTTTCGGCGGTCTGAAGGAAAAGGGCGGCAATTTGTTCATAACCTTCCTTCTTGGCCTTCGAGGCGAAATAGGTGTACTTGTTGCGTGCTTCGCTTTCACCGGCCAAGGCGGCGTGCAGGTTCTTCTCGGTCTGCGTGCCTGCGTAAGGATTGGCGGCGGGAACCTCTTCGATGGCTTCGAATTTCTCCTTGCCCTGCTTGCAGCGCGGGCATTTCCAATTGTCCGGCAATTTCTCGAAGGGCGTTCCGGGGGCTATGCCTTGTGTGGGGTCGCCCTGCGCGGGGTTGTACTCGTGTTTGCAAATGGTGCATCTGTACTTTTTCATAGAAAAAAATATTTAGGGATGAATCTTGAATTAACAGCGCAAAAATACTAAAAATAGTGGTATGCCCGCCTCGTTTTCGGATAGATTTTGCATGTGAGATTTTGGGGATTTTTGATGCTTGTGCCGGATTTTTGGACAAAACGGGTTAATTTGTCGCAGCTGTCGCAGGGAACGCCCGTTTTTAGTACTTTTGCAAATTGTAATTTCAAAAAACGCAAAAATGGAAGCGAAAGAACAAGTGCTGAAAGCCATGCGCGAGGCCGGAGAACCCGTGAACGCTGGCAAAGTGGCCGAAATGACCGGCCTTGACCGTAAAATCGTTGACAAGGCTTTCGACGCCTTGAAGAAGGAGGGAGCGATTGTGTCGCCCGTCCGCTGCAAGTGGGAACCGGCGAAATAAGCCGATGAATCCTGTCGCATTCCGCCTGCTCAACCAGCAGCTTGTCGCGCCTCAGTTCAGCGACCCCGCCGAAGTGGTCAGCCACATGGGGGCCATGCAGGCGCAGGAATACCGCATGATGCGCTGGGCGGTGGCCATGCGCACGCGCAAACCGTCGGCAAAGGCGTTCAAGGAGGCTTACGATAGCGGCCGCATCCTCCGCCTTCACCTGATGCGGGGCATCTGGCAATTGGTGTCTGCCGTGGACTATCGGGCCATGCTGGCACTGTGCGCGCCCAAGGCCCTTTCGGTCATCAAAGGGTGGATGAGCAGCAACAAAATTTCCATTCCCGAGGGGGAGCTGATGCGTGTCCGGGAGCTGTTTGTCCGGACCGCCGCCGACAAAAAAAGCGTGACCAAGGAGGATTTTGTCCAAGCCTTGGCGGAGAAAGACCTTCGGATGGACGAGCATAGGCTGTCGTACCATATCCGCATGGCCGAGCTGTCAGGCGTGCTCTGTAGCGGCGATTTGCTGCCCATGAAGGCCACTTACGCGCTTGTCGCCGACAAGGTGAAACCGGGAGCCGGAACGGACCGGGACGAAGCCCTGATGCTTTTCACCCGCAAATACTTCCAGAGCAGGCAGCCCGCGACCTTGGAGGATTTCGTCTGGTGGTCGGGGCTGAACGTCAGCGACTGCCGCAAGGGCATCGCGCTTTTGGGCGGCGCCCTCCGTTTGGAGCGGTGGAAAGGCCGGGAGTTCTACCTGACCGACGAGTGCCGCACGCACGGTTTCCGTAAAGGCCGATGCCTGCTGATTCCGCCTTACGACGAGTACCTCATCGGCTACAAGAGCCGCGACATTGTGCTTCCGCCCGAGCACCGGCACCGCGCCCACAACAACAGCGGCATTTTCCAGCCCATTGTCGCCCGCGACGGCCTCGTCTGCGGCAACTGGGCACCTTTCAAAAAGGAGTGCCATGTGTCGTTTTTCGAAGAGGCCTGCGCCGCGGAGGAGGTGCAGGAGGCCTGGGTGGGGTACCTTCAGGCGATGGGGGATGTTCCCGCTGTCGGCAACGCCAATAAAACATCAGGAAACGCAAGAAAAGGATAAAAAACAATAATGAAACCGAAAATCATACTTATCACGGGGGCGAGCAGCGGAATCGGCTACCAGACCGCCGTTGAACTCGCGCAACAGGGGCACAGGGTGTATGGCGCGGCACGCCGTGTCGAAAAGATGGAAGGCCTGAAAGCCTACGGCGTCACGCCGCTCAAAATGGACATCACTGACGAACAGAGCATCAGCGAAGCCTTGGACGCGCTGGTGTCCAAGGAGGGGCGCATCGATGTGCTTATCAACAATGCGGGCTACGGTTCCTTCGGCGCGATGGAGGATGTGCCGATAGTGGAGGCCCGGAGACAGTTCGAAGTCAATGTGTTCGGGCTGGTCCGGCTTACGCAGCAAGTGCTGCCATACCTGCGCAGGCAGCGGAGCGGACGCATCATCATCACCGGAAGCATGGGCGGAAAAATGGTGTCCTTCTTCGGTGGCTGGTACCATGCCACCAAATACGCCCTTGAGGCCCTCAGTGACGCGCTCCGCATGGAAACCAAAGGCTTCGGCATCGATGTGGTGCTGTTGGAGCCGGGCTGCATCAAAACCGATTGGGGGCTGATTGCCGCGGACAATCTGGAAAATTCGTCCCGGGGCGGCGCGTATGCGGATCTTGCTGCCCAAACGGCCGCTGGACTGCGCAAACTGTACAGCGGCAAGCTGATGAGCCATCCGAAAGTGATTTCCCGCGCCATGCGGAAAGCCGTGAACAGCCGCCGTCCGCGCACCCGTTACCTTGTCGGGGCGGGGGCCAAGCCGGTGGTCTTTTTGCACGCCATCTTGCCCGCCCCTTGGTTCGATTGGCTGATGATGCATGTGGTTTGAACCCTTGGCTGTGAAAATGAAAACGCTGAAATTCATTGATTTGTTTGCCGGTATCGGCGGTATGCGCATCCCTTTTGACGAGATGGGCTACCAATGCGTGTTCTCTTCGGAATGGGATCAGGCTGCCGCGGCGACTTACGCTGCCAATTTCGGTGAGGCGCCCGCGGGCGACATCACTCGGATTCCCGCCGACCAGATTCCCGCGCACGATGTGCTGTTGGGAGGCTTTCCTTGCCAGGCTTTCAGCATCATGGGCAAGCGGCAGGGCTTTGCCGACACACGTGGCACGATGTTTTTCGAGATAGAGCGCATACTGCAACACCATCGCCCCCGGGCCATATTGCTGGAAAATGTCAAGCAGCTGGTCTCGCACGACCATGGGCGGACGTTCCAAGTGGTGCTGCAACACTTGGCGGAGCTTGGCTACTACGTGAAATGGCAGGTGCTCAATGCCTTGGATTTTGGCTTGCCGCAGAAGCGGGAGCGAGTGCTGATGATTGGCTTTACCGATGAAAAAGCCTGTGCCACATTCTCTTTCGATTTCACCAAACGGCCATACCGACTAGCCGATGTGCTGGAAAAGGACAGCGCGGTTGACCCTTCGCTGTTTGCCAGTGAGGCCATTGTCCGGAAACGGCAGGCGAGCGTGGATGGGAAGGCGGTGTTTTACCCTTCGGTGTGGCACGAAAACAAATCGGGTCACATTTCCGTGCTTGACCATGCGTGCGCCCTGCGGACGGGGGCTTCGTACAATTATCAGCTTGTCAATGGGATACGTCGTTTTTCCTCTAGGGAGCTGCTGCGTCTCCAAGGTTTTCCCGAAAGTTTCAGGATAGTGGTTCCGCCGCAAGAAATCCGTCGGCAGACCGGAAACTCGGTGGCCGTTCCCATGATCAGAATGGTCGCAAGGAAAATGGACGCCCTTCTCCGCGCATAGCTTGCGGACACTCCTGCGCTAAAAATTCTTAATCGCTGGATATAAAGCTGTTCATGCTTTGTTTGGTGAATTGTTGTGTGCCTTGTTTTTCACCATTGCCGCTTTTGTGTGCGGAGAGAAAAACAAAATTTCCCTCCAATGCGATGTGAGGGACAAAAATTAGGCTGTTTTTTCCCTGAAATATGGCTGCATGAAAAAAAATTGTACTTTTGCATTTGCATTTCCGGATGAACGCGAGGGAGCGCGGGGATGTGCCAAACACTTGAAAAAAGGAGGGAAAATGATGCACACAATGCGTACCGTAATGATTGCCGCCGTGTTTGCGATGGCGGTGCCTTGCATGGCATGGGGGCAGGAGCCGCAAAACATAGGCACCCCGGGGAATCCGCCCTTTGCGGATAGTTACAGAAGCCCGGTCAGTGAAGTTTCCGTCAGCGTAGGGATAGTGTCGGGTTTCGGCTGCATGTACGACTTTTTCAAAGTGCTTGTGGAAGGCGTGGCCAATGCGATAGGCAATCACTACAAAACCGAAACGGATTTCATCGGGACCTATGGGCTGGACTATTACGCCCAGGTGAAATCGTGGCTGCGCCCGGGCATGAAGGTCGTGTACGAGGGGCTTTGCACCAAAGTGTGGGACACTTCCAACGTGTTGGTTAACAAATACTACACCACCACTTTGTCCTTTATGCCGAGCGTGCAGTTCTCCTACCTCAACCGCAGGCACGTGAAGCTGTATTCGGGCATTGACCTCGGTGTGACCTTCCTCTTCGACAACAACAAGCAGTCGTCAGGCAACGCCACCACCTTGTTCGCCCTCAATGCGACGCCCATAGGTGTGCGATTCGGCAACGACCGTATGTTCGGCCTGGTGGAGACCAACCTCGGCATGGATGCCTTGGTCAAGGCCGGTTTCGGCATGCGGTTCTAATCGGAAAAAAGCACGTAGGCGAAGGCCCAGGTGGGGACTTCATGCACTGAATCGTAGGCAGTGAGGCGCTTGTCAAGCAGGCGTTTCTTGTCCGCGTAGGAGGCGGTTTCGTCGCAGCCTTCCCAGGCGTAGGCGGAGGCCAACAGGGTTTCGGAGGGTCGGAGCAAGCGGTGCCAATAGTCCCAAACTTTCTGAAAATCAGCTTTCCGTTCCCCGTACAGCAGTTCGGCTATGCTTTTCCGGAATTGCAGCGTGAAATGGTCTTTCCGAAGTTCTAAAGAAAAGAAACAGTGTGCGTTCCATACGGCTGCACCTTCCTCGCGTATGGAGGTCGCGAAATCGGGATGTTTTTTCCGGTCAAAATGGGGGAGCAGGCGGCAGTCGCGTTCCTCCGAAGGCCGGTTTTTGTCGTAGGCTACGAAAGGGCAGTTGTTGTTGCGGCAGCGTGGCATGCAGGCGAAAACGGCTTCTTGGGTCAGCAGTTCCGCCTGGGAAATCAGCTCCTCCGTCCCAAGCGGGGCGGGCAATTTGCCGGTGAGGCGGAGCGGCCCGGTGTCCATGTCGTAAACGTTTTTCCGCCAATAGGCGGCTTTCCCCTTGTCCTGAAAATCCTCCGCCGGACTGCCGAGGCAGTGTTGCAGGTGGAGCAGGCTCCGCTTGTAGGAGTTTTCCTTATGGGTGATCTTTTGTTGCAGCTGCCTGAGGCGTCTTTGCTGCCAGTCGTTTTGGAAACGATAGCTCTCCACTTCCCAGAAAGACGGGACAAACAGCGCTTCCGTGCTTTGGAAAGGCCGGAGCAGGGTGCAGAGAAAGCGGTCGAGGCTGATGCGGAAGGCTTCGTAGTCGGTCCAGGTTTTGAACAGGCAGGGAAAGTCGCATTGGATGAGGTGGCGGCTGATGCGCAAGCGGATGCCGCACCACCGGAGCAGCGCGTCCCCTTCGGCATTGCGTCCCAAGTAGGCGAGCTGCGCTTCCGCTTCCGGTGGAAAATCGGGGAAACCCATGCGGAAAAAACGGTCCTGCGCCACTTTCCGCCAGTCTGACAGCCGGACTTCCGTTACGGTTTTCGCCACTTCCCCCGCCGCTATCCCGAAATCGGCAAGAACCACCAAATGCGCCTGTTCCATCTTATTCCAAGGCTTGCAGTTGAAGCATGCGGAAATACGCCCCCTGCTGCTGCACCAGGCTTTGGTGGGAGCCTTTCTCTACAATGCGGCCGTTTTCAAGCACCACAATCTCATCGGCCTCGAAAAGGGTGGACAGCCGGTGGGCGATGGTCAGGGTGGTTTTCCCCCGCATCAGCCGCTGAATGGCGGCCTGTAGCTGTTTCTCCGATTCCGAGTCCAATGCGGAGGTGGCTTCGTCCAAAATCAGGACGGGCGCGTCTTTCAAAAAGGCTCGGGCGATGCTGATGCGCTGCCGCTGGCCGCCGGAGAGCTTCAGTCCCCGGTCGCCGACTTCGGTCTGCATGCCGTCCGGCAGACTGCGGATGAATCCGGCGATTTGCGCGGCTTCGGCGGCGGCCCACACCTCTTCCTCTCCGGTGTTGGGTTTTCCGAAAGCTATATTGTTGAAAATAGTGTCGTTAAACAGGATGCTCTCTTGGGAAACGATGCTGAACAGCTGGCGCAGCCCGTCCAAGGGAAGTTCGCGGATGTCGGTCCCGTCAATGCTGATGCGGCCCGAACGCAGCTCGTAAAAACGGGGGAGAAGGTCGGCGAGGGTGGATTTTCCGGAACCGGAGCTGCCGCACAGGCCGATGTGTTTCCCTTTGGGAATGCACAAGGAAAGCTGGTGCAGCACCGTTTTCCCTTCGTAGGCGAAGTCCGCTTCCTCGATGCGGATTTCCTGTTCGAAACGGGGCATTTCCGCCGTCTCGCCCTCCCCGGACGCTTCCGTGGGCTGTTGCAGCAGCTCCTCGATGCGCTGCATGGAGGCGAAGCCTTTTTTGAAGTTGGCCGCCGCGTCCGCAATGGTTTTCATAGGGTTGATGATTTGGGTGAACAGCACCAAATAGGTGATGAACACTTCGGCCTGGAAGCTGCTGTCGTTGGCGACGAGAAAACTCCCGGCAATCAGTAGGATGACCACCATACACATGCCGATGAAATCGCTGAGCGGGGACGAAAGGTCCTTGAGCCGGTTGATGCGTATGAGCAGGCGGGTGTAACGTCCGTTCTCCTGTCGGAAATGTTCGTTTTGTAAAGGTATGTTGTTGAATGCTTTGATAATACGCAAGCCATAAATGCTTTCTTCCGTCAGGGAGAGCATACGGCCTTCGGCTTGTTTGGCCGTGATGGCGTGGCGTTTCAGCCGTCGTTGCACCCAACTGATCAGAAGGGCTGCCAAGGGTATGCTAATCAGGACAAAAAGGGTGAATTGCCAATTGATGAACAACAGCATGGCGAAAAAGAGCAGCAGGGTCAGGATTTCCTTGAACAGTTGCTGCACGTATTGCAGAATGGAGGTGTCAATCTCCTGTATGTCGTTGATGGCGCGTGACATCACATCGCCTTTCCGGGCCTGGGCGTAGAAGGAGAGGGGGGCGGTCAGGAAAAAGCGGAAGCATTGGTCCCGCAAATCCTTCTGTATGCGGGTGCGCATGGGCACTGCGCACAGCATGGAAAGGTAGGTGAAGAGGTTTTTCAGCAGAAACAGCACGCAGATAAAGGCGATAGTGATGGCCAAAGCGGCGGCGGCCCCCCGTTCCTGGACAATGCAGCCGAGCAGGTATTGCAGGCCGCTAATCAGGGAGTCGGAGCTGAAACTCCATTCCGGCGCTTCCGTCACCCTGTTTTCCGGGTTGAAAATCAGGGCTAAGAAAGGGGCGAGCATGGTGATGGAGAAAATGGAGAAGAAGACGGCGAACACGTTCAGCGCAAAAATGCCGAAAATCCGCCCCTTGTAGGGTTTCAGCAAAGCGGTGATCTTCCGGTAGTCATTCATGTCAGGAGGCTTTGCGTGTGAAATAGGCGCCGTCGAAGCCATAGGTGCGGTCCACGGTGTCGGTGCGTTCCGGCTTGCCGCTTGCAAAATACTGGTGCAGCTCCCTGGTCTTGGGCGTGTAGCTGTTTCGGACAATGTCCGCTTCTGTGTAATGCAGCAGCAGGCAGTTGCTCTGCCGTTCGAAGAGCGGATAGTCGAAGTCGAAACGGCCGTTTCGGATGCGGATGCTTCCGAAGCCCCGGTACAGGTGCTCGCTGCCCTGGGAGCCGGAAAAGGCCGCCACGTACAAGGCGCTTGTGTCGGTGCGCTGCACGTCGTGGATGCTTTCAATGCGGGCCGTGTGGAAATACAGCTCGTTGGCGTTGTCAATGTCCCCGTTGAAGGCGACTTCTAAACTGTCGTCGTATCTACGGTATTGGAACACATTGATATAGCTTTGGTGTCCCGGCGCGATGTTTTCGTCCCAGGCGTAGATTTTCAATCGTTTGTCTTGGGAGGTCACGGTGCGTAGCATGGGATGCCTCAGGCTGTATTTCAGGCTTTTCGGGTCCGAAAGCAGGTGTTTCAGGTAGTGGATGGCCAAGTAGTTGAGGGAGTCCACCTCCTCGTAATTGGTTCCCTCCCCTTGGGCGGTCCGCTGTTTCAGCTGCTGCAAGAGGCTGTAGAATTTGTCCCTTCGGGCGGGAAAAGTGGTTTCAGGCAGCTGGTAGGAGCGTATGGATTCCCTCACTTTCAAAGGGTTGTTTCCTGTTTTGCTGATTACGTCTATGCCGCTTCCGCTGTCGGATTTGATGATGGAATAGGTGGTGGTGGGGTCTTCGATGGCGAATTCGTCCTTCACCTCCGTTTTCCGTTGGCAGGCGGCTGTCCATAAAGCGGCGGCTAACAGTATAAAAAGGCTTTTACGCATTTTTCTTGCTTGATTTGGTCGCGAAAACACCGAGGCAGAGCAGGAAGGCCACGCAGACGGAAAGCACGCTCACCAGTCCGGCGGCTCCGAAGCGGCTTTGGGCGAAACCCAGCACCGGGGTCACAATGGCGCCGCCCACGATGGCCATCACCATGAGCGCGGTGATTTCGTTGGCTTTCTCCGGCGCTTTGTCCAAGGCGAGACCCATGCACATGCCGAAGCTGTTGGCTGTCATCAGGGCCGCTACAAACACGCATGCCAGAAAGGTTCCGGCCGAAGGGGCCACGAACATGGCGAGGGTGGCGAGCAGGCCGATGCCCATGCACCACGGGAAGCATTTGGCGGCGGAAATTTTGGCGAAGACCGCTGCACCCAAGGCGGCGGCAATGGTTTTGGCGATGAAGTACACCGTCGGACCCACCCCGGCGAGGTCCAGATCCACCTGGTAGACATTTTTCAAATATTCCGGAATGGTGACGGCGAAGCCCACATCCGCCCCGACGGAAAACAGTATGCCGATTGTCATGGCTAAGACGAAGGGGTTTCCGAGCATGGCGAGGCAGGAAAGGAAGGTGGTGGGCTGCGGCTTGTCCGCTGCGGCCTGGCTGCGTTCGTCCGGAATGCGGGTCAGCAGCAGCCAGAGGGCGGCCAAAAGGGTGAGAAAGCCGTACAGGGGGAACAGCAGTTTCCAGTTGCCGAGCAGGGTGGCGGTCAGGTAGACAAACACCGGGGTCAGGGCTGCGCAAATCGCCTTGACGAATTGGCCGAGGGAGATGCGGCTGGTCAGCTGGTCGGAGGCCACCACGTTGGACATCAGGGCGGGAAGGGCCGCCTGAATGATGGTGTTGCCAATGCCCAAAAGGGCGAAGGACACGAAGTAGATCCAAAAGCGCTCCGCATTGGCGAACAGCGGCAACAGCATGGCCGCCAGGGTGATGCAGAGCGAAAGCAGCACCGTGTTTTTCCGTCCCGCTTTTCCGCAGAGGATGCCGGTGGGGATGGAAATCAGGAAAAACCAGATGAAAATCATGGAAGGCAGAAAGCCCGCCGTCACGTCGTCAAGGGCGCATTCGGCTTTCACCTGGTTCATCACCGTCCCGATGATGTCGCAGAACCCCATCACAAAAAATCCGGCCAGAATCGGCCAAATGGCAGTGTTTTTCTTCATGGCAATGCTTGATTTGTTACGTTTCTTTTTGTTAATAATTTTGTTAAGATGTTAGAAGGTTAAATTGTTGATTTTCACATCTTCACTATTCCATGCTTGCTACAGCCAAGGCCGCGTAGTCGCCTACAGATTCCCCTAATCCGGCGGGCAGGATGCGGCAGGCTTTCCGGGCGAGCGGCAGGGCCTCCCTGTCCAATATCGGGTTGATGAGCGGCAGGAACAAATCGGCGTTCCGCATGAAAACGCCTCCCAGCGCAATGACTTCCGGATTGAGAATGTCGATGGTGAAAGCCAGTATCGTCGCCAATTTTTCGGCGGATTCGCGGAACACTTCCGTGAAAAAGGCTTCCCCTTCCCGCACTTTGGCGAAGATTTCTTTGGCCGTGGGCGTGCCGATGTCCAAGCCGCGCTCCTTGGCGCGGATGAGGGCTAAGCGGGCGATGCCGGAGCCGGAGCAGAAGCCTTCGGCGCTGCCTTCCTTGTTGTAGCCGAGCGGTCCGGTGGGGGCGAGCCGGATGTGCCCGATTTCACCGGCGTTGTCGTTGGTTCCGGCGTAGAGCTTGCCGTCAATGATGATGCCCGCGCCCAATCCGGTGCCGAAGGTCATGAAAACCATGTTGCGCGTGCCGCGCCCCGCCCCGAAACGGTATTCCGCCCAGGCGCAGGCGTTGGCGTCGTTCTGAAGGTGCACGGGCAGCCCGAAGCGTTCGCGGAAAAAAGGCACGATGGGCACTTCGTCCCAACCCGGAAGGTTGGGAGGGCTCAGGATGACCCCTTTGGCGGAATCCAGCGGCCCGCCGCAGCTGATGCCGATGTTCGCCGCCTGAAAATCCGGCGTCTCCTGCCGGAAACGCTGTATCCGTTCCGTGAATTCCTCCAGCACTTCCCTCCAGTGCAGGCCGCCGGTCGGAAATTCCTCACGATGCCTGATTTCAATGCTTTCCCCTTTGCATTCCCCTACGGAGAAGGCGCATTTGGTCCCTCCAATGTCAAGTCCGATGGAACAATTCATAGCCTATGTGTTTTTACGCTACAAAAGTAGCATAAAAATAAATATGCCACGGCAAAAAAACAGCTTTCCGTGTCCGGATTTTTCGGATATTTGCAGCCTGAAACCAATGCGGATACCATGAAGAGGACACATTTGCGGAAAATCGCGGCAGTATTGGGCTGCGGCGTGCTTTGCGGCTGCCTGCTGACAGCCTGTTTTTTGAAAAAGAAAAAGGAGGCGCCCCTGTCTCCCGAGCAGCTTTCGCTTCCTGCCACCATCTGTTGCGGCACGGCGGCGGACGACAGCCTTCCCCTGCTTCCGGAAGGGCTGCAAAACCAGATTTACCGTTTTTTGAAGCACATGCCCGGCAGCGGCTGCACCTTGAGGGCCGATTTTCCGGAAAGCTGGCAGCTGGAGGGCGCTTTCCCGAGCCCTTCCTCCGATTACGATCTGTGGTTGGTCTCCGATAAGGGGGAAGGCATTTACAAAGTGCTGCTTACGGTGTCGGCCCCTGAGGATCCCGCCGCGGAAAGGGAGGCGCTTTCGGCCTTGGTGGTCGCCTACAGCTATGCCGTGGAAAAACCCGGGCAGATTGAAAGCGAGGAATGGCAGTCCGAGCTGGACGACACCTGGGGCTTGTGCATCCGCAAGAAATACGAGTGCCTGCGCTCTTTGTCGGACAGTGTGGAGACTGCGCTGGCGGGCAAGGAGACGGAAACCAAGGATTGCTTCCGCTTGCAGGTGGAAAGTGGCCGTTTTGTGTACGTGGAACCGGAATACAACGAAGCCTATAGGGCTGTCATACAGTTTGCCGACACCACCCGGATTTCCCTTGCCTCGGACACCGCATGGCTGGCGAACGCCATGGCGATGCAGGAGGCCCTGGAGCCGGAGAACATTTATTTCATGGAGCTGTTCCAGGGCTTTGAGCACGTGATGGTGACCAATTACCTTGGGGAACTGGTGGATGAGGTGGACTTGTCCGATTTCCTGAAAAACTACAGCCGCGGCTACCTTGTCCTTGAAAAAGGCAAAAAACCGCGCTACCTGCGCTATTGCCCGGCTACGGAAGCCTTGGGGAAAATCTTGGGTTTGTGGGGATTGGAATACCGTCCCAACGAAGACGGGGAAGATGTTGTTTCCTTTTGACGCTTAGGAAAACAGCCGTCTAAAGCCGGTTTTTTCCGTAGGTGAAGCGGGGATGCACCACCTTCGGCTGCCATCCCTCCGCCTCTTCGGGCGACACGTTGGCGTAGGAAAGGATGATGACGATGTCACCGACCACCGCCTTGCGTGCGGCCGCGCCATTCAGGCAGATGATGCCGCTGTCGCGTTCCCCGGCAATCACGTAGGTCTGCAGCCTTTCCCCGTTATTGACGTTAAGCACGTCCACCCGTTCGTATTCGTGTAATTCCGCCGCTTCCATCAGCGTCCGGTCGATGGTGATGCTGCCCACATAGCCAATGTTGGCTTCGGTCACCACAGCCCGGTGTATTTTCGATTTCATCAACGTTATCTGCATCTTCCTGTTATTTGAATTCAATGTTGTCAATCAGCCGCACGCCGTCCAACCAGACGGTGATGCAGGCCACCACATGCGCCGCATCGGCGAAGGAGCTGATGGGCTGCAAGGTCTCCGCATCGGCAATCTGTATGTATTCCAGCTCGAAATCGGGGTCGCTGCCTATCTGTTCCTTGATCCATTTTTCCACTTCCTGCAAGGTGTGGCCGGCCGCCATTGTTTTGGCTTGTTTCAGTGTCTGGTAGATGAAGGGGGCCTTCGCCCTTTTCTCGGGGTGCAGCAGCGCGTTCCGCGAACTGAGGGCCAGTCCGTCTTCCGCACGTACAATCTCCACCGGCACAATTTCAATCGGGTATTTTTTCAATTCCACCAAGCGACGGATGACGGCCACCTGCTGGTAGTCCTTTTTGCCGAAATAGGCACGGTCGGGACGCACCATTTCAAAAAGGCGGCTCACCACCATGCCCACGCCTTGGAAATGGCCGGGGCGGGAGGGACCTTCCATCACCTTTTCAAGCTCGCCGAAATCGTAGGTCTCGGTCGGTTTTTCGGGGTACATCTCCTCCACAGACGGGATGAAGGCGATGTCGCAGATGCCGCTGACCGCTTGCGCGTCCTTTTCGGGATTGCGCGGATAACGCTCCAAATCAGTGGGGTTGTTGAATTGGGTCGGGTTGACAAAAATGCTGCAAATGGCAATGTCGTTTTCCCTTTTCGCCTGCCGCATCAGGGTCAGGTGGCCTTCGTGCAGCGCCCCCATCGTGGGTACGAACCCTATGCTTTTCCCTTCCTTTTTGAAGGCGGCCACTGCCTGTTGCAGGGCTTCCCGTGTGCGTATTGTCTCCATGTTGTTTTGGTTTTGGCCCTTTTTGCAGCGGAAGCCTGCCAAGCGAATGTCCCGCAATGGTTGCTGCCGATGCAAATAATTGTGTAAGAAACGGTAAAATACCGAAACCGTTGTTCCGACACAAACTGCAAAGGTGAGAAAAATTTCAATATGTTTTGCGGATTTCAAATTGATTTTTCATGTACATTTGCAAAAGTTTTTCATGGCTTGTTTCGGACACCATGAACAAATGGCAATCAATAGGTTAGTGTTTTAGCGACTTCAAAATCGAAAAGACCATGCTGCCCAAGGAATACGCATCGAAAAAAGGTTTTGTCTTCCATGCCGTTGGCGTGCCGCTCTTTGTTTTCGGGATGTTGCTGCTGTTTATGCCCAGCAGTTTCGCCCGTTTTCCCCTCCCTTATCCGCGCTACACCTTCCATGTGACCATGCTGTTCTGCATCGTTCTGGTGCTGATGCTCGTCTCGCGCTTCCTATTCATGCTGACCGGCCGTTGTGCGAAAGCGCTTCCCTACACCTCTGTTTTTCTGCTGGGTATGGGCGAAATTGTGTTTTCCTCCGGCTTTTCGGCACTTTACCTTTGGCTGATGTCCGGCAAGGGGGAGGCTTATTTCTGGTTTTTCGGAATCATGCTGGTGTATCTTTCCGTGCTGATGATGGTCCCATACCTGATTATCAACATGTATTTTATTATATTGTCTAAAAATCAGGGACTTTTGGAGAGGGAACGTGATGCCGCCAAAGAGAAAATCCATTTCACGGACGAACGCGACAACCTCAAGCTCGTGGTGGCCAAGGATGCGGTGCTGTACGTGCAAAGTGATGAGAACTATTTGAAAATATGTTATTTGGAATACGGGGAAATCAAGTTCTACAGCCTCCGCAACACCATGAAACGGATGGAGCAGACCTGCCTGAAGGGTGGCCTCGTCCGTTGCCACCGCTCTTATTTCGTGAACAGTGCGCGGGTGCAGGCCTTGCAGAAGGACAAGGAGTTCACCTACGCCGTCTTGGACGTGCCCAACGCCCACCGCGTGCCTGTCAGCAGAAACTATTACGATCAGTTAGCCGCATTGCTGTAAAGCGGGATAATGCGCGGCTTTTTCCATCAGCACTTCCGCAATGAGGGCGTGCCCGCGTTCGTTGGGATGTATGCCGTCGGCGCAAAGGTAGTCGTCATAGTGCGCCAATGCCAAAAACGGCGACGTGATGTCCACGATGGGCACCTCCTTTTGCCGGGCCAGCTTGAACAGTTCCAGGTTGTACATCTCGTGCCAGTGGGAGATGCGGATGGTTTTGCCTCCCAACCAGTGCAAAATGTTGTCCTTGTTCAGGCCGAAGGAAACGGTTTCAAAAAAGCGGTCGGGGTCAATGACCGGCATGGAAAGAATCACCGGATGTATTCCCATTTGTGTCACGCGGTCGATAAGTGAATTGTACTGTTGCAGAAAACGTTGGAGGGAGACTTTGGGCTGGTGTCGCTCCTGTGGGGCCTCGGCCACGGCCTTCCAATCGAAGTCGCAGTCGTTGCCGCCGTATTCGAAAACAGCTACGTTGCTGCTTTTCAGCTCGTTATCGTACCTATCCACGTATTTCATCCCTTGGGTCGTGGTGCTGCCGAAGCAGGAGAAGTTCAATATCCTGACCCCCAGTATTTGCTCGCAACGGCTGACAAAATTGTGCTCGGAAATCTTGTATTTGGGTTTTCCGTCGCCTTTTTTCGCGTCGGAAATCACGCCGCGCATGATGGAATCGCCAAAAGTGCTGATCATGTTCATTTTTTCGTTTTTTTTTGTTTTGGTTTCGCACTGCAAAATTAGCACGGATTGCCGAGGCAAATACAAGGCGGTTACCGACATTCCGGCATTGTGACCGAAAGGGCCGCTTAGGGACGAAAATGGCGTTTTCAGTGACGAAAAACGGAAAAACAGTGACGAAAGGAGCTTTTTAGGGGTTGTTTGGGGCGGTTTTTTTTGAAAAAAAGCTTTTTCAGAGGCCATGTCAAGGGAATTTCCATGCGGACGGGAAGGATGGGTGAAACGGACACGCCCTTCGGGTGAAAATTAAAATGTCCCGCAGGAGGATTTCCTATTGATTTTTCACGTACATTTGCAATTTGGTTCCCGTGGCCGCGCGTGGTCGGGAATTATGTTTGCAAATAATTAATAATTAAGTATATACAAATACAATAGCACTATGCAGAAGTTGTTGTTATTAGGAGACGAGGCCATCGCCCAGGCGTTCATCGACGCGGGCGGCAGCGCCATCAACAGTTATCCGGGGACTCCGTCCACACAGATTACGGAATATGTCATCAAATCCAAGGAAGCCAGGGAGAAAGGGGTGGTCGCCAATTGGTGCGCCAACGAGAAGACGGCCCTGGAGGCCTCCATTGGGGTGGCGTATGCCGGCAAACGCGCCATGACCTGCATGAAACATGTGGGCTTGAATGTGTGCGGCGACCCCTTCATGAATGCGGCCATTATCGGCACCAAGGGTGTGCTGATCGTGGTGGCGGACGATCCGAGCATGTTCTCTTCCCAGGACGAGCAGGATAGCCGTTATTACGGTCATTGGGCCATGATCCCCATGCTGGAGCCTTCCAACCAGCAGGAGGCCTACGACATGGTGTTTTACGGTTACGAGCTGTCTGAACAGCTGGGAACGCCGGTGCTTTTCCGCATCCCGACCCGTCTGGCCCACAGCCGCGCCGGTGTGGAACGCCGCGCCCCCTTGGCACAGAACCCCATCAGCTTCCCCAAGGACGCCAGTTCCTTCGTGTTGCTTCCGGCGAATGCCAAACGCCTGTACCGCAGTCTGATTGACAAACAGCCGGCTTTTGAGCTGGCTTCCTCCACCTCCGGCAACAACCGCTACTACGAAGGCACGGACAAGAGCCTGGGTATCGTCACCAGCGGTATCGCTTTCAACTACCTCATGGAGAATTTCGAGGACGGCAACTGCCCGTATCCGGTGGTGAAAATCACCCAATATCCGCTGCCTTCCGCCATGCTCGGCCGTTTGTATGACGAGTGCGCCGAACTTTTGGTGCTGGAAGACGGCCAGCCCTTCATCGAAGAGCAGATCAAAGGCTGCCTGAACAAAGGGAAGAAGGTGATGGGCCGTTTGGATGAGACCATCCGCCGCGACGGCGAAATGAACGCCGAAAAAATCGCCAAGGCGCTGCATCGCGAGGTGCCGCAAGGTCCCGCCGTTCCCGAAGTGGTCACCAACCGTCCGCCCGCTTTGTGCCAGGGCTGCCCCCATATCGACAGCTACAACGCCTTGAACGAGGTCATGGCCAAGTACGAGCACGGCAAGGTCTTCGGTGACATTGGCTGCTATACGCTGGGATTCAACTTGAAAGCCATTGACACCACCGTGTGCATGGGCGCTTCCATCACCATGGCCAAGGGCGCTTCCGAGGCGGGCGTGTTCCCCTCCTGCGCGGTCATCGGTGACGGCACCTTCGGGCACAGCGGCATGACCGGCCTGTTGGACTGCATCAACGAGAAAGCCAATGTGGTGGTCATGATTTTGGACAATGACATTACCGCCATGACCGGTGGACAGCCTTCGTCCGCGCACAACAAAATCCGCCGCATCTGCGAAGGGCTCGGGGTCGCTCCGGAGCACATCCGTGACATTATCCCGCTGCCGAAGAACCATGCGGAGAATGTGCGCATTATAGAGGAAGAGGTCGCCTACAACGGTGTTTCCGTGATTATTCCGCACCGCACTTGCATTGTGGAGCTGAAAAAGCACTTAGGCGAGAAAAAATAAAAGGGTTGTTTCAATAAAAAAATAAAGTCATGAAAAAAGATATCATATTGTGCGGTGTCGGCGGCGACGGTATCGTTTCCGTAGCCAAAATCATTTCCGATGCGGCGCTGAACGTCAATTTGTATTTAAAACAGTCTGAAATCCACGGCATGTCTCAGCGCGGAGGTTCGGTGTTCTCCCACCTTCGCCTTTCCGACAAACCGATTTTCGCCGATGTGATTCCGGAAGGCCGTGCCGACATCATTCTGTCGTCCGAGCCCATGGAAGCCTTGCGCTACCTGCCCTTTCTGGGGCCGGAAGGCTGCGTGATCACCAATTCCGAACCTTTTGTGAACATTGCCAACTATCCGGAACTGGATAAAATTATGGCGGAAATCAACAAGGTTGGGAAACGTGTAGTGCTCAACGCCAATGAATTGGCGAAGAAATGCAATGCCCGTCCCAACATGGTGCTGCTGGGCGCGGCCGTGCCGTATCTCGGCATTGGCATGGACAAATTAGAGGAGGCCATCCACCACATTTTCGACCGTAAGGGCGAAGCCGTGGTGAATGCCAATCTGGACGCCATCCGTGCCGGTTTCGAGGCCACGAAGTAATTCCGTTTCCGGAAAATAAGGCAGCAGGGGCGCATTCGCGCCCCTGCTTTTTTTGTCTTCGGTCGAAAGGTGCGTCTGGGTCAGAATCCCGGAAGGCTGAGCCACAGGGTGGGCAGCATGAGCAGAAAACCTATGGCGATGAGGGCGAGGATGAACTTCCACACCCAACGCAGCCAGGTGCCGTACGGTATCTTGGCCATTCCGAGCACGCCAATCAGCACGCCGCTGGTGGGTGTCAGCATGTTGGTGAAACCGTCGCCGAACTGGAAAGCCAGCACGGTGGTCTGGCGTGAAACCTGAATGAGGTCGGCAAACTGCGTCATGATGGGCATGGTCAGGGCGGCTTTGGCGGAACCGCTGGGCATCACAACGTTCAGCAGCGTCTGGAAGAGGTACATCACGCCCAACGAGGCCACTTCGCCGGTTTGCGCCAAGGAGCGGGTGAGCCCGTAGAGCAGGGTGTCGATGATGCGGCCTTCTTTCAGTATGCAGAGGATGCCGCTTGCCAGCCCCACCACCAGGGCGGCGGAGAGAATGTCCTTGCATCCGGCGAGGAAGAGCTTCGCGATGTCGTCGGCACGCTGGGCGTCGGCCACGCCGCTGAGGATGCCCATGGCGAGGAACAGGGCCGAAATCTCCATCACGTACCATTGGTAGCCTAACACGCCGACCACGAGGTAAGCCACCGTGAACAGCAGCAAGTCAAGGATGAAATAAGGGGTGGCGCGGCGGAGCGTGAAAAAGCCCGTCAGGGCGAAAAGCGCCGCCAATACGGGTAGCAGCGCGGCCTGCACCGTGCGGCCTCCCACTGTCAGTGTGGTGAAGGGGTGGCGGAAGGCGACATAGGCCAAGGCTGCGGTCAGCAGGGCGTAAACCACCCAGGCGGGGCGTTTGGAAACCCTTCTTTTCCCCTCGCTGTTTCCGGAGTCGCTTGCGCGGTCGCGCCAGTAGGCGTCTAAGGCGTGCACGGGGCTGCGTTCGGGTTTCGCCTTGACACGGCGGGCGTACCACAGTACAAAGGCGATACATATGAATGTCAGCACTATCCAGCAGAGAAAACGGTATTCTAATCCCGAAAAAAGCGGCAGCCCGGCGATGCCTTGGGCGATGCCGATGGTGAAAGGGTTGAGCATGGCTCCGGCGAAACCCACGTGGGCGGCGACGTAGCACATGCAGACCCCCACAATGGAATCGTAGCCCATGCGTATGGCCAAAGGGATGAAGACCACCACAAAGGCGATGGTCTCCTCACTCATCCCAAACACCGATCCGAACAAGCTGAACAGGATCATCACCATGGTAATGATGATGTTGTTGACCCCGATTTTGCGGATCCACTTTTTACGTTCCAACCTTTGCGTAAAGCGTAGAAAGGCCATGAT
>JAGAEQ010000069.1 GCA_017613015.1 Bacteroidales bacterium | reverse complement strand
TCACAAAAATATTTCAATGATGTTATGCCATTAGGAGCATCTTGTATCTCATCAAAGAAAAGCAATGTCCGCCCTGCTTTGACTTGCTGTCCCGTATTTGCCTCAACATCCCGTATGATTCGATTGGGCTTAAGGTCATGCATAAACAATGATTTGGCAAAATTATCATCCGAGCAGTTGACATACACCAAGTTATCGTATTCATTCCTGCCAAATTCTTTCAACAGCCAAGTCTTTCCAACCTGACGCGCACCTTCCAGAATAAGAGGCTTCCTGTCCGCATCGTTTTTCCACTCCAATAATGAATTGTATAAATTTCTCTTCATTTCTTGCGCAAATTAAAAATCGTCAAAAAAAAAAACACACATTTCAAATCAAAACAGATTGTTTTATCATTTTTGCAAAATAATAATTTGATTTTTTGTGAGGAAACAATTAGCTTTTCTCATTTTTGTGAGGGAATAATTTAATTTTATTTACACTTTTGTGAGGGAATAATTGTATGTTTTCACCATTTTTGTGAGGGAATATTGTGAACGTAGCACCATTTAACCGCATTATTGCATTTATACTCAAGCATATCCAATCCCCTGCAAACAATGGGGAAGCCTTTGCAAATATCCAAAATTTCCCGACACCTCCCCCGCGGAATCCGGGAAAATGTTTTTCCCGCAGCGAAAAATATAGGGGAAAAGGCAGCGGCATATCCCGATTTTAGGTATTTTTGCGGAAATTCATCATCATGCTTACAGACACGCTTAACGAAGCCATCAAACAGGCAATGCTTCAAAAGGAAAAGGACAAACTGAACGCCCTGCGCGCCATCAAGTCGGAATTGCTGCTGCTGAAAGCCGACCATCCGGGCGAGGAAATCACAGAGGAAATGGAAACCAAACTGCTTCAACGGATGATCAAGCAGCGCAAGGAGGCTGCAGAGACCTATAAAAGCCAGCACCGGGAGGATTTGTGCGAAGAGGAGACCCGGCAGGCGGAGGTGATTGCAACCTTTCTGCCCGCCCAGCTTTCGGAGGAGGAAGTGGAGGCGGTCCTGCGCCAGCTTATCACGGAAAGCGGCGTCACGGACATCAAGGGCATGGGGAAAGTCATGGGAATGGCTTCCAAAGCCCTGGCAGGCAAGGCGGAGAACAAACTGATTGCCGACAAGGTCAAGGCCCTGCTCGGCCAAGCGTAAATGGCTGCGGATCTGAAACAATGGCTCCCCATCACCAAGAAGGAGCTGGAGCTGCGGGGATGGGACGAAGTGGACGTGATTCTCATCAGCGGAGACGCTTATGTGGACCATCCTTCGTTCGGCACGGCCATTATCGGGCGCGTGATCGAGCAGGCGGGCTACCGCGTGGCCGTACTGCCCCAGCCCAATTGGCGGGACGATTTGCGCGATTTCAAGAAATTGGGCAAACCCCGGCTGTTTTTCAGCATTTCCGCAGGCGCCATGGATTCCATGGTGAACCACTACACCGCCCTGAAACGGCTGCGCTCCACCGATGCCTACACCCCGGGGAACGTTTCCGGTTTCCGTCCGGACTACGCCGTGAACGTCTACAGCAACATCGTGCGCAAACTCTTCCCGGACAGTCTGATTGTGTTGGGAGGCATTGAGGCCTCCCTGCGCCGCTTCACCCACTACGACTACTGGTCGGACAGCCTGATGCCGCCCATTCTCAGCAGCAGCGGGGCGGACCTGCTTGTCTACGGCATGGGGGAAAAAACCATACTGTCGCTGCTGGAAGTGTGCACGCAACATCCGCACCCCCAAGCGGCGGACTTCCGCCACATTCCGCAAATCGCCTACCTGGACCGCAAACTTCCGGACCCCAAGGAACCGGTGCTGGAGCTGCCCTCGCACGAGCAGTGCCTGCAATCCAAGCGGCAGTTCGCCAAGGCCTTCGCCGAGATAGAGAAAGCCTCCAACCAACTGCATCCGCCCGTTCTTTGCCAAGCCGTGAGGGACCGCTACGTGGTGGTGAACCCGCCCACGCCCCTGATGAGCGAAAGCGAGCTGGACGCCATCTACGCCCTGCCCTACACCCGCCTGCCCCATCCACACTACGCCAAACGCGGCGACATTCCGGCCTTCAACATGATACAATGCTCCGTCACCATCCACCGGGGATGCTTCGGAGGATGCAGCTTCTGCACCATTTCCGCCCATCAGGGGAAACACATTGTCAGCCGCAGCGAGGCCTCCGTACTGAAGGAGGTGGCGGCCATCACCCGCATGCCCTACTTCAAAGGGCACATCACCGATTTGGGCGGCCCTTCCGCCAACATGTACCGCGCCCACGGCAAAAACGCCTTAGCCTGCCAAAAATGCAGCCGACCCTCCTGCATCTGGCCGGACATCTGCCCCAACCTCCACTTCGACCACCGCCCCATGACCGCGCTTTACCGCAAAGCGGCCTCCCTGCCCAAGGTACGAAAAATCACCATCGGAAGCGGCGTCCGCACCGACATGATTGAACGGGCCACGCCCAAGCAGCAGGAGGAGTTCCACCTCAACGAATACGCCGGACAGCTGGTCCTCCACCACGTCTCCGGACGGCTGAAAGTGGCGCCCGAGCACACCGAGGCGCATGTGCTGCACCTGATGCGCAAACCGGATTTCCGCGTTTTTCTCCAGTTCCGCCAGCGTTTCGAGGCCCTCAACCGCCAACACCGCCTGAACCAGCAGCTCATCCCCTATTTCATCTCCAGCCATCCGGGATGCACCCACCGCGACATGCTCAACCTTTCCAAACAGCTGAAAGCCATTTCCTTCCACCCGGAACAAGTGCAGGATTTCACCCCCACTCCCATGACCCGCTCCTCCGTCATGTTCTACACCGGCCTGGTGCCGGAAACCGGGGAGCCCGTCTTCTGCGAGCGCAATTTGGACAAAAAACGGCAGCAGAACCAATGTTTTTTCCGCCATTGAAAAAAATTCTCGTGCGGTGTAGCGCTATTTTTGCTATCTTTGCATTTTATGTCTGAACAAAGTCATTTTATGATTAATTAAAAAAATTTAATTGGTATGAAAAAGATTATCTGCATTTTCAGTCTGGCCGCCTGCATGCTGTTCAGCGGAAAGAGTTTCGCACAATTCCAATGGGGGCTCCGGGCCGGTTTCCAAATGACCACCCAAACCAACGACGTCAATAGCGACAACCTCAAGCATCCGCTGATTCCCGGCGCCAACGCGGGCGTTTTCGGCGAATATTTCTTCAGCGACAACATGAGCGTGACCGCCGACCTGCTGTATTCGCTGGAAGGCTTCAGGGACAAATACGACAACTACAAATTCACGGTGCGCTTCCACGACATTGACCTGCCGATCGCCTTCAACTACTATGTAATGGGCAACCGCCTGGGCTTGCAGGTCGGTCCGGAGCTCGGCTTCACCCTTGCCAGCAACTACAATTACAAATACGAAAGCAAAAACTTCGGCATTGACAAAAGTGGCGAGGTCGAAAAGGAGGCCTACAACCTCTTCAATGTCGGTATAATGGTCGGCGTGAACTATTTCTTCACCGAAAACTGCTTCGCCGGTCTGCGCGGTGTGTTCGGCCTGACGAACGCCCTGAACGAGTACAAGCTCAAATCTGACTCTTGGGAGGCCGTCAACTCCAAGAACATCGTGCTTTCTCTGAACGCAGGCTACCGTTTCTGACACGGGACGCCCCTTTTTTCACTGACAAAATAACATTTATTAAATAACATTCATTTTTTAACCAACCAAAAACAAAAAAACATGAAAAAACTTATGTTAACCGCCGCCGTACTGTTTGCGGCCAGCACCATCGCCAACGCCCAGTTGTTTGTGGGAGGAAATCTTGGTTTTGGACTCAATTCCACTAACAAGACCGAAATGACCACCGGAGGCACCACGACCAAGATAGATCCAATCAAAACAATGGATTTCACCATCTCCCCGAGAGTCGGATACGCGCTCAACGAAAAAATGGCTTGCGGTTTGGATCTGCTCTTTCACATGAACAACACTTCCTATCCCGATGACTACGAAGGTCTTACTGAAACCAACCACAAATATTCCACCACAAACTTTGGCGCTGGAGTTTTCTTCCGCTATTCCCCCGTGCAAATCGGCCAGTTCTCCCTGTTTGCAGAAGCAACTGCGGGTGTGTTAATGGGCAGTGGCAAGGAAGAGTACAAGATTGCCAATGTAACCACCTCCGTTGATGTTCCCAAGACCACCGACATTTTTGCCATGATTACCCCCGGTGTCTCCTACAAGATGAACGAGAAACTG
The DNA here is from genome assembly GCA_017613015.1 of Bacteroidales bacterium. Taxonomy (GTDB): domain Bacteria; phylum Bacteroidota; class Bacteroidia; order Bacteroidales; family WCHB1-69; genus UBA1195. The sequence goes on along the minus strand of JAGAEQ010000069.1, from coordinate 2,029 downwards.
CAATTCGACGCCTACCTTGGACTTTGCCAGCTCAGCTTCGCCCACTCTGTCAGCACGACGGAAGGAAAGAACTCGAAAAAAACCGTCACCGACGACTATTTCAACCTGGGCATCAACCAGCACACCTACGGCAATGTGATCCAATTGGGTATGGTTTACAACTTCTAAGGTTCACGCCAAACGTGAATCCTTTGATTCCAAACGGATTCGGGTGCGCCTGCGGGCGCACCTTTTTTTTTGCATAAAACATTTTCCCAAGCGATAACATATTGCGATTTTGGCTACCTTTGTATTTTAAATAACTATTGGAAATTTTTCAAAAATCCATTCTGATGAAAAAAATTATCATAAGCACTTGTGTCTGTTTGTCAATGCTTTCATTTGGCAAAATTTGGGCATGCACGAACTTTTTGGTGACCAAGGGGGCCAGCAAGGACGGCTCCTGCTTTGTCAGCTACGCCGCCGACTCCCACGTGCTGTACGGCGAACTCTACTACCGTCCGGCAGCCACCTACCCCGCCGGAACCATGATGGATGTCTTTGAGTGGGACAGCGGGAAAAAACTGGGCCAAATCAAACAGGCCGCCCAAACCTACTCAGTGATAGGGAACATCAACGAACACCAGCTGGCCATAGCCGAAACCACTTTCGGAGGCTTGGAGGAACTGGCTGACGCCCGGGGTATTCTGGATTACGGAAGCCTGATTTACATCACTTTGCAACGCGCCAAAAATGCCCGCGAAGCCATCCGCACCTTCTACGAGCTGACCAAGGAGTACGGCTATTGCAGTGAAGGGGAATCCTTCTCCATCGTGGACGCCAACGAGGTATGGATACTGGAAATGGTGGGCAAAGGCAAGCAGATGCTGGACAAGAAAGGCAACGCGGACACCAAAAACTGGACCCTGAGCCCGGTATGGGTGGCCCGCCGCATTCCTGACGGCTGTGTCTCCGGACACGCTAACCAGGCCCGCATCACCACTTTCCCCTTGGAAAACGGCAAGACCTCCATTTCCACCAAAAACATCGCCAAAATCATGAACCCCGATGTGGAAGTGGTCTACAGTGCGGACGTGATTTCCTATGCACGCGCCATCGGCCTGTTCAACGGAAAAGACGCTGAATTCAGTTTCTCAGACATTTACAACCCCGTCGATTTCGGCGGCGCCCGTTTCTGCGAATCCCGCGTATGGGCGGCTTTCATGCACCTGAACAAAGAGGTGGCGGCCCCCTACGAGGACTACGCCCGGGGCGAGAACCTCAGCCACCGCATGCCCTTGTGGATCACCCCCGTGGAAAAAGTGGGACTGGAGGACATGTTTTCGCTGATGCGCGACCACTTCGAAGGCACCAGCCTGGACATGACCAAGGACGTGGGCGCGGGCCCCTTCGCCTGCCCCTACCGCTGGCGCCCCATGACCTGGAGCTACGAAGGCAAGAACTACATCCACGAACGCGCCACCTCCACCCAGCAGACCGGATTCTCCTTCATCGCCCAGTGCCGTTCGAGATTTCCGGATCCGGTGGGCGGCATACTGTGGTTCGGCGTGGACGACACCTACAGCACCTGCTACGTGCCTGTCTTCTGCGGTGTGACCCAGCCCCCCTTCTGCTTCAAAGAAGGCAACGGCGACCTGTTGACCTATTCACCGACCTCCGCTTTCTGGCTGTTCAACCAAGTGTCGAATTTCGCCTACCTGCGCTATAGCGACATAATCAAAGACATTCAGCAAGTGCAGCATGAGCTGGAGTCCAATTTCGTCCGCCTGGTCAAAGAGCAAAGCGGTGTTTTTGCCGACCAGTATGTGGCCAACAACGAAAAAGGCATAGAGGTCCTGAACAAATTCTCCAACAACCAGGCCGGCATCATGTTCAACCGCTGGAAAGCCTTGTCGCAATACCTGCTGGTGAAATACATGGACGGCAACATCAAAAAGGAGAAAAACGGACGTTTCCAGAACAACGGCTACAACGAGCACATTCCCGAAGGTCCGGACCATCCGCGCTATCCCGACTGGTTCTACAAAGC
>JAGAEQ010000068.1 GCA_017613015.1 Bacteroidales bacterium | reverse complement strand
GGGTGCGGATGGTAGCATCGGCATACGGATAACCCGCAACGTATTCTGCCGCAAGGTTATCAGCCTTCTCGGCCACCCCATCGTGTCCACTTCCGCCAACATATCGGGCGAACCGACCCCCACCCATTTCCGGGAAATCAGCCCGGAAATCAAAAACCGCATGGACTACATTGTCAATGCGGCCTTCGGCACGGTGGAGAACATGAAGGCCTCCACCATCATCCGTTTCACGGACGACTATTCTTTTGAAATCATAAGAGACTGAAAAACAATAAAGCTATGGCAACTATCAGCATTATCATGGGAAGCACTTCCGACCTTCCCGTCATGAAGGAAGCCGCCCTTTTCTGCAAAGAGATGGGCGTGGATTTCGAACTCAAGGCCCTATCCGCCCACCGCACGCCGGAACTGGTGATGGCCTACGCCAAGGAAGCCCGGGAAAAAGGCGTGAAAGTGATTATCGCAGGCGCGGGCGGAGCGGCCCACCTGCCAGGAGTTATCGCCGCCTTCACCGCGGTCCCCGTCATCGGGGTGCCCATCAAATCGTCCAACTCCATTGACGGCTGGGACTCCATACTGTCCATACTGCAAATGCCTTCCGGCATTCCGGTGGCGACGGTCGCGCTCAACGGCGCCAAAAACGCCGCCATCCTCGCCATGGAAATGATAGCCACCGGCGACGAAGCGCTGTACCAGCGTCTGCTTGCCTTCAAGGAATCCCTCAAACAGAAAATCGCCCAAGCCAACGAGAAGCTGCAATCCGCTGAATTATGAGCCCTAAAAGAAAAAAAGCCCTTGGCGTTGCGGCCTTTGTATGCATAGGGATTTTCAGCCTGTGCTTTGTCCGCAACGACTTTGAAATCGCCAAGAACCTGGACATCTACGCCACGCTGCTGCGGCAGCTGAACGAAAACTACGTGGATGAGATCAAGGTGGGCGACCTGGTGCGCACCTCCATCGACGCCATGCTGGAGGAACTGGACCCCTACACCGTGTACTATCCCGAATCGGATTTGGAGGAATTCAAGCTCATGACCACCGGGCAATACGGCGGCATCGGCGCCCTGATCCAACAGGACAGCGACTACGTGCTGATCAGCGAGCCCTACGAGAACACCCCCGCCATGGAGGCGGGTCTGCAAGCCGGGGACCGCATTCTGAGCATTGACGGCAAATCCGCCAAAGGCAAAAGCGTGTCGGACGTGAGCACGGCCCTGAAAGGGCAGCCCGGCACCACCGTCAAACTCGGCATACAGCCTTACGGCAAAAGCGGCACGGTGGTGAAAACGCTGGAACGCAAGGAAATCAAGCTCCCGACCATCCTCTACTCCGGCATGCTCGACCATCACATCGGCTACCTGCATTTGCAGCAGTTCACGGACAATGCGGGAAAAGAGGTCAAGGAGGCTTTTCTCAAGCTGAAAGAACAGGGCATGCGCTACTTTGTGCTGGATTTGCGGGGCAACGGCGGCGGCCTGCTCAACGAGGCCGTGAACATTGTCAGCCTGTTTGTGCCCAAAGGGGAGCTGGTGGTCAGCACGAAAGGGAAACAGGACCACCTCAACCAGCAATACTACACCCAGCAGGATCCCATTGATACGGAGATGCCCATTGTGGTGCTGGTGGACGGCAACAGCGCCTCCGCCTCGGAAATCGTCTCCGGCACCCTGCAGGATTTGGACAGGGGCGTGATTATCGGCAGTCGCACCTTCGGCAAGGGTTTGGTACAGAACGTACTGCCCTTGAGCTACAACACCCGCATGAAGGTCACGGTCTCCAAATACTACATCCCTTCGGGACGCTGCATACAGAAAATCGACTATTCCCATCGCGACAGCAACGGCGTGAACATCCGCAAAGCCGACTCCTCCGCCACCGCCTTCAAGACCAAAAACGGACGCACCGTCTACGACTACGGCGGGGTGGAACCGGACATCAAGGTGGAAATCCCCTCCTACAGCACGGTTTTGCAGGCCCTGATCACCCAAAAGATGATTTTCAACTACGCCAACGAATACCGCTTGAAACACAAGAGTATCGCGCCGGTGGCCGAATTCCGCTTCACCGAAGCCATGTACACGGATTTTGTGCGCTACGTGGAGCAACACCACATCACCTACGAGACCTTTACGGAAAAAGCGTTGAGAAATTTGGAGACAGCGGCCCGTAACGACCAGTTAGACACCGAGCTCCGCAAGGAAGTCGCGTCGCTTAAAAAGGCAATCGCCGACGAGAAGCGGAACGACCTGCACAAATACCGCAAGGAGATTTCGGAAATGCTGTGCCTGGAGATTGTGGGCCGGTACTACTACCAGAAAGGCCAGTCGGAAGCCGCGCTGCTTTTCGACCCGGACATCAAGGAGGTGTACCGCCTGTTCGGCGACAGCAAACTGACAGAATACCGCCGCATTTTGAAAGGCCGCTAAACACACGCACATGAACAGGGGCGCCGTCCACCACAAACTATTCCTGTTTTCCCTCGTCCTCTTCCTGACAGGCATACCGTTCTGCCGTCCGCTGATGAGTTTCGGGCTGATACTGCTGTCCGCCAACTGGCTGGCGGAAGGGCGATGGAGGGAAAAGGCGGCGATGCTGCGCGGGAACCGCCTGCTGGCCGCCTGCCTGCTGCTGTACGCCGTCCATCTTTTAGGGCTTTTCCTGACCTCGGACTGGGATTACGCCTTGCGGGACCTGACGCTGAAACTGCCCCTGCTGCTCCTGCCCCTGCTGTTCGCCACCTCCCCGGCGATAGACCGCCGGACCTGCGAAGGGCTGTTAGGGGTGTACCTTTTCGCCGTCTGCGCCAGCGCGCTCATCGGATTAGTGCATTTTCACCTACATCCGGAAATCACGGACAAACGGGAAATCGCGATGCACATCTCCTACATCCGCTTCGGCCTCAACCTCTGCTTCGGCTGCTTCACCGCCCTCTGGCTCTGGCGCAAGGAGTTCCGGCACCGCCGACGCCCCCTGTGGATAGCCATTTTCGGCATAGCCGCGCTGTGGCAACTCGGCATGATGGTGTACATCGGTACTCTGACCGCATTGGTTTTGTTCCTGATTATCAGCCTATGGCTTTTGTTACGCCAAGTTTTCCGCACAGCGGACCGCCGCTTGGGAAGGCTGTTGGTCGGCGGCATCGTCCTCGTCCTTTTGGCCGCCGGTGTGCAGCTATGCCTTTCCGTCCGGCAGTACACCCACAGCGACTTCGACCCCGCCACTGCCGACTCCCTCACCGCCGACGGGCACCCATACGCCTATCCGTTTGAACGGCAACATATTGAAAACGGCGAATACGTGTACGCCTACCTCTGCGAGGAGGAGTTGGAAGCCGCGTGGAAAACCCGCAGCGACCTCGCCTACGACGGCTGGACCGCCGACGGAGGGCACCTTATCCGCATCACCCTTATCCGCTACCTGAATTCCAAAGGTTTGCGCAAGGACAGGCAAGGCGTGGAGGCACTCACCCCCGAAGACATACACAACATCGAGAACGGACTGTCCAATGTCCACTACACCTACGGCATGGGCTTTCGGAAACGCTATTACGAAACCTTATGGGAAACCATTGTCTATCTTCGTTTTAATGAAGAGTTGGGCAGCGTGCCGCAACGCATGGAAGCCTGGAAAGCTTCCTGCCGCCTGATTGCCGCCCATCCCTTGTTCGGAGTCGGCACCGGCGATGTCAAGGACGCCTTTTTAGACGAATTGCGGGAAAGCGGCTCTCCCATTGACGGCATTCTGGTCCGCAGCCACAACCAGTACCTTTCCTTCGCCATCGCCTTCGGCTGCGTCGGGCTGCTGCTCTGTCTTTTCTCGCTGCTGTATCCGCCCATAGCCGCACGCAAGCGCACACCACTGCTCTACACTGTTTTCCTGCTGGTTTTCCTGCTCTCCATGCTGAGCGACGACCCCATGGAACGCCAGGACGGGGTCACGCTGTTCGCTTTTTTCAACAGCCTTTTCCTGTTTTTGTACAAGGACAAAACGACAGAAGGAAAGTAAATCCCGGCATTTTTTTCATCGCACAAAAGCACGCCACGCCGCCCTGGGCTATGCTTTTTTTTTGTATCTTCGCAATCTTTGCCCTTGGTGAGGAAAAGTTTTTTTTAAAGTTAAAAAGTACTTAATTGTCAATTTTTTAAAAAATCTATCATGCAAAAGCAAGTGCACAAAATGTTCCGGATGCTCCTGATTGCTTCCTTTTTCATCCCTTGCGCGGCGGGCCTCCGGGCGCAAACGCCGGCGGACCCCGTGGTCATGGTGCTGGGAAAGGACAGCGTGCGGCTTTCTGAATTCAAAAGCAACTACCTCAAGAACAACAGTTTGTCCAAAGCCACCGAACAGGATTTGCGCGAATACACCGACCTTTTTGTCAACTTTCGCCTCAAATGTGCCGAAGCGCGTGCCTTGGGCATGGACACCCTGCCCGAACTGAAACGGGAGCTCCGTGGCTACCGCACCCAAGCTGCCGCGCCCTACCTCACGGAAAAATCGGTCAATGAACAGCTGATTGACGAAGCCATCGAACACCTTCACTGGGACATACGCGCCTCCCACATCATGCGCCGCCTGCCCCTGGAGCCGCAACCCGACGACACCCTGAAGGCCTACAAGGAGATGCTTGCCATGCGCAACCGCCTGCTGAAAGGCGCGGACTTCGCCGAAACGGCCTATGCCGAATCCGACGACCCTTCCGCCCGCCCCACCGTAAGGAACGGGAAAACCGTGCGTTCGGGGAACAAAGGCGACTTGGGCTACTTCACCGCTTTCAACATGATTTACGAATTTGAAAAAGCGGCCTATAACACACCTAAAGGACAGATTTCCATGCCGGTGCGTTCACCCTACGGCTACCACCTGATTTACGTTCGGGACCGCCGCCCGGCCATTGCCCGCTGGACTGCCGTCCAAATCCTGATCACCTATCCGGAAAACGCGACAGCGGCCGATTCCGCCGCTACCCGCGCCAAAGCGGAGGAAGCCTGGCAAGCCATACAGAAGAGCATGCCTTTTGAAGAGGCGGTCGCCACCTACTGCACAGACGAAGGCCTGCGCATGACCAAAGGGGAAATGGATCCCTTCGGCTCCGGACGTTTTGAAGGGGATTTCATGGCTCCGCTGTACGACACTCCGGAAAACGGCGTCACGAGGCCCTTTGAGACCCGCTTCGGCTGGCACATCGTGAAGGTGCTGAAAAAGGAGCCTTTTACCGAAAAGGACGGACTACGTGGGGAAATCCGCGTCAAAGTCAGCCGCGACTCCCGCTCCAACCTGGGGCCGGAAGCGTTGGCGGAACGCCTGAAAAAGGAATACGGCTTCCGGGAAGCCAAACCCAAGAGCAAGAAGGAGGAAGGTCCGCTGGAGGTCTTCTTCCGCATCGATTCCACAGCACTTTTCAACGGGGAGTGGAAAAAAGAGAGCATTACCAGCGACCGCCTGCTGTTCTCCTTCGCCGACCGCAAGGTGGGACAACAGGATTTTGCCGCCTACATTGAGAAAAACCAGTTCAAGGGGATGCGCGAGGTCAGCCTGAAGGAAGTCATCCACTACGCCTACGCCCTCTATGTCCGCAAATGCATACTGGAATACGAGGACGCCCATTTGGAAAGCAAATATCCCGAGTTTGCCGCGCTGATGAAGGAATATGAAGACGGCATTCTGCTGTACGCCCTGAGCGAAAGGAAGGTATGGGACCGTTCCGAAACCGACTCCGCCGGATTGCAACAGTTTTACGAAAGCGTCAAGGATGATTACATGTACCCCGTGCGGGCCGATGTGATTTATTACACCATGGAGAACGCCAAAGCCTACAAATTGTTCTGCAAGCTGATGGACAAAGGGGCTGACATGGAGACCATCAACCGCAAGTTCGCCAAAAAAGGGAGCATCATTTCCGCCCGTCACCAGATTTACCGTCAGGGCGAAGACAAGGACTTCGACCAGCTCTGCCCCTGGCCCATTCTGTTGCAGGAAGGCAAACTGGTCATCAACCGCGAGGAGGAAAACCGCTACATCACCGTGCAGAAGCTGCTGCCCTCCCCCATGCCGCTGAACGAGGTGCGCGGCCATGTCGTGACCCGCTACCAGAACCATCTGGAGGACGAGTGGATAGCCGAGCTGCGCCGCAACAACGACATCAGCATAGACTACGGAAGCATTCTCAAACTGATACAATAGTGCCATGCGTCCCGTCATTCTCCTGATTAGCATAGGAATGCTTGCCCTGCACGCCTGCTCCTCTTCGGAAGACAAGGTGGTGGCCCGCGTGTACGACGCCAAGCTGACGCTGTCCGACCTGAAATGGATGCAGGCGGATTTCAGCAGCGATTCGGAAAACCTTCGCATAGACCCCGTCATGGTGGAGGCCTGGGTGCGCAAACAGGCTATGGTGCATGCCGCCGAGAACGCGCTGAAAGCGGACGAGAAGCGGTTTGAGCGGGAACTGCGGGACTACTACGAGACCCTTTTGGTGGACGCCTACGAAAACAAAGCCGTCGAGGCGCGTATCAACCGCAAGGTTTCCGAAGAGGAAATCCAGGCCTACTACCAGACGCACAAAGCCGACTTCGAGATGCACAAGACCATCGTCCGCATCAACTACGCCAAGTTTCCTGCGGATTTCAGCGAACTGGAGACCGCAGGGAAGCTGCTGCAAAAAGGCCGCGCACGCACGGCGGCGGAGCAGGCGAAACTGGAGAAGCTCTGTTTCGAGCATGCGGAGAACATGTATTTGGATTTCAATTGGGTGGTTTTTGATGACATTCTGAAAGAAATCCCTCTTGACAACCACCGTCCGGACGCCTTGGCCGAGAAGAACGAGGTGGTGATGCTGAACGACTCCGCTTCGGTATATCTGGTGCGCTTCCTTGAAGCCAAAGTGAACGAGACCTATTCGCCCCTTGACATCGAAAGGGAGCGTATCCGCGAGCTGCTGCTGGACAAACGGCGGGTGGAAGCGCGGGAGCGGCTCCGGAGAGAGACGGTGGAGAAAGCACGGAAGGAACACGAAATCAATTATGAAATCAACTTTTGACATGAAGAAGATTATCCTTAGCCTCTGTTTGTTGGGCGGCGGCCTCCTTTTGCCGGCGCAAACCGTCATTGACGAGATCATCGCTTCGGTCGCCGGGCAGATCATCACCCAGTACGATTTGGAATACGCCTTGCAGAGCTACAAATACCAGAACGGCATCTACTCTATGGAGGACGAGGACGCCATGCGCTGCCAGATACTGGAGCAGCTGATTTTCCAGAAACTGCTCATCGACCAGGCCAAATTGGACAGCATTGAGATTACGGAAGACCAAATCACCCAGCGCATCGAAAGCAGCATCCGCATGCAAGTGGCGAAGGCGGGCAGTGTCAAACGTCTGGAGGACGCCTATGGGAAAACCCTCGCGGAAATCAAGAAAGACGCCCGCCAGGTGGTCAGGGACGACTACCTGATGAACCAGATGCAGCAGAACCTTACCTCCTCCATCAACGTGACTTATCAGGACGTGAGGGACTATTACCAGCAGGTGCCCAAAGACAGCCTTCCCGTCATGCCGACGGAATACGAACTGGCGGTCATCACCCGCACACCTCAGGTGAGCGAAGGGGAGAAAGCGGCACTCAAGGAACGCCTGAACGGCTACCGCACCCGCATTCTCAAAGGGGAGAATTTCAGCACCTTCGCCCGTCTGTACTCCGAAGACCCGGGCAGTGCCGCCAAGGGCGGGGAACTGGGTTTCGTGAACCGGGGCGAGCTTTACCCGGAATTCGAGCAGGTGGCCTTCAATTTGCAGCCGGGGGAAGTCTCCCCCATTGTGGAAACCAAGGCGGGCTATCACATCATCCGCATGATAGAGCGGCGCGGCGACCAGGCCAATGTCGCCCACATTTTGCTTAAGCCCAAGCCCACCATCGACTCCCTGATGCGCTGCCAACAGTACTTAGACAGCGTCGCCCGCCTCATCCGCCAAGGGGGATGGAGCTTTGACAGCGCGGCCCGCAGCTTCTCGGACGACCCGAACAAAATCAACGGCGGAAAACTTGCCAACCCCTACACCGGCTCCTCCAGCTGGACGCAGGACCAGCTGGACCAGACCACCCTCTACACCCTGAAACGCCTGAAGGAAGGGGAATGCTCCAACGCCATCCCCTACATCACGGAGGAAGGCAACCAGACCTACCGCCTGGTGTTAGTGGCGAAAATCCATCCGGAGCATCCCATCAACCTGACGGACGACTACGAAAAGATCAAAAACGCCGCCTTAGAGGCCAAAAAGCAGAAGGCTTTGGTCAAATGGGCCACCCACAAGGCGCGGCTGACACATATTGAAATCAACGAGGGGTACCGCCGTTGCGACCTTTCGGAAAACTTGGGAATCACGTTTTAGCATGCAGCTTTTCTACACAGAGGAATGGAACGGGAACTTCGGGTTCCTGCCGGAGGCGGAAGCCAAACACTGCCTGCGGGCCCTGCGGCTGCGCACCGGCGACCGCATTCAGGTGACCGACGGTGCCGGACGACTGTACACGGGCCGCCTGTTGGACACCACCGACAAAAAATGCCCCTTTGCCGTGGAAGAGGTGAAGGACATGCCGGAAGCTTTCCCCTTCCGCCTGCATCTGGCGGTTGCGCCGACCAAAAACCCCGACCGCTTCGAGTGGTTTGTCGAAAAGGCGGTGGAAATCGGCGTGACGGAAATCACCGCCTTGCAATGCGAACATTCGGAACGCCACAGCATCAAGGCAGACCGCATTCATCGCCTCATGGTTTCGGCCATGAAGCAGTCCCTGCATTTCCAACTCCCAGCGTTCCACGAAGGCATGGAGGCCCAAACCTTTATGCGGCAACACGCGGAGCTTGAAGCTCAGAAATTCATCGCCTACTGCGGCGAGGATACCGAAAACCTTCCCTTGGGGCGCGTCTGCCGCCAGGGAGGGGAGATTATTGTCATGATAGGCCCCGAGGGGGATTTCAGCCCGGAGGAGATTCAAACGGCCCTGCACTGCGGATTCCAAACCGTCTCCTTGGGGCACAGCCGTCTCCGGACAGAAACCGCCGCCGTGGTCGCCTGCGCCACCCTTCACGCAATCCACGCCTAAGCCATGAAAAAAGTCCTGATACTGATTGGTCTCACCTGCTGCCTGCCCGCCCTGCTCCACGCGCAAAGCGTCGGACTGGTGCTTAGCGGAGGCGGCGCCAAGGGGCTGGTGCATATCGGGGTGATACGCGCCTTGGAGGAAAAAGGCATCCCCATTGACTACATTGCGGGCACCTCCATGGGCGCCATTATCGGAGGCCTGTACGCCGCCGGGTACTCCACCGAGGAAATGGAAAAAGTGTTCCAATCACAGGATGTGGAATTGTGGATGAGCGGCAACATCGACAACCGCTACATGTATTTCTTCAAGAAGACACAGCCCAACTCCTCCTGGCTGCAAATCGCGTTTTCCTTAGACTCTTCCATCTTCAAGCCCACCCTGCCCACCAACCTGATTTCGCCCAAGCAGTTAGATCTCGCCTTTTTGGAAATCATGGGCTCCGTGGACGCCGTATCCCACCGCAACTTCGACAGCCTGTTCGTGCCCTTCCGCTGCAACGCCACCGACATCGGGCGGCGCAAGGAGGTGGTGTTCCGCAACGGCACGCTGAAAGACGCGGTGCGAGCCTCCATGAGCTTCCCCTTTGTGTTCAAGCCCTTGCTGTTAGACAGCTGCATATTGTACGACGGCGGCATGATGAACACCTTTCCGCTGCACATCATGGAAAGCGAATTCAAGCCGGACTACACCATAGGGGTCATCGCTTCCGACCTTTTCACCGTGACGCCATCCGGAGAGGACATTGTATCCATCGTCACCAGCATGATCACCGAACCCGACCAGGCTAAAATTTGCTTGCAGGGCAAGGGCATCATTCTGCGCCCGCCGGTCTCCCCCGACTTAGGCCTCACCGATTTCAAGGGCGGCCTCTCGCTGATTGATTCGGGCTACGCCTACACGCAGCTTTTCATCGACAGCATACGGCAGGAAGTGCATCGCGAAGTCCCCAAGGAGGAAGTGGACCAAAAGCGGGCCGCCTTCCTACAGCGCATTCCCGAGTACTGCATCGGCAGCATCAAAATCAACGGATTGAAACCCAGCCAGGAAAAGGTCATCACCCCCATCATGCTGCACGCGGAGGAAGTCATTCCCATAGGCGAATTCAAAAAACGCTATTCCCGCCTGCTGTTGGAGGATAAAATCGAAAGCATCTACCCGCACATCACCTACGACTCCACCAAACAGCATTTCCACGCGCTATTGGACGTGAAGCAGAAAAAGCCGTTCACCTTCAAATTCGGCGGGCATATCTCCACGGGCTACTATTCCACCCTGTACACCCAGCTGATGTTCCACACCTTGGGCCTGCAATCCGTCAGTACCGGCATGGAAGCGTATTTCGGGCATTTCTACAACGCCCTGACCGGCATGCTGCGCCTGGACTACTACATGCAGCCGCCTTTTTACCAGCTTGTGAAATTCGGGGTGCAGCGGCACAACTATTTCGACGCGAACTACACCCTTTCCCGCTACGCGAGCGAAAGCATCACCTATTACATGGTGGAGAGCAACAGCTTTTTCCAATACGACATCATCGCCCCCTTGCGGGAGAAATCCCAATGGCAGACGGGCTTCACCCTTTTCCGGGAAAACAACCGCTATTTCCACACCGCCAACATCAAGGCCAGCGACACCAGCGACCGCAACCTTTTCAACGGCATACGCTTTCACGCCGTGTTAGAGTACAACACCGCCGACTACCGCTACTTCTCCTCCAAAGGCTCCCTGATACGCATAGAGGCGGCCTACCAGACCGGCAGGGAGACGAACCATCCGGGCAACACTTCCTCCCAGACCGAAATCACGCGGGCGGACCGCCGCTGGATCACCATCAACGCCACAGCCGTTTCCTCACTGAAAATCATCCGCTTCTACCGTTTGGGCGGGTATACGCACATTGCCTTGTCCAACCTTCCCATGTTCAGCACCTACACCGCAACCAACCTGCATGCCAACACCTTCGCGCCCACGCCGGAAAGCAACATTTCCTACCTTCCCCAGTTCCGCAACCCCAATTTCGCCGCTGTGGGCCTGAACAACATCTTCACCCTGCGCCATCAGATACAGCTCCGCTTGGACGCCTACTACTACCAGCCCTTCAGCCGGGTGGAAGACGTGCAGGACGACAAGGCCAGACAAAGCAAGGTGCTGATAGAGGAATTCTCCATGCTGTTTTACGCGGCGGCGGTGTACCAGACCAAACCGGGCCCCATTTCGGTCTCACTCTCCCTGTATCCGCAGAGCGACCGCAAAACCGTGTCCACCTTTTTCAACATCAGTTTCGGATACCTTTTAATGGAAAACAAGATTTTTTGACATAGCCTATGAAAAATTTCACGTCTCATACCATGAAAAAACTGAAACGCCTGCTCGTCACGCTGCTGTGCTGTGCCTGCGCCCCCGCCCTGTCGGCGGCCGGTTTGCGGGCGGATCTGAATTGCCTTGTCTTCCATCTGCCGGACGACACCAGCTACATTGAGCTGCAATACCTGATTTACGGCGAAGGGCTGCGCTACCTCCCTTCGGAAAAAGGCGGGTACCAGGGCCGCGTCCGGGCGGACATCACCCTGACCTCCATCGCGAAAAAGCCTTTCGTCGTCAACCGCCGTTTTTTCTACATGACAGGCATCTACCCGGATTCCGTGGCAGGACAGGACAAGCAGAACAACTACAATCTCTCCCGCATCCCGCTTCCCGCCGGAAGGTACACGCTGCACCTCTGCCTGCGGGACGACAACGACAGCACGGCCACCCCCCTGTGCTACGACACCCAGATTGACCTCCGTTTCCAACGCGACCTTGTGTCGGCCTCCAGCCTGCAACTGATAGGCGCCTATGCAACGGGAGGCAACCACAGCGTGTTCACCAAAAACGGCCTCCGCCTGATCCCCTATTTTTCGTCCTATTTCCCCTCCCAAGTGGACACCTTGACCTATATGTGGGAGATTTACAACACGGACAAGGTCTTCGCCCGCAACGATGTGGGCTGGGTTGAATCCTACATCGCCCCCGCCGGTGCGGACAAGGCTTACCTCCTTCACGCACCGCTGAAAAACACCTACACCTTCTCCCCCACGCCCCGCTACATCCATTTCCAGTCCTTCCCCATCGACAGCCTGCCCTCCGGCAACTACTACCTGCACAACAAGGTTTTCGCCCCCGACGGCAAGCTGCTGCTGAACGACAGTTTCTTCTTCCAGCGCAACAACCCTGTACGCAGCTTTTTCCGCACCCCCGACGAGCGCATAGACATTGACACGCTGAAACAGTTCATCGACTACCTTTTCCCCATTGCGAAAGGGGACGAAGTGGAATTCATCCGCCATGCGAAAAAAGACACAAGCTACCAGCAGCTGACGGAATTCTTCCGCGCCTTCTGGCTGCGCCGCAACCTGGACGACCCATGGGATGCCTGGTTCCGCTACTATGGCGATGTCAAACGAGTGAACAGCAAGTACACCACGCTCCGCTTCCAAGGCTACAAGACCGACAGGGGCTATTACTACCTCAAATACGGGCCGCCCAACGACATTGAGTACCATCCCATTGAAGAAGGGCTCAATCCTTACGAAATCTGGAGATACTACATTCTGGACAACCAGACGGACGTGTACTTCATTTTCGGCGATTTGGACTTGAGCACCAAAAACTACACCATGATATGCAGCAACAAAAAGGACGAAGTCTACGACCCGCGCTGGAAATTCCGGCTCAAACCCAAGGACGCTCGCCCCGTGGACATTGAATACACTGAATAAAAACCATAAAAGAAAAAAACAGTACTAATAAAGCTTTTCAAACACCATGAACTTATTTATCGCCATGATTGTGTTCTTCGTGCTGGGCTACCTGCTCATCGCCTTGGAACACCCTGTGAAAATCAACAAATCAGCCACTTCCCTTCTCCTCGCCACCCTGCTGTGGGTATGCCTCGCCATAGGAGGCCCTCTGGTGCTCGCCGACCCGGCGGCCTTCAACACCTTCCAGATGGAGAACCCCGGCAGCACCTTCCTTGACTGGCTGACGCACGGACAGTTGGTGCATGCCTTGGGCGAAACGGCGGAAATCATTTTCTTCCTGCTGGGCGCCATGACCATTGTCGAGCTCATTGACACCATGGGCGGCTTCAAGCTTATCACCGACAAAATCGCCACCACCAACGCCGTCAAACTGATGTGGCTCATCAGCCTGCTGACTTTCTTCATGTCCGCCATCCTTGACAACATGACCACCGCCATCGTCATGGTGGCCGTGCTGCACAAGCTCATCGACGACCGCAAGCAGCGCTGGACCTTCACCGGCATGGTCATTCTGGCCGCCAACGCGGGCGGCGCATGGTCCCCCATGGGCGATGTCACCACCATCATGCTGTGGGTGTCGGGCAAAATCTCCGCCGCCAACATCATCAAGGTCACTTTCCTGGCCAGCCTCGCCTCCATTGTGGTGCCGCTCGCCATCATGTCCTTCATCGTGAAAGGCAAGGTGGACCGCCCCACGGAAGACATCAAGCTGCTGGACTCCAAATACGCCATCCCCGTCTGGGAAAGCCGTCTTTACCTGCTGTTGGGGGTCGGGCTGCTAGTATGTGTGCCCGTGTTCAAAACCCTGACCCACCTTCCGCCCTACTTGGGCATGCTGGGGGCCTTGGGCATTCTGTGGGTGACCTCTGAAATCATCCACCGCAACACCGCCGAAGAGCAAAAGCACCCCTACGCCATCAGCTCCATTCTCACCCGTGTGGACATTTCAAGCGTGCTGTTTTTCCTAGGCATACTGATGGCAGTGAACGCCTTGGCCACCGCAGGCCATTTAGAGCAGCTCTCCCTCACTTTGGACAAGTTACCCATCCGCGAACCCGGAAAATACTACGTTATCAACACCCTCATCGGCCTGTTCTCCTCCGTGATTGACAATGTGCCGTTAGTGGCTGGAGCCATGGGCATGTACCATTTCCCCATGGACCATTACTTCTGGGAAATGATGGCCTACTGCGCCGGTACGGGCGGCAGCATTCTGATTATCGGATCGGCCGCCGGTGTGGCAACCATGGGGATGGAGAAAATCGACTTCATCTGGTACCTCAAACGCATTTCCTGGATTGCGTTGATTGGCTATTTCGCCGGTGCGGGCGTCTTCATTCTGCAAAAAGACCTGAGCGGCGCGCATGCGAACCTGCATGCCACCGAATCCCCCAATGTGGGCATGAATGTCGCGGGTGTACGCGACTATTTGACCTCCAACACCTTCTGCGTGGTTGAAAAATCCAACGACAACCAAAACCTGCAAGACAGCTCGGTGGTGCGCTTTTTCAGCATAGACACCGACAAACCCCTCCCCTACTACGGCACCCTGATTTCCACCTACCGCACCCAGCAAAACCAGTTAGAGGTGTTCAGCAAAAACATCGATGTCTGCAGGGGAAACGTCACTGTGAGCAACACCGTGGGTGACACCATGGCACCAGTGCTTTTCGGCAGCCGTCAGTTGATTGTCACCCGAAGCGGCCGGGTGTTCTTTGTCACGCCCAACGGAGCCTTCCCCTTAACGCGAATCCAATAACCACCCCTAAACGAACGTAAGATGCTCAACGATTGGTCCGATCCGTCGGAAGAACAAG
This sequence comes from Bacteroidales bacterium, assembly GCA_017613015.1. Taxonomy (GTDB): domain Bacteria; phylum Bacteroidota; class Bacteroidia; order Bacteroidales; family WCHB1-69; genus UBA1195. Next base: position 6,209 of record JAGAEQ010000068.1, on the reverse strand, counting down.
AGGAGTTCGCCACCTGCGCCCACCGTTTCGAACACATGCTGAAAACGCACGGGCATGAGTTTTTCGATGAGGATGAATACCTGTTTCTCATCGACCACTACATGACGCTCAACCGCTTGGACATGGCCGAGAAAGCCACCCAGGAGGCCATGGAACGCTACGGGGACAGGGTGTCCATGAAGCTCCGCCGCATCGGCCTGCTCACCGCCCGCAACAAGACGGAGGAAGCCCTGAAAGCCTTACGGCAACTGGAAAAGGAGCATCCGACCGTGGACGGCATCAGCCTGTACGAAGAAGGGGTGCTCTACTTGGAGCTGCAACAGCTGGATATGGCCGAACAGAAATTCAAGGCCGTGCTGCAACTGCCTCCTTCGGAAAGGGATGTGGTGCTGGAAGACCCCAACTTCTACAACGATCTTTCGGAACTGCATGAGGAAAAAGGGGACCTTATCCAGGCGCTTTTAGCCAAACAGAAAGCCATCCGCCGCAAAGCCGCGGAGGAATACGAGCTTTCTTTCCTGACCGCGCAACTGAAGGAAAACGAGCTGCTCCCCTTGGCCGAAAACCTTTGGGAAGCCCGCACGGACACCACGCCGCTCTCCGCCGTGGACTGGCTCTGTCTGGGAAAAATCCGCGCCGAAGCCGGCCAATACGAAAAAGCGCAGGAGGCTTTCTGCAATGTGCAGGCCTTGTGCGGGGAAGACACGGAAGCCACGCCGGAACTGGCCGCTCTGCAAGCCCTGAAGGGCGAAGTGCAGGAGTGCGAGGAGGAACTGGAACGGTATTTCGCCCTGCACAGTGCGGATGCCAACGACCAGATGCGCTGCTACAGCCAGGTCGCCCGCTACGCCTTCGACGCGCGCAAATACCGCACCTGCATACATTTCTGCCAGAAAGCCATCGACAAACAGGCGGAAGAGCCCTACAGCTATTCCCTGATGGCCTTGGCCTACGGGGAAACCGGCGAATACGGCAAAGGCATTGAAGTGCTGCGGAAAGCGTTGCGTCTCGCCACCGATGACGCAAACAACTGGCTCATGATGGGGGAATACCTCTTGAAACTGGACCGTCCGGAAGAGGCCGCCATCCCCTTTCAGGAGGCCTGCCTGCGTTTCCCCGAACAGGACAAGGTGTGGCTGGCCTACGCCTACTACCTGCACAGCATTGGCGAGACCGGACAGGCCATACGGCAGCTCACCCAAGCCTACGCGAAAGACAGCAATCCGGCCTACGCCTACCGTCTGGCCACCTACTGCTTCCTGCAAGGCGACAACGCGGACGGAAACTACTACCTGAAGACCGCCTATGCCGACGATCCGGAAGGCCTGGAGGATTTTCTCCACTACGAGGAGCAACTGCTGCTGCATCCTGACGTGCTGCTATTTTTAAAAGAAATCAACCAATCCAAAAACTGACACATGAAACCATTTCTTCGGACCTATCTGATGACTTATCTGAAAGGCGCGGCCATGGGGGCCTCCGACGTGGTACCCGGCGTCTCCGGCGGGACCATCGCCTTCATCACCGGCATTTACGAACGGCTGATCAACGCCATCAAAAGCATAAACTGGAGCAACCTGAAACTCTTTTTCACCGGCCGTTTCAAGGAATGCTGGCAAAATATAGACGGAACCTTCCTGGTCTGCCTCTTTTTAGGCATAGCCACCAGTTTCCTCTCCTTGGCCAAACTCATCACCTACCTTATCGGGGCCTACCCCACCTTCGTGTGGGCCTTTTTCTTCGGACTGATTGTCGCCTCCACCCTGCTGGTGGGGAAAAAGTGCAGTGGAACTGGAAAAGCGTGCTGGCTTTCGCGCTGTTCGCCATCCTCTCCTTTTTCATCACCTCGCCGGGCAACGCGCCGCTGAACCAAAACAGTGCACTGTGGTACATTTTCCTCTGCGGGGCCGTCGCCATCTGCGCCATGATACTGCCGGGCATTTCCGGAAGCTTCATCCTGCTGCTGCTGGGGCAATACGTCTACATGATGGACGCCATCTCCCGTTTGGACATAGTGGTAATCCTCGTCTTCATGGCGGGCGCGATTATCGGCCTGCTGTCGTTCGCCAACCTGCTTTCCTGGCTGTTCAAGCATTTTGAAATGCTGACCTTGGCTTCGTTAGCCGGATTCATGTTCGGATCCCTGAACAAGGTTTGGCCCTGGAAAAACACCTTGAGCACCTACATGGACAAACACGGGGTGGAGACACCGCTCACCCAGCAGAACATCCTGCCCTCCGCCGACGCCTCGCTGCCCGTCGCCCTGCTGCTGCTTGCTTTCGGCCTGCTGTTAGTCCTCGGACTGGAAAAAGCCTCCGAGCGGAAAAACGGGGCAAAAGCCTGATGCGGCAATTCGGACTGATTGGAAACCCGCTGTCTCACAGCCTATCCCCGGCCTATTTCAGCGAAAAATGGAAACGGGAAGGCGTGGAGGGATGCCGTTACAGCCTTTTTCCCTTGGCCTCCATCGCGGAATTTCCCCTTTTGTGGGTCCAGCATCCGGAGTTGAAGGGTTTGAACGTCACTTCCCCCTACAAACAGGAGGTGTTGGCCTGCTGTGACCGCATACGGGAAGATGCGGCGGCCATAGGCGCCACCAACGTGGTGTTCAAGGACAGGGACGGACGCATCACTGCCTGCAACACCGATCATCTCGGCTTCTTGCGTCTCTTGGAAAACTGCTCCCTCCCTATTCCGCAAGCCTTGGTGCTGGGAAGCGGCGGCGCGGCAAAAGCGGTTGCCTACTGCCTGAAACAAAAAGGCATCCCTTTTTTGAACGTATCGCGCAAGGCGCGATACGGAAGCCTCACCTACGCCGAAATCAGCGCGAAAGTATTGCAGGAATGCCCTTTAGTGGTGAACGCCACGCCTTTAGGCATGGGAAAATGGAGCGGACAATGCCCCGACATCCCCTATGAGGCCCTCAGTCCCAAACACATTCTCATCGATTTGATATACAGCCCGGAAGAAAGCCTTTTTCTGCGCAAAGGGCGCGAAAAGGGCTGCGAGACGCACAACGGGCTGCCCATGCTCCACGCCCAAGCCGACGCCAGCTGGGAAATATGGCGTTCCCTCTGAAAGATATTTGAATAATGACTACTTTTGCATAAAATTTAACTTGGTTTATCATCCGTGGAAATCCTGATTATCCTGCTTTTGATTCTGTTCAACGGATTGCTTTCCCTGACAGAGACCTCCCTGACCGCCTCGCGCCGCCTCAAAATGGAAACCCTCTCCAAACAGGGGAAGACAAACGCCAAACGTGCGCTCTCCCTGATGGACAAACCCATTAACTCATTATCCGCCATACAAATAGGCATCACCCTCGTCGGCATACTGACGGGCGTGTACAGCGGCGACACCATCGCAAGGTCCATGTCCGTATATTTTGCCCGGCACGCGGCCATAGCCCCCTACGCCGGCATGCTGTCCAAAGCCATTGTGGTGGTGTGCGTCACCTACGTCACCATCGTGTTCGGAGAACTGATTCCCAAGCGCGTGGCCATGGCCCATCCGGAAAAGATACTGCGGGCCCAGGCCAATTTTCTGCACGCTTTGGGCAAAATCTGCTCCCCTTTCAGCTGGCTGTTGGGCAAAAGCGTGAACACGGTGCTGAAACTCTTCGGCTTCAAGGACACGAAAGACAGCAACGTCACGGAAAAGGAAATTCTCGCCGCCATTGAGAAAGGCACCTTGAACGGCGAAATCAAGGAAGTGGAACAGGACATTGTCGAAAGGGTGTTCGATTTGGGCGACCGCGACATAGAGTCCCTGATGACCTACCGCAACGAATTGGTTTGCATTGACATCCACGATGACAAGCAAAAAGTGCTGGACACCATACAGCAGCAGATGCACCGGTATTATCCGGTGATTGACGAGAACTTGGACAACCTCTGGGGCGTCATCACCCTGACCGACCTCATCGTGTGCTTGCAGCAGGAGAGCTTCGACATTCGGCCCCACATCCGCAAGGCGCAGTATGTCCCGGAATCCTCCACCTCCTATAACGTATTGGAACAGTTCAAGAAAAGCCAGGAATACTACGGCTTTGTCATGGATGAATTCGGGCTGATTCAAGGCATGGTGACCACCATGGACTTCACCGAAGCCTTGGTCGGCAAAATCAGCAAGACCCGGGCGGACGAGGAAACCATTGTCCAGCAGGACGCGGACACCTGGCTTGCCGACGGGCAATACCCCTTCTACGACTTCCTCTCCCTTTTCGGCATGGAGGATGTTTTTCCGGAAAACGACCATAACACCCTGAGCGGATTGCTGTTGGAACTCACACAGCATATTCCGGAGGAAGGGGAGCACAGCCAATGGATGGGGTTTGATTTTGAAATCTCCCGCATGGACGGCGCGCGCATTGACAAAATTTTAGTCAAACGCCTGCCCGCCGAAACGCAAACGGAAGAGCCCGCCCATGAATGAAAGCATCCTTTTTGAAAAGGAGGCGCGGCGGTTTCTCTGCAACCTCCGTCAGCAGTTTCCGGATATCTGGCTGCTGTGCGACACCCATACGCGCCAATACTGCCTGCCCGCTTTCGAACAGCTGTTCGGCGAAACAGACCCCGAACGCCTGCTGTGCATGCCGGCCGGCGAAAACGCCAAAAGCATCGCCACTGCCGTAGCGCTTTGGACCCAATTGAAAAAACATAACGCACGAAGGGACAGCCTGCTGCTGAACCTTGGCGGCGGCGTGGTCTGTGACACGGGCGCCTTCGTGGCCGCCACCTGGAAAAGAGGGATGCCCTTCATCCACATCCCCACCACCCTGATGGCGCAGGCGGATGCGGCCATAGGCGGCAAATGCGCCCTGAACTTCGAAAACGCCAAAAACCAAATCGGCCTTTTCCGCCCGGCAGAAGCCGTCTGCATTCTCCCCGAGTGGCTCCGGACACTGCCGCCGGAGGAACTCCGCTCCGGCTACGCCGAAATGCTCAAGCACGGCATCCTTGCCGACGCGGAGCATTTCCGGGAACTGTGCAAAACCGCAGCGGACACCCCGCCTTCCATGGAACAGCTCCGCCGCACCATAAGCATCAAATTGCGCTTCGCCGCGCCAGACCGGGAAGAACGCAGGCTGCGCAAAGCCCTGAACTTCGGGCACAGCATAGGGCATGTGCTGGAAGCGCTTTCCCAAGGCGGCCTGCGGCACGGGGAAGCGGTGGCGCAGGGTATGCGCGCCGAAGCCCTTATCGCCAGAAAGACAGGACTGCTCCCCGCCGCCGACTTCGAGGAAATCAACCGCAAGCTCCGGAGGCTGTACGGCCCCTTCCCCCGCCTCTCCTGCTCCGACGCGCAAGCGCTGGAACTCCTCGCCGCCGACAAAAAACGCGACGCCTCCTCCGGCAACTTCAGCCTCCCCTCCGGCATCGGCAGCGTCCGGGTGAACCAAAATGTCCCCGCCGCTTTGGTGTTACAGGCATTGCGGGCCCTGTCCGGCGAATCCGCGGAAGTTTAAAATAAAATACGCGCATTCATCCCTTTGTATTCCTAATTGTTGTACCTTTGCAACGCAATATCACACTTAAGTAGCAGTATTGATTATGAGACCGAATTTTGACGGCGTAGACATTACAAAAATCGCTGAATCAAAGAATTGCAACAAAGAAAAAACGCAAATCCCCTCGTGGATGACCGCGGAGCGCATTCCCGTCAAGGCCATGTACACCGCTGCGGACCTGGAAAACATGGAACACCTGCACTATGCGGCAGGCCTACCCCCTTTTCTGCGCGGCCCCTACTCCACGATGTACGTCATGCGCCCCTGGACGGTGCGCCAATACGCGGGATTTTCCACGGCGGAAGAATCCAACGCATTCTACCGCAGGAACTTGGCAGCCGGACAAAAGGGACTTTCCATCGCTTTTGACTTAGCCACCCACCGGGGCTATGACAGCGACCACGAGCGGGTCGTCGGCGATGTGGGGAAAGCGGGTGTCGCCGTGGACTCCATTCTGGACATGAAAATCCTGTTCGACCAGATTCCTTTGGACAAAATGTCCGTCTCCATGACCATGAACGGCGCCGTGATGCCGGTGTTGGCCTTCTACATTGTGGCCGCCGAGGAGCAGGGCGTTTCCATGGAGCAGCTGAGCGGCACCATCCAGAACGACATTCTGAAAGAGTTCATGGTGCGGAACACCTACATCTATCCGCCCCTGCCCTCCATGAAAATCATTGCTGACATTTTCGAGTTC
>JAGAEQ010000006.1 GCA_017613015.1 Bacteroidales bacterium | reverse complement strand
GTGGTGTCGTAAGGTTCATTAAGTTTGTCTTTAATACGATGCTTGATTTTCTCCCTCAATAATTACCGGCTGAGATCCTTCTCCTATCCAAATCGAATACAAAGAAGATTGTTTGTCAGTAATCTGATATAACCATCCTGTTTCGACTCCAGTACCCGTTTGGCTCAAATCAAAACCTATCAGCAGGTTATCACCTGAATAGCTAAAATCATTATCTAAGTCAACCACCATCTGAGAATTGCTGACGCTAAGGGTTCCTTCGTACACTTGAGTCAACGATTCCCAGTCGAAAAACTCAGTAGAGGCAAATTGGTCATTCGGTACTTCAAGCATGTACACTTTAAATGTAGCATCGCCATAGTCCCTCGTTGCAAAATTGGGGCTGGTGTAGAAAGTCAATTGTCCCACCGTGCAACCAACAATTTGTTGCAAACTCGTAGCAGGAATGATAAACTGGCTCGAAGTGGCATAGTTTGCAAATTGGCCACAAATAGGCACATAATAGCTTACTTTGTCGGAAACATTGCTATTAATTGTTATCTCTTGCCAAGAGGTAGACTTAGGACTGTTAGCAGGGAGGTTTTGTGCATTTACAATCCCTGGCACCAAAAGTGCCATCATCAAAAGATGAAGTAAGTGTTTACTTTTCATAATGGTTGATTTTTAATTTGTTAATTGTCTTCTATTTGATATTTTTTCTGTTGTTTTGACTACATAATGGTCTCTTTTGGGCGACAAAATTATCACTTTTTTTTTAATTGAGCGTAAAAATTGTGTTTTTTTGCGAAAAAAATCAGTTTTTGGTACTAAAATGCAGCGATTTGCGTTACACGATAACTTAAACATTCAAAATAATACCGGAATGAAACATCACCTTTTCTGCCGATGGCTCATCGCCGTCGGCTTGGTTTTGGCCTCACTGCCAGCCCTCGCGCAACGGCGCACCCTCAGCGGCTATGTAATGGACGCCGCCAGCAAGGAGACCCTCATCGGGGCGACCGTCTATGACAAAAACTCGGGAAAAGGCTGCGCCACCAACAGCTACGGCTTCTACACTTTGACCTTGAACCAAGGTCCTGTCGAGCTGCAAGTGTCGTATGTAGGCTACACCCAACAAACCCACACCATTAATTTAAAAGAGAACCAAAGTCTCAATTTCGCCTTAGAAGCCAACACGACCTTAGAGGAAGTGGTGGTTGAGGCCCAACGCGCCACAGTGAGCGCCCGCAGCCCGCAGATGAGCGTGGTGGAACTGCCCGTGCAGCAAATCAAGAGCATCCCGACCTTGTTTGGCGAGACCGACGTGTTGAAAGCCATCCAACTGCTGCCCGGCGTGCAAAACGGTTCGGAAGGCTCGGCAGGCATGTATGTGCGCGGCGGCGGTCCCGACGAGAACCTGCTGCTTTTGGACGGCGTGCCGGTCTACAACGTCAACCATGCCTTGGGCTTCTTTTCCGTCTTCAACCCCGACGCGCTGAAAAACGTCACCTTATACAAAGGTAGCTTCCCCGCTCATTTCGGAGGCCGCCTCTCGTCGGTGGTGGACATCCGCATGAAAGAGGGCAATATGCGGGAGCACCACGGCAACGCGAGCGTGGGGGTCATCTCTTCGAAGATCAATCTGGAAGGGCCGATTGTCAAGGACAAGCTGTCGTTCAACCTCTCGTTCCGCCGCACCTATTCCGACCTGCTGATGAAGCCTTTCGTCTGGGCGGCCACCAAAATGGAGGACATGGATATGGAGAAAGCCAGTTTCGGGTATTATTTTTACGACCTGAACGCCAAGTTCAACTGGAAAATCTCCGACAAGGACAGGGTCTACCTGAGCCTGTACAGCGGCGACGATGCGGTTTACGCGAAAATCCGCTATAAAGATATTGACAACCAAAACTATAAAGACGAGGAAAGCTTCCGTCTGAAATGGAAATGGGGCAACAAGGTAGCCGCCTTGCGCTGGAACCGCCTGCTCACGCCCAAACTGTTCATGGACGCCTCCATGAACTACACCCAATACCGCCACTCCCTCGGCGTGACCGCCAACTCCACCAGCATCACCTACAAACCCTATTCCAAATCCACGGAGGACCTGGAAATGCGCTACCTTTCCAGCATCCACGACGCGACCGGGCGCATGGATTTCACCTACAACCCCAACCACCGGCACGACATCCGTTTCGGCGGCGCCTACACCTATCACTTTTTCCGTCCGGAAACGCAATCCTTTGCCATGGAGGAAAAGGACGAGGACTATCACAACAAAGTGGACACCACCTTCAATGTGTCGAAAATCGGGGCGCACGAGACCGTGCTTTACTTAGAGGACGACATCCGGCTGAACGAACGCTTCAAGATGAACGCGGGCCTGCACTACTCCACCTTTTCCGTACAGCAGACCTTCTACCAGTCGCTACAGCCCCGCCTAAGCATGCGGATGCTGGTTACCAAACGCTTCTCCATCAAGGCGGGTTACGCCTACATGCAGCAATACCTGCACCTGCTCTCCAACAGCAGCGTCAGCCTCCCCACCGACTTGTGGGTGCCGGTCACGGCCCGCATCGAACCGATGAAGGCGCATCAGGTATCCTTAGGCGGTTTTTACGAACTGCCGAAAGGCTTTGACTTTTCCGTGGAAGGCTACGGCAAACGCATGGACAACCTGCTGGAATACCGGGACGGAAGCTCCTTTTTCGGCTCCTCCGAGAGCTGGGAGTCCAAAATCTGCACCGGCAAGGGATGGTCCTACGGCATAGAGTTCCTGCTGCAACGCTCCTTCGGCAGCACCACCGGCTGGGTCGCCTACACTTGGGCGCACGCCAAGCGGCAGTTTGACCGGGAAGGGGAAGAAATCAACGACGGGAAGGTGTTTCCGGCCAAATACGACCGGCGGCACGACATCAGCCTCACGCTACAGCACAGTTTCAGCGAAAACTTCGACTTTTCCGCCACCTGGGTGTTCAGCACCGGCAACTGCGGCACCTTGGGCATGCAGCTCTACGCCCCTCTGGAAAACGACGGTTACAACACCACCATCGCCGCCATCGAGCGCAACAACTTCCGTTTCGCCAACTACCACCGCTTAGATGTGAGCTTCAGCTGGCACAAGCTGCTCCGCCACGGGACCTCCACCTGGAACCTCAGCATCTACAACGCCTACGCCCACAACAACCCCTTCCTGGTGTACACGGATTACGACCAGAAAGGGCACAAGCACCTGAAACAGCTCTGCATCTTCCCCTTCATCCCCTCTCTCAGTTACAGTTTCAAATTTTGACCCATGAGCACAAACCGCCTGATTGAAACCGCCCTCCGCTACCTGTTAGCCGCCCTCTGCTGCGGCGCATGCACCAAGGATGTGGCGTTCCGCGACAAGGAGACCGACCCGGTACTGGTGGTGAACAGCATTGTCACCGCCGGGGAAGCGGTCTGCTTCAGCGTAAGCAAAAGCGTCTTTTTTCTGGAAGATGTCACCAACACTTCAGCCCCGGAAGGACTGGAAGCCAGCCTGTTCGTAAACGGCGTGGAAATCACCGGCCTGACGGTGGAGGACGACACGGTCGGCCAAGTGTACGGCAACGACTACTATGACAGCTACAGCGGGATTCCCGTCATTCACAAGCTGTTCCGCAGCGCCTACGTGGCGAAGGAGGGGGACGAGGTGCGCATCAAAGTCTCCGCGCCGGGCTTCGCGCCGGTGGAGGGAAGCTGCACCCTGCCCACATTCCAGACCCAGTTCGAGATACAGCACAGCTTGGTTTCCACCGACATCGACACCTCCTACGCGGGCGACTCCACCTATTGGGTTTCCGCCGAAATCGCGGTGAAAATCCAGTTGACCGATTTGCATCCGGGAAGCCGCGACTACTACCTCTTGCAGCTGCACCCCAGTTCCAGCGTCATCCGGGAAGGGTCCTACGAGCACGGCGACTACAAGCCCACCCTCTACTGGAACCTTAACGCCTACTCCAACGACCCCGTTTTCCAACAAATGCGCTCCCCTTTGGAAACCGAACTGGACGGGGAAAGCGCCCTCCCCGACCACGCCATTTTCACGGACCTGCTGTTTGACGGAAAAAGCCACACCCTGAACATCACGCTCAAATTCTTAGGGCTTTTGGCGGACACGATGAACAATGTGGATTTTGACGTGGAAATCAGGCAATTGGATCGCAACCTCTACCAATACTACAACACCTGCGACGGCAACAACGGGTGGCTTGACGAAATCGGGTACTTTTTCCGCGAACCCGTGCAAACGTTCAGCAACATAAGCCAAGGCTACGGCATTGTCGGCGCCTCCAGCCGGAAAAGCGGGCACGTCCGTTTCAAGGCGTTTTAGGCCTTGGGGCGAATAGCGAAGAAAAAAAAGCGGGAAGAACGCCCCGCATTGGATAAAACATGCTATCTTTGCAGTTTGAAACTGCATGCCGCGCCGTTGGCAGAGGGGTTTTAACGGCGGCGCGGGAAAGCGAACGGAATGGATAGACCCCGGGCTTAAATTGAACAACTTTGGAAGTCACACGAACTTTTGACCTGCTGGACTGGATGAGCGAGCGGTACGAGAAAGACGACATTCTCGCGTCCAAGTGGAACGGGAACTGGATCAAGTTCAGCATCAGCGATTACTGCAAGTACTCCGAAATCATGAGCTACGGCTTCTATGAGTTGGGGCTGCGGAAAGGGGACCGGGTCGTCACCATCATGAACAACCGTTCCGAATTCAACATCATTGACATGGCCCTGAGCATGCTCGGCATCATCCACATCCCCGTCTACCCCACCCTGAGCAAAAACGACTACACCTACATCATCAACCACTCGGATGCCAAAGTGCTGATTATCGGAAATCTAAGCATCTACAGAAAACTCCAGCCCCTCTTCGGCACCTTCACCGGACAGCCGAAAATCTACACTCTTGACCGGGTGGAAAACGAGGAAGTGCTTTTCTCCGTGTTCAAAATGGGGATTTCCAACCGCAAAAAAGACGCTCCCTTGGTGCAGGAAATCAAAAACAGCATCCTTCCCTCCGACATCGCCACCCAGGTGTATACCTCCGGGACGACCGGAACCCCCAAGGGCGTGCTGCTCACCCACGACAACCTTGTCTCCAATTTCAAGGCGCATGCCATGGTGGAGCCCATGGACCATCATTGCAAAGTGCTCAGTTTCCTGCCTTTGTGCCATGTGTTCGAGCGCACCATGAACTACCACTACCAATATCTCGGCATCAGCATCTACTACGTGGACAACATGGGACTGATCATGCAGACATCCAAAGACATCAAAGCCGACGGCTTCTGCGCGGTGCCCCGTGTGATGGAGGTCATGCACGACAAAATACTTTCCGCCGGAAAGGACTTGGACGGAAGGATAGCACGCACCATTTACCGCCTGGCCCTGCGGCACGGCTACAAATACGCGCCCGACAAAGGGAGCTGGTACCGCTTCTGGCAGCATTTCTACGACTCTTTTGTCTACCATAAAATACGCAAAAGCTTCGGGGGCAAGGAAATGACCATCATCAGCGGCGGATCGGCCCTGAACGCCAAGATATGCCGCCTGTTCCACGCCATCGGGCTGCGGATTTTCGAAGGCTACGGCATGACTGAAACCGGCCCGGTGATTGCCGTAAACAACCCGGTGGACAACCTTTACCGCATCGGCACCGTCGGTCCGGCACTGCCCAACGTACAGCTGAAATTCGGTGAGGACCAGGAGATTCTGGTCAAAGGACCGTCCATCATGAAAGGCTATTACAAAGACAGCAACGAGGACATACAGCGCTGGTTCGACGAGGATGGCTGGTTCCACACCGGTGACATCGGCAAGCTCATTGACGGGCGTTACCTCCAGATCACCGACCGCAAAAAGGAGATTTTCAAGCTCTCCGCAGGCAAGTACATTGCCCCGCAGGCCATTGAGAACCGCCTGAAGGAATCGGAACTGATAGAAAACGTCATGGTGGTCGGCGAAAACGAGAAATACGCCGCCGCCCTGATTTCGCCCAATTACAACTTCCTCCATTTCTGGGCAAACAAACACAAGGTGCACTACCGGGACAACGCGGAGCTGATCCGCACCCCGGAGATACTGGAACGTTTTCAGCAGGAAATTGTCATGATGAACAAGGACTTGGCCCCCCACGAACAAATCAAGGGGTTCCGCTTGGTGACGGAGGAATGGGGCCCGCAGACCGGCGAGCTTTCCCCCACCCTGAAACTGAAACGCAACATCCTGATGCAGAAATACGAGGCGCTCATCGCCCAAATGTACAACCCCACCAAGGAAAAAGAGCAGTATTTCTCCTTCAAGCAAATCAACCTGAACCTGTTAGACACCATACGCCACCTCACACCGGAAAAAATTCTCTCGGGGCTTTCCGGCAAACAGGGCAAGGACGAAGACAGCAAAGAGACCTCCAAATAACACTACACCAAAACCATGAAAGAACTCTCTATCAAAGGAAAACGTTTCATTCCCTACATTTCCCATCAGGAGATTGAGGAAAAGGTTTCGGAAATGGCCTCCCGCATCGCCGCCGACTACAAAGACGACTGCCCCCTGCTGCTGGTGGTGCTGAACGGTGCCATGGTTTTTGCGTCCTCGCTGATGCAGAAAATGAACATTCCTTTGGAAATCTGTTGCATACGATACAACTCCTACGTAAACATGCAGACCTCCGAACAAGTCAAGGAGGTGATAGGCCTGCCGGAAGAGCGGCTGAAAGGACGGCGCGTCATCGTGGTGGAGGACATTGTGGACACCGGAAACACCATCGCCTACCTTTTCGGCAAATTGGAGGCCTGCGGCGTGACCGATGCGAAGGTGGCCACCCTGACCTTCAAACAGGGGAAATACAAGGCCTCCCAGCCCATCAGCTACGTGGGATTCCCCATCGCCGACGATTTCATTGTGGGCTACGGCATGGACTACGACGAACAGGGCCGGCAATACCCGGACATATACCAATACAGCGCATTTTGATATGGAAAGCACCCGACAACAAAAAATAGCCCGGCTGATCCAAAAGGAGATAGCCGACATGTTCCAGCAGGACAACAGCCTGTTCGCGGGCAAAGGACTGGTCACCGTCACCCGGGCAAGCGTCAGCAAAGACATGGCCTACGCCCGGATTTGCGTCAGCATTTTCGGCGTTCCCGACAAAAAAACCACCCTCTCGGCCATTGAAGCCAACCAGAAAGAAATCCGTTTCCGTCTGGGGCAGCGCACCCGCAACCAGCTGCGCATCGTCCCCGAGCTGACCTTTGTGCTTGACGAGACCCTCGACTACATCGAAAACATAGACAAACTACTAAAACAGTGAGCGTTTCGTTTTTTGTTGCCAAACGCTACCTCTGGGCGCGGAAATCGCATCACCTGGTGCAGCTCATCTCCCGGATTTCCCTTGCGAGCATCGCGGTCTGCACCGCCGCGCTTTTTATTGTGCTGTCCGTTTTCAACGGTCTGCAGGCCTACATCGGGAGCCGCTTCAACACCTTCCATGCCGACATAGAAATCACGGCGCGTAAAGGGAAAACCTTTCCCTTTACGGATGCGCAGCGGCTGCGCATCGCGCAGACCGCCGGAGTGGAATACGTTTCCGGTGTCTGTTGCGACCTGGCCGTCCTGACCTGCGAGGACCGGCAGTTCATCGCCCGTCTGAAAGGGGTGGAAACGGACTATTACCGCATGAAACGCCTGGACACCACGCTCTACGCCGGAAGGTTCGTGCTGGAAAGCGGCGACTGCCCCTTAGCCGTCATCGGCTCGGGTGTGGAACGGAGGCTGCGCTGCGGCATTTCCGAATACCTCAGCAACCACCTCAGCGTGTACTACCCCAAACGCAGCCAACGCTGGTCCGCGGCCCAGCCCATGCAGGGGCTGAACAGCGCACGGCTGACCCCCATCGGCGGTTTCGCCACCCGGACCGAATACGATGAAAGCTACGTGTTTGTTCCACTGTCTTTTATGCAGGAACTCACTGCGCACGAAGGCGAGGTCACGTCCGTGGAAATCCGCCTCGCCCCCCGTTTTCCGGCCCAGAAAGCCATCGCGGAGCTGCAAAAGCAATGGGGGCCGGACTTCGTCCTGAAAGACCTCTACCAGCAGGAAGCGGAAATGTACAAGGTCATGCGCTCTGAAAAATGGGCCATTTTCGCCATCCTTTCCTTCATCCTGCTCATCGCCTCCTTCAACATGATTGGCATGATGGCGCTGTTGGTTTTAGACAAAAAGAAAGACATGGGCATTTTCTACGCCATGGGGGCGGAAACCTCCCTGATACGGAAAATCTTCATTCAGGAAGGGCTGCTGATCACCGGCATAGGCGCTTGCACGGGCGTGCTGATCGGAAGCCTCTGCTGCGCCTTGCAGCAACACTTCCAACTGATACGCTTCGGGGAAGGGCTCGCCTACCCGGTCGAAGTCCACGGCAGCGACATCCTCGGCATTTTCGCCGTGGCGCTGCTCCTCACCCTGCCCGCCATGACAGTGCCTGTGGTACGCATTTCCGAACGTCTGTTCAAAAACATACGCCATGAATAAGCCGCCTTTTCCCCCGGAAACCGCCGAACGCATCGGCTACGCGCCCGGACACCACCTGCTGACCCAAGAGGAGGTCGCGCCCTTGCTGCACACCCGCAGCCCCTTCGCCCATAAGGGAACGTTCGGGCACGCCCTGCTAATTGCCGGAAGCAAAGGCATGATGGGCGCGGCCCAATTAGCCGCCAAAGCCTGTCTGCGCAGCGGCGCCGGTCTGCTGACCGTGCACATCCCCGCCTGCGGCTACGCCATTCTCCAATGCGGCGTACCGGAAGCCATGGCGGAATGCGACGCGGAAACGGACTGCGTCTCCTCCCTTTCCCTTCCCGCTCTGTCCCATTACACAGCGGTGGGCATAGGCCCCGGCATAGGACGCAGCGGCAACGCCCTACAGGCCTTGAAGCAGCTGCTCCAGTACTACCGCCGCCCCCTGCTCTGCGATGCCGACGCACTCAACCTGCTTTCGGAAAACCCCACCCTGCTGGAGTTTCTGCCGCCAAACTCGGTGCTGACACCCCATCCCGGCGAGCTGGAACGCCTCATCGGACCCACCGCTGACGCGGCGGAACGTTTGCAAAAGACACAGGAATTCGCCTGGAGGCACCGTTGCGTCTGCTTAATCAAAGGGGCGCATACGGCGGTGGTCTGCCCCAACCGCCAGGTGTTTTTCAACACCACGGGCAATCCGGGCATGGCGACAGCCGGAAGCGGCGATGTGCTGAGCGGCGTCATTTTGGCGCTCATGGCACAGTCCTACCCTTCGGACACGGCGGCCTGTCTGGGCGTTTTTCTGCACGGATTGGCCGGAGACCTGGCTTTGGCCGCCCAATCGGAAGAAAGCCTGCTCGCCGGAGACATCGTCTCCCACCTGGGCCCGGCTTTCAAAAAACTGCGTTCGGAATAACTGTCCTTTTTCCTAAGGTTCTGCAATGAGACGGCTCAACAGACGGTAAACCTCCGTCCACAGCGGATTCTCCCCTTCCAAGCGGGCAAGATGCGCCTGCATCACCCGGACATCGCCCCGGACCGCCGGTCCGGTCTGCGCCTTTCGGGGCGGAATCTCCAAGGCCTTCAGGGCGGTCTCCATCAGCAAGGGATGCAGCAGACGGGTGTCCATGCCCTGTTTTTCCGTCAATTCAAACGCGACACGGTAAAGCGCATTGCAGAAATTGTTGGCATACACTCCGGCCAAATGCAGGGTTTTGCGCTGTGCGCTATCTATCCAATAGTTTTCGCCGCCCAAGGCATCGGCCAAGGACTGCACCCTTTCCCGCGCCAACGCATCGGTGGCCTCCAAACAGAGCGGCAGACGGCCTGATTTCAGCGGCACGCCGTAGGTGCAGGTCTGGAAAGGGTAGAGCACCGCCGCGTGAGGGGTCAAATCCTGAAAAAGGGAAAGCGGCAGCGGCCCCGAAGTGTGCAGCATGACTTTGTCCCGCCACGGGAAAAGCGGCAGCGTCTCCGCATAGGCAGTGTCGCCGAGAGCGAACAAATAGACATCGGCATCCGAGGGAATTTCCCGCAAATCGGTATAGGCTTGCGTTCCCCAAGCTTCCGCCAGCGCCCGCACTTTTTCCGGATGACGACCGTAGCAAGCGTACAGCGGCACCTGCCGATCGCTCAAACGCCGCCCTATATGCCAGGCCACGTTACCGGTACCCAACAGCAGCACCTTCATCCGGCGGCCTCCTTTCCGGCGGGCCGGTCACCAAGCCGCGGCTTGCGGCGCACCAAAGCTGTTCCCCCAAGAAGCATGCCTTTCTTTTCTTATTTGCGGAAACCTATGATTTCCCGCACGTCCCGTATGGTTTTCCGGGCGTTCGCACGGGCTTTCTCCGCCCCTTCCTCCATCACTTCCTCCAGGTATTTCTCTTCGCCGGAAAGTGCCAGAATGCGTTCGCGTATGGGGGCGCAAAAAGCGACCAAATCCTCGGCCAGCTGTTTCTTCATGTCCCCGTAGCGGATGCTGCAACGGTTGTACGCATCCTCAAAAAAGGCGCAAGTATCTGGCGTGGAGACCTGTTGCATGATGGTGAACAGGTTCTGTATTTCCTGGGATTTCTCCTGATGTTCCTGCGTGGGCCCTTGGTCTGTCTTGGCACGCATGACTTTTTTCCGCACCGTGGCGGGATCATCCGCCAGATAAATGGCGTTTCCCTCGGATTTTCCCATTTTCAGGCTACCGTCCAATCCGGGAATTTTAATCAGATTCTCCCCGAAATTGTAGGCCTGCGGCTCCTTGAAATAGTTCACTTTGTACATGCGGTTGAAACGGTTGGCGAACACCCGGGTCAGTTCCAAATGCTGCTCCTGATCCTTGCCGACCGGCACCTTGTCCGCCCTATGCAGCAGAATGTCAGCGGCCATCAGCGTCGGGTAGGTGAGCAGACCGGCGTTCACGTTATCCGGCTGCTGACGCACCTTGTCCTTGAAGGAGGTGCAGCGCTCCAATTCCCCCAAATAGGCGTTCATGTTCAGAAAGAGGTACAGCTCCAGCACTTCCGGCACGTCGCTTTGAATGTACAGCGTGCATTTTTTCGGATCCAAACCGCAGGCAAGATACTCTACCAGAATATTTTTCACGCTTCCCCTCAGGTTTTCCGGTGTCGGATGGGTGGTCAGGGAATGGTAATCGGCGATAAAGAAATAGCATTGGTTCTCCTCCTGCATACGGATGAAATTGCGCAACGCGCCGAAATAGTTTCCGATATGCAGATTTCCCGTGGAACGAATCCCGCTCAAAACAGTTTCCATTGTCTTTTTGTGTTTTTCTTTACAACGTGAAAATCCCTTTCCTATTGCCCACTGCCTTTTTTTGTCAAAAAATGCCATATTGACATGTGATTTTATAAAAACTGACATATTGACACTATTGTAAGAAATTGCAAACATCTGTATTTTAATATTTTAAAATAAAAACACGTATTTTGGTACACAAATTGACTATGGGAAAGCGTTCCCGAAAGGGAGCAAAAAAAATAAAGAATAAAAAAACAACCTATAAAAAAAGAAAGGAACAAGCCATGTTAGTTAAAAGAAATTGCTACACGCCCGCCTACAATTGGAACCACGTGTTTGGAAAAGACCTCTTCGGGAACTTTTGGGACGAGGAGGAAAAAATCACCATGCCTTCCGCCAACATCGAGGAAGAGGACAAGCATTTCATGATTGAGGTGGCCGCGCCCGGCTACAAGAAAGAGGACTTCCGCGTGGAACTGACGGAAGAGAACGTGCTCAGCATCTCCGCCGAACAGCGCAAGGACGAGCAATCCGGGAAAAAGGAGAAACACTTCACCCGCAAGGAACACAGCTACGCCGCTTTCGAGCGCCGCTTCACCCTGCCGGACAACGTGGACGTCGAACACATTGACGCCAAGTACGAAGACGGTCTGCTGAAAGTGACGCTTCCGAAAAAGCAGGAAGAAGCCCGGCTCAGCCGTCAGATCACCGTCTGCTAAACGCTTCCCGAAACGGGAAACAAAAAAAGCGTGCCTTCGGCACGCTTTTTTTTATAAACACTCAAGCGCTTATGCACCGAGCTGGATGCGGCAGAAACCTTCGCAAGCCAATTCCTTGTCGGCTTTCTGCATGAACTCGGCAACCGTCATCTTGGTGTCGCGGATGAACTCCTGATGCAACAGGGTGTTCTCTTTGAAGAACTTGTTCAAACGACCCTTGGCGATTTTCTCCACCATTTCCGCAGGAATGTTCTTGGCTTTCTCTTCCGCCACTTTCACTTTGATTTCGCGAGCCTGCTGAGCCTGCTCTTCCGTAATCCAACCCTTGGTGATGTTGGAGTTGATGTGGTCATCGGAATCGACATGGGCGGGATTGATGCCGGCTTTGGTCAAAGCGGCGTCCACGGCCTTCTGGATCTGCTCCTGGATGGTCTTCTCTTTTCCCACTTCCAATTCGCGGTCAATGACCTCCTGGGCCACGCCCTTCTCGTCCACGGCAATGGGATTCATGGCCGCAATCTGCATGGCGATTTCGTGCGCGGTCTCGGTAAGCGCTTCGCCGCCTTTGTTGAACCCGACAATCACAGCCAAACGGTTGCCCATGTGGTTGTAAGCGTTCACGTAAGGCTTTTCTAAGCTGGCGAATCCGTTCAGTTCGACCTTCTCACCGGTCTTTCCGCTCATTTCCGTCAGGCTGGCCTCCACGGTCTGTCCGTTGAAATCGGCTTTCATGAGCTCCTCTTTGGAGGTGATGTGCTTGGCGATGGCCAAGTCAATCAAAGCGTTGGCATAGCCGGTGAAATCGGCGGTCTTGCCGACGAAATCAGTTTCACAGTTCACCATCAGCACGATGCCGAAAGTGTTGTCGCCGTTGGTTTTGGCCACCACATAGCCTTCGTTGGCATTGCGGTCGGCACGTTTGGCGGCGATTTTCTGACCTTTTTTCCGCAGAATGTCAATGGCTTTGTCAAAATCGCCCTCGGCTTCCACCAAAGCGTTTTTGCAGTCCATCATGCCGGAACCGGTCATTTGTCTCAATTTATTTACATCAGCTGCTGTAATAGCCATAATCTTTGTTAATTAAAGGGTTACAATTATTTTCTGCTTCTGGGCTGTTTCTCCTCTCCGCTTTTCTCACCGATTCTTCTGCGGCGGCGGGGTTTCTCCTCGTCCTCTTTGTTCGCCTCTTCGGTCTCGGGTTCGACTTCTTCCGTCTCTTCCGGTTCCTCTTTGTCCTTGCTGAGCGCCCTCTCGTTCAAACCTTCCTGAATGGCTTCGCACATAGTTTTGACAATCAGGGAAATGGATTTGGAGGCATCATCGTTGGCCGGGATGGGGAAATCCACCAAGTTGGGGTTGGAGTTCGTGTCCACAATGGCGAAAATGGGGATATTCAGCTTGCGGGCTTCCGCCACGGCAATGTGTTCTTTCAGGATGTCCACCACAAAAATCGCGGAAGGCAGGTGGGTCAGGTCGGCGATGGAGCCGAGGTTCTTGTCCAGTTTCGCCTTTTCACGCTGGATTTGCAGTTTCTCCCTCTTGGAAATGTTATTCCACTGCGCACCGTTCATCATTTCCTCCAAAGAGGTCATTTTCTTGACGGCCTTGCGGATGGTGTTGAAGTTGGTCAGCATACCGCCGGGCCAGCGTTCGGTCACGTACGGCATGTTCACGGCCTTCACCTGCTCGGAAAGGATTTCCTTGGCCTGCTTTTTCGTGGCCACAAACAAAATCTTTTTTCCGGACTGGGCTATCTGACGGATGGCGGCAGCGGCCTCGTCGATTTTCACAACGGTTTTGTGAAGGTCAATGATGTGAATCCCGTTCTTCTCCATGAAGATGTACGGAGCCATGTTGGGGTTCCATTTTCTTTTCAGGTGGCCAAAATGCGCACCGGCTTCCAACAATTGGTTGAAATCTACGTTTGACATGTGTCTTTCTTTTTTAATGTTTACATTCTGTTTACTAATCAATCACAAAGTAGTCCCGCCGAAACGGAAATCTTTGCAATTTAGATACTAAACATTCTTCTATGCTTGGTATGCTAACGTTTGCTGAACTGGAATCTCTTACGGGCTTTGGGATGTCCGGGTTTCTTACGCTCGACCATACGGGGGTCTCTGCGCATCAGTCCCTCGGCCTTCAGAGCCGGACGGTTTTCCGGATTAATCTCACAAAGGGCCTTGGCAATGGCCAAACGCATAGCTTCGGCCTGTCCGTTGATACCGCCGCCGGTCAGGTTGGCCTTGATGTCGTACTGGTCTTCCACCTGGGCGACACGCAAGGACTGGACCGCCACATAGCGGAGGGTGTCCGTGGAGAAATATTCTTTGTAGTCACGTCCGTTGACCGTGATGTTACCGTTGCCGGGTTTCATGTAAATGCGGGCGACGGCGGTTTTTCTTCTTCCTGATGTATTGATGACTTCCATGCTTACTTGATGTCTTTAAGGTTAATAAGTCTGGGCTTTTGGGCCTGCTGCTTGTGTTCGCTGCCGGCGTATACGTACAGGTTGCGGTAGAGTTGGTCTCCCAGCCTGTTCTTGGGAAGCATGCCGCGGATGGCGTGTTCCAGCACGGCGATGGGCTTGCGTTGCAGCAGCTCCTTCGGGGTGGCGAAACGCTGTCCTCCCGGATAGCCGGTATAGCGCACATACTGCTTGTCGGTCATTTTCTTGCCGGTGAAGCGAATCTTCTCCGCGTTAATAATCACCACATTGTCTCCGCAATCCATGTGAGGCGTGTAATTGGTTTTGTATTTGCCTCTCAGCAATTGGGCGGCAACCGAAGCCAGACGGCCCACAATCTCTCCTTCAGCGTCAATCAGAAGCCATTCCTTTTGGATGGTGGAAGGCTTGGCAGACACTGTCTTATAACTCAATGTATCCATCTTTTTACTTTACTAATTTTTTTAACTTCAACTAATTTTCAAACAAATATTTCACCTTCTTTGTTTGTGGATAATAAACACGGACTTTTTAGCCTGCAAAATTACCACTTTTCCGAATAGCTTTTAACGCCTTCGGCAAAAAAATCGTTTTCTGAGAAAACGATTTTAATGGATTTTCTTCCAGACTGTTAGCATTCATCCTTCTCCGACGGGCCGCCCCGTTTTCCACTGTATGCGGTGAAAAATGCGGCTGCGGCTTTTCGGAATTGGCAACTTTCGCCCGGAAAAAACGCAAAACAATGGCCTCTGCCGGTCCGCTCAGGCCTCCTCCCCTTCCGGACGGCCCCCCATCTGGAGAAAAGCCTCCACCGGATTGGCGTAAATGGCAAGCAGCTGCTGCTTCATCCGGGTGTAGTTCGCGTCGGCGATATTGGCCTGCCTGCGGATGTACTTGATGAATTCGTTCTTCTCGGATTCCATGTACTCCTCCGCGAAACGGCTGCTGTTGTGCAGCACATCATAGGCAATATAGTTGTTCTCCCACAGGCGGTAATGCCGGTGTATCTCCTTGTCGATGCACTCGCAGACGTAAATCAGGGCGTCGTTGGCGGAAGGGAACTTCAGGTTCTCGTCCAGTTGCGGGTTGATGGGTTCCCCCACTTCCATGTGCACCCGGCCCTTGTAGGAGAAAATGCCCTTGGTGATGCTGTTGTAATCCTCCTGCGGATCCTTGACATAGGACTTGTTCTGCTTGGTTTTCAGGAGTTCCCTGGCTTTCATCTGATCGCAGGGCTCGTACTCGTAGGAAATGGAGAGCGGAACGATGTTGAGCTCCTTCAAACTGCTCATAACCTCCGTCCGGCTGCTGGAATACAGCATTTTCAGCACGCCCTGCTGGGTCTTGTCCAGACCGTCCTTCGTCCGCCCGTTGCGCTGGGAAATCCAAACGGAAATCTTGTCCTTGGTGATGCTCTGGCGGATGTACTCCGAAAGCAGTTTGGAACTGGCCAGCATAGTCCTGGTGTCGTGGGAGCGGAAAACCGTGAACATGTTGTTGGTCTTCGCAATGTCGGTGAACAAGGGGGACATCAGCAGGTTGTCGCCTATGCCCGAACGGGTGCCAGGCAAGTTCTTGGAAATAAGGTAATACTGCAAAATGGCGGAATCCATGATGATGTCGCGGTGGTTGGCGATGAACACATGGGGCTTGTGCATGTCGATGCGGTCAAAGCCGCCGAAGGTCAGCTCCTCGCAGCTCCGGTGGATGAAGGTATGCAGCATGGGGAAGAAAATCTCACGCTGCAAATCGTCGGTGGTTTTCAGTTTCCGCATGCGGCGCACCAAAGTGGCCGTATTGGCCGTCTCTATGAAATTGGTCAGGGAGGTGACAAACTGCGGCGACATCAGCATGCGGTTGATGGCGTAGGGTATCTCCTCGGTGGTGTAGGGACGGATGCTTGCGAAAGGATCTTGTTTTTTTCTCATAAGCTGTTCCAATATAAAGGCTGGCGCTGCAAAGCCTCCGCGTCGGGGGTCTCGTCTTCGAAGCGCAATGCCAGTTGTTTATGCGATAACAATTGTATGCGGACGCGCCGCTGCCCCAAACGTCCGGAGGCGCAAGGCACCGACGGAAGCAGCTTCTCCGGAGGGACTTCCGCCCTCCAGGTGTGCGCGTCCTGTTTTTCCAAAGGACGGACAAAAGCGAAAAAAGGGTAGCCCAGCAAACGGGAGGCATGGGCGATGTCCCCGGCCTGCAAGGCATGCCGTATGGCAATGGAGCTGACGGCCTCCCCCGCTTCGCTCCGTTGCGGCACTTCAGTGACCCCGAAGCCGTACACCTGCTGCAAAGCCCTCAAGGTCTGCACGCTCCCCTCCTTGCCCTTTCCGAAGTGATGGTTATAGCCCAGCACAATGTGACGGATGCGCATGCGGGCGTTCAGCAGCTCCAGCAAGGCTTCCGGCGAAAGGGCGGCGAATTCGGATGTGAAAGGCAGACAGCACCAGCAGTCCACACCGCACTCCGCTAACAGCTGACGCTTCTCCTCCTGGGTCACAATCAAAGGGAAGGGGCGTCCGGTGAGCGCTTCCTGCGGATGGGGGGTGAAGGAAATCACCACGGAAATCCCGTCCCGCCGCCGCGCCTCCTGCGTCAAGTGGCGCAGGATGTCCCTGTGGGCGAGGTGCACCCCGTCGAACATGCCGAGGGAAAGCACGGTGTCGTCCATGCGGCTGAATTCATCCAATGCGGTGTAACACTTCATGTTGTCCGGCTTATTCCTCCACCGGCTGCTTGGCTTCGAAACTGGCGATAATCTCTTCCGCGCTCAAACCGAGGTAGCGGATGGCATAGCGGGCGTCTTCGGCCAACGGATGCTCCGGATAACGTTCAATAAAGCTCAGATAGGCCTTTTTCGCCTTGTCCTGATCGTAGAAGACTTCCTCGTACACCAAGCCGCGAAGGAAATAGCACTCCGCGACACGGGGGCTTTCGGGATAGCGGCTGACCAGCTCGGCCATCACGTCCAGCGCGGCGTCCCCCTCTTTCCCGATTCTCAGCACCTCCGCCTTGCGGAAAAGGTATTCCGGAGCCAAGGAATCTTCCGGGTGTTTTTGGACAAAACGGTCATAGCAAGCCAGAAGCTCCTGCCGGTGGGAGGTGTCCCCCTGGTCCAGCACGATCGCTTCCAGACCGTCAATCTCCGCCTGCATCTTTTCTTTGGAAGGTGTGCAGGAAACCATCAGACATAGCGTGGCGAAGCCTGTCAAAAGGAGTCGGATGTTCATACGGTTATTTTTTATTGGGTTTGATGCGGTAGGCCGGGACCTTCTTTCCGGCCACAATTTCATTCAACTTGCTTTTCAAAAGCGTCTTTTTCAAGGGAGAAAGCCTGTCCACAAAGACTTTGCCGAACAAATGGTCATACTCATGCTGTATGACGCGGGCGGCCTTGCCGTGGTACTCCTCCTCCAGCTGATTGCCCTCCACGTCCTGATAGCGGATGCGCACCCCTTCCGGACGCAGCACTTCCTCGTTGATGCCCGGAACACTCAGGCAGCCTTCACTGAAACGGACGTTGCCCCCCACCGTAGCGGTGATTTCCGGGTTGATAAAGGCCTTTTTGACGGGCTGCTCAGTATCCCCTTCATCCAAAAACGCCTCGGTGTCAATGACAAAAACGGCTATCGGCCGGTTCACCTGAGGCGCGGCCAAGCCCACCCCGCTGGCCTGGTACATGGTGTCAAACAAATCATTGACAAAATTTTTCAAATCCGTGTCCGCGGAAGCGAAATCCACTTCCTCCACGGTTTTCCGCAGTACGGGATTTCCATACAACGTAATCGGCAGAATCATTTCTCTTTTCTTTTTTTATAGTCCATACTTTCTAAATAGGATTGCAGCAGAATGGTGGCGCTCAAGGTGTCCACCAAGGCTTTGTTCTGTCTCGCCTTTTTGCGCAATCCGGCGTCTATCATGGTTTGGAAGGCCATCTTGGAAGTGAAGCGCTCGTCCATGCGCGCGATGTCGATGGAAGGGAAGGCAAGGGCCAGCTTCTTCACGAAAGGTTCAATGTAACGCGCTGATTCCGAATCGGTGTTGTCCAAACGCATCGCTTTCCCGACCAAAAACAGCTCCACCTTCTCCTTGGCCGTGTATTCCGTCAGGAAGGGAAAGATGTCTTTGGTGGGGACAGTACATAACGCATTGGCTATCAGCTGCAATTCATCTGTAACAGCGATACCTGTGCGCTTTTTCCCGTAATCGATGGATACGATTCTTCCCATGGGCCGACTATTGACAAACTGCAAAAGTAATCATTATTTTACCACGCGCTGCCGTTTGGAGCGACTTTTTCTTAAACGCAAGCCCTGCGGCAGACACTCTCTTTCCGAAAACCTTTTCGGGAAACATTTTCGGAAAATACTTTTGGAAAGCAAGCCCCCGGGAAGCCAAAGGCTTCCCGGGGGCTTGGGTCTACCGTCTCCGGATGGCAGCGGACTACCAGGCGAAGAGCGGACGGTTCTGCATCATTTCATTGACCTGACCGCGGGTCTTGGCAATCAAAGCCTCGTTGGTATGGTCGGAAAGGACGGTGTCAATCATGTCCACAATCTGAGCCATCTCGTTTTCTTTGAGACCTCTGGTGGTAATGGCTGGTGTGCCGACACGGAGACCGGAAGTCTTGAAGGCGGAACGGCTGTCGAAAGGCACCATGTTCTTGTTGACCGTGATGTCGGCGGCGACCAAGGCGTTCTCGGCCTCCTTACCGGTCAGTTCCGGGAATTTGGTGCGAAGGTCAATCAGCATCAGGTGGTTGTCGGTACCGCCGCTGATTACCTTATACCCTTTGTTCACAAAGGCTTCGCACATCACCTTGGCGTTCTTCATCACCTGCTGGATGTACTGGTCGTAGCTGTCGGTCAGTGCCTCGCCGAAGGCGACGGCCTTGGCGGCGATGACATGCTCCAGCGGACCGCCCTGGGTGCCCGGGAAGACCGCGCTGTCCAACAACGCGCTCATCTTCTTGATTTCACCCTTCGGAGTGGTCTTGCCCCACGGATTATCGAAATCCTCACCCAAGAGAATCAGACCGCCGCGAGGTCCGCGGAGGGTCTTGTGGGTGGTGGTGGTCACAATGTGGCAATATTTGACGGCATTGTTCAGATAACCCTTGGCAATCAAGCCAGAGGGATGGGAAATGTCACCCATCAGGATGGCGCCAATCTTGTCGGCGATGGCACGCATGCGCTCCCAATCCCAGTCGCGGCTGTAGGCGGAACCCCCACCGATAATCAGTTTCGGACG
>JAGAEQ010000067.1 GCA_017613015.1 Bacteroidales bacterium | reverse complement strand
TGGCGCGGCCGTTCGTTGTCCGTCAGCGGTGTTTACGACGACACCCTGCATACAAGCTACGGCTGCGACAGCATCGTCCGACTGCATTTGCAGTATTATCCCAATTATGAGCACAGGGACACCCAGTCGGTGTGTGAGGGTAGCTTCCACACCTGGCGCGGCCGCCGCTTGTCCCTTCCGGGCGACTATGCGGACAGCCTGTTTACCAGCCACGGCTGCGACAGCGTGTTTGTCTTGCGTCTGATTACACTTCCGGTGTATCACCAGCTCTTTTACGATACGGTGTGCGAAGGTGCGGCGTACAGCCGCTACGGCTTTGTCATTCCCGCCGATTCCACCGTGGGGGCGGATCGGCTTTTCCGCACGGATTCCTTGCATACGGCCTGCGGTTGCGACAGCGTGGTCAGCCTGCAATTGCAGGTGCGTCGGCTGCCGAAGGCCTTGGGCGGCATTTACGGCGACACCTTGATTGCGAAAACAGGGGTGTATATGTATTATGTGGACACTTTGCCTGGCTTGGAGCGCTACGAATGGCAGACCGCTTCTCAAACCCTTTCCCTTTCGTCCTTCGGGGCCAGGGCGTGGGTGAATGCGGACACGGAATGCATACGTCTCGACACGCTGATGGTGAGGGGACATCATGTCTGCGGAGCCACTTCCTGGCAGCAGCTGCCTATCCGTTTCACTATCGGGCTGACGGTCGCTTCCGTCGATGCGGAGATGCGTTTCCGTGCCTATCCGAATCCGGCGGACGAGGAGGTGTGGATAGCGCTTTCCGACAAGACGATGTGGAATCGTCCGGAGTGGCGTCTGTATGACATGCAGGGGCGTTGCCTTTCTTCCGGAAGCGTGGACGGAGGCGAGGCGCAGGTCCGGCTGGAGGGGCTGCCGAGAGGCCTGTATGTCATCCGTCTGTTCTCGGACGGAAGGCTGTGCTCCAGCCTGAAGGTGGTGAAGTACTAGGATAGGGTATAACCACCTGTAAAATAGCTTGTAAAAGCTAAAATGACAAAAAAAACGGCGAAATAGCGCAATGTATTCATTTATTGAGTACTTTTGCACACATTTTTTGAACATATAGAAAAAAGAGATTCCGATGAAAGCTGAATTGATGCAATTTGCAGAAGACCAATTGGTTGAGAAGAAAGAAATCCCCGATTTCAAGGCAGGGGACACCGTGACGGTGAATTACAGAATTGTAGAAGGAAACAAGGAAAGGCTGCAAGCTTACCAGGGTGTGGTGCTGCAACGCTCGGGAAGCGGCATTACGGAGACCTTTACTGTCCGCAAGATATCCAACGGCATCGGCGTGGAGCGTATTTTCCCCGTCCATTCCCCCTTCATCAACAGCATTACGGTGAACAGACGTGGTCTGGTCCGCAGGGCGCGTATTTTCTATTTGCGCGAACTGACCGGTAAGAAAGCCCGTATTAAAGAGAAAAAATAAGTCTTACGGATTATGGCGACAACAGCAGATTTCAAAAACGGATTGTGTATTGAAATGGACGGTTCCGTGTGGAGCGTTGTGGAGTTCCTTCACGTGAAACCGGGCAAAGGAGCCGCTTTTGTGCGTTCCAAACTCAAAAACTTGAAAACAGGCCGCACGCTGGAGCATACGTTCCCCGCGGGTGTCAAGATTGATTTGGCCCGGGTGGAGCGCCGTCCGTACCAGTTCGTCTACAAAGAGGACGAAGAGACCTATTATTTCATGCACACGGAAACTTTTGACCAGATTCCCATCCAGAAGTCTTTGATTAGCAATCCGGGACTGTTGAAGGAAGGGCAGGAGGTGGAAATCATGTACCATGTGGACACGGACTCCCCCCTGACATGCGAGCTTCCTCCCTTTGTGGACATGGAAGTGACCTATACGGAGCCGGGTGTGAAGGGCGACACCGCCACCAACACCTTGAAACGCGCCATTGTGGAGACTGGAGCCGAAGTGATGGTTCCCCTCTTCATTGAGACCGGCGAGAAAATCAAAGTGGACACCCGCACCAACCGTTATTCCGAACGCGTAAAATAAGCAGCGATGAAGTTTCCGAAGCCAATCTCCCTTGACGAATTGCGTTCCATTGTCGGTGTGCCCCTCCGTGTGGTCGGCGACACACAGCGCAGCGTTGAAGGCGTGAACGAGATTCATGCCGTAGAGGAAGGGGATGTCACCTTTGTAGACCATCCGAAATACTACGATGCCGTATTGAAAGGGAAAGCCACTTTTGTGTTCATAGACAGGGAACCCGAGGAATCCTACGGAAAAACCCTGCTTATCTGTGAAGACCCCTTCACTCCCTACCAGTCCCTGGTCCGGCATTTCCGGCAATTCGTCCCGCAAAACGTCTCCGTTCATCCGTCGGCACAAATCGGTGAAGGCACCGTGCTGCAACCAGGCGTGTTTGTCGGACCGGATGTCCGTATCGGCAAAAACTGTATCATCCACGCCAACGTGAGCATTTACGACCACGTCACCATCGGAGACAATGTGGTCATACAGTCCAACAGCGTGATTGGCGGCGACGCTTTCTATTTCAAGCATCGTCCGGACCGTTGGGACAAAATGATTTCCTGCGGTTCCGTGGTCATAGGGAACGACGTGGAGATAGGCGCCTTGTGCACCATTGACAAGGGCGTTTCCTCACCCACCGTCATCGGGGACGGCTGCAAGTTCGACAACCATGTTCAGGTCGGCCACGACACCATTATCGGCAAGCACTGCCTCATCGGCTGCCATTGTTCCATAGCGGGCACCACCGTGATTGAGGACGAATGCCTGATTTGGGCGCATGTCGCAGTGAACAAGAGCCTGGTCGTCCGCAAGGGCACGACCGTGCTGGCCACATCCGCCGTGGACAAGTCCACCAAAGAGGGCAGCGTACTCTTCGGCGTTCCGGCCATAGAAGCCACCAAGAAATGGCGGGAGCTCGCCGCTTTGCGCATGCTTCCCTCTTGGATGGAGAAGATAGAATCCGCCTTACAGGGGAAATAAATCTTCTGCAAACCGATTGACATAAAAGGAAAAAGGCTCTCCACGGAGAGCCTTTTCTTTAGGTGTGCTTTTCTTAGTCGTCCAAATGCAGCTGGTGTCCCATGCGCTCCTGCTTGGTCTTGAGGTAGCGTTTGTTGTACTCGTTCGGAGTGATGAGCAAAGGCACGGTTTCCGCGATTTCCAGCCCGTAGCCCTCCAATCCGCTGCGTTTCACAGGATTGTTGGTGATTAGCCGCATCTTGCTGACATTGAGGTCGCGCAAAATCTGGGCCCCGATGCCGTAGTCCCGTTCGTCCGGTTTGAATCCCAGACGGATGTTCGCTTCCACGGTGTCCAGTCCCTGTTCCTGCAAGTGATAGGCTCTCAGTTTGTTCACCAGACCTATGCCCCTGCCTTCCTGGCTCATGTACACAATCAGCCCCTTGCCTTCCTTTTCCACCATTTGCATGGCACGGTGCAGCTGGTCGCCGCAATCGCATTTGCAGGAGCCGAAAATGTCTCCGGTGGCGCAGCTGGAGTGCACCCGCACCAGCACCGGCTCGTTCTCTTCCCATTCCCCTTTCTTCAGGGCCAGGTGGGTCGCGCCGTTGTCTAATTGGGTGTAGGCAATCAGCTGGAAATTGCCCCATTCGGTGGGCAGAAAAACCTCTTCCTCCCGGCGGATCAGCGTCTCGTGGGCGATGCGGTAGGCAATCAGATCCTTGATGGTGACGATTTTCAATTGGAATTTTTTGGCGACTTCCATCAGTTGCGGCAGGCGTGCCATGGTGCCGTCCTCGTTGATGATTTCAATCAGGGCGCCGCAGGGCTCCAGGCCGGCGAGTCGCGCCAGGTCCACAGCCGCTTCGGTATGTCCCGCCCGGACGAGCACACCGCCGTTGCGGGCACGCAAGGGGTTGATGTGTCCGGGCCGTCCCAAATCGGAAGGCTGGGTCTCAGGGTTCGCCAGGGCGCGGATGGTCATGGCGCGGTCGTGCATGGAGACGCCGGTGGTGCATCCGTTGCCGAGCAAATCCACCGTCACCGTGAAAGGCGTTCCCAGCAGAGAGGTGTTGTCATGCACCTGCATGTCCAAGTTCAAGGCTTTGCAGCGGTCTTCCGTGACCGGGGCGCAGAGTACGCCGCGCCCGTTTTTCAGCATGAAATTGACATGCTCCGGCGTGATTTTTTCCGCCGCCATGATAAAATCGCCCTCGTTTTCACGGTCTTCGTCATCGATTACAATGACAAAATTCCCCAGTTTGAACTCCGCTATCGCTTCTTCAATCGTGTTCAGTTTGCATTCCATAGCTGCTCATTATGCTTTTTCGAATATATTATAACGGCAGATTGTCCGCGATATTGCGCGAACTTTGCGCATAAGGCGGAATAAATGCGTTTCGTATCGTAAAATTATATATTTTTGCAGTCGTGAATCTGCGGTGGAGCTCAGGCTGCACGGCGGTTCAGGTAAATAAAATCAAAAATTCAGAAGGTTTTGCGACATGATTTACACGAAAAAAGGGGATGAGGGACAGACTTCCCTGGTCGGAGGGGAAAGAGTGTGGAAATGTGACGAAAGGGTGGAGGCCTACGGTACGGTGGACGAGCTGAACAGCCACATGGGGCTGCTGCGCGACCAGTGCCCGTATGACGAGGATAAAAGCGCCCTGCTGGCGATACAGCGGCAGCTTTTCATCCTACAGAGCCTTTTGGCCGCCGAACATCCGGAAAAGCATTCCTTTCTTCCCGAGCTGTCCGAAACCGAAGTGGAAAAGCTGGAGCGTGCCATTGACGCCTGGGAGCGGGAGCTGCCTCCTTTCCGCGCTTTTGTGATAGCCGGAGGGCATCCGCTGGTTTCCCAGTGCCATGTGGCGCGTTGCGTGTGCCGCCGGGCGGAAAGGCGCGTGATTGCCCTGATGCGGCGTTCCGAGGTGCCTTCCGCAGTGCCCCATTACCTCAACCGCTTGTCGGATTACCTCTTCGTGATGGCGCGTCATTTTGCGCAACGGCTTAACATAAAAGAGGATACGTGGAATTAGCCGCAAGCGTGTTTTTTTTCCGAAAAAAGCATGTACGCATTGCAAAAAATGGTATTTTTGCAAAAATAAGACGCATCAGTACGTCTTCACAGACCAAGGGTCGTGAATTAGCAACCGTTTAAGAAAACCAGTTACGTTTTTAATGGAAAACGAAGTCAAGGCAGATGCCAGTCAGTTGGCAGGAAAATCCCTTATGGATTTGAGGGAGATAGCAAAAGTATTGCATATAAAGAACATTATCAAATACCGCAAGGCGGAGCTGATCCAGGAGATACTGCAAACCGCGTCCAAGCCGGTTCAGGAAACGGAGCGGCGCAAAGAGCGGAAACCTTCCGTCGCAATGCAGCAGGAGGCCGCTCCCGTCCAGGCGCAGCCGGGCAAGCGGAAACGTATCTATAATAAGATGAAAAACGCCACAACCGCCCCTTATGCGGAGCCGGTGCAGGCTGAAACGCCTGCCGAAGTGCATGAGCGTCCGGAAAAACGCCCGTACACCCGGCACACCGAAAACCGTTTCCCCAAGGCGGTCGCCCATCCGGCAGAAGGCATGCCGGCGGAGACGCTTCCGGAAGCCCAGCCGGTGGAGCCGGAAATGAAGCAGCCCACGCTGGACGAGCAGGCGGAAGCCGAAATCTCCCGTGCCATCGGGGTTTCTCCGGACGAGTACATTCCTAAGAACGAGGAATTTCTGGGCACAGTGGATTGCGAGGGCGTGCTGGAGGTCGGCGACGGATACGGTTTCCTCCGTTCCGCGGACTATTATTATCTCCCCTCTCCGGACGATGTCTATGTCTCCCAGTCCCAAATCAAACTCTTCGGATTGAAGACCGGCGATGTCATTCAAGGCAGCATACGTCCCCCGAGGGAGAACGAAAAATATTTTCCGCTGACCAAAATCAGCCTGATTAACGGAAAAACCCCCGATCAGGTAAGGGATCGCATCCCCTTCGACTACCTGACCCCCTTGTTCCCTTCGGAGAAGATAGATTTGACCTCTCACAAGGGAAGTACCATCTCCACCCGCGTGATTGATTTGTTCGCACCCATAGGGAAGGGGCAGCGCGGCCTGATTGTGGCCCAGCCTAAGACAGGTAAAACCGTGTTGCTGAAAGAAATAGCTAACGCCATTGCCGCCAATCACCCGGAGATTTACCTGATTGTCCTGCTGATTGACGAACGTCCGGAAGAGGTGACCGACATGGAGCGCAGCGTCAAGGCGGAAGTCATTGCCTCCACCGTCGATGAACCGGCGGACCGTCACGTCAAAATATCCAATATCGTGTTGGAGAAGGCCAAACGCATGGTGGAATGTGGTCACGATGTGTGCATTCTGCTCGATTCCATCACCCGTCTCGCCCGGGCGTACAACACCGTGGCTCCCGCTTCCGGCAAAGTGCTTTCCGGCGGTGTGGAAGCCAATGCGCTACAGAAGCCGAAACGCTTTTTCGGTGCGGCCCGAAACATAGAGAACGGCGGTTCGCTCACCATTATCGCCACCGCCCTGACCGAGACCGGTTCCAAGATGGACGATGTGATTTTCGAGGAATTCAAGGGTACCGGCAACATGGAGCTGCAACTGGACCGCAAGCTGGCCAACAAGCGCATCTATCCCGCCGTGGATCTGATGGCATCCAGCACCCGTCGCGACGATTTGCTCCAGGAGAAGGAGACCTTGCAACGCATGTGGATTCTGCGCAACCACTTGTCCGACATGAATCCGGTGGAAGCCATGGAGTTCCTGAAGAACAAAATGCAGCTGACCCGCAACAATGCGGAGTTCCTGATGTCAATGAACGGGTAGATGGGCAGGAGCAAATTGGACAAGTTTGCGGACAACCGTGGCTTCCCCAATTTTTTTCAGGTGGAAGACGGACGCATTGTGCCGGAGAATTTTCCCTTGCGCGGCTGCTGGGACCGGGAATTTTTCCGGAACGGACAGCCCATTGTGCTTGAACTGGCCTGCGGCAGAGGGGAATACACGGTCGGTATGGCGGAAAGGGATGCGCAGTGCAATTTCATAGGTGTGGACCGCAAAGGGGCCCGCATGTGGAAGGGCTGCAAGTATTCGGTGGAGCAAGGCATGCCGAATGTGGCCTTCGTACGCACGCAAATCCAATACCTTCCCTGTTTTTTCGCCGAAGGCGAGGTGCAGGAAATCTGGATTACCTTCCCCGATCCGCAACCCCGTAACTGCAAGGAAAACAAGCGTCTCACCTCTGAATACTATCTTTCCGTCTACCGCAAGGTGCTGGCGGATGGCGGCTGCGTCCACTTGAAAACCGACAGCGACTTCTTTCTGGATTTCACCTTGGAGACCTTGCAGCGGCTGCAATTGCCTGTGCTCTGTCTGCAACGGGACATCTATCGCAACGGCATGCCCGATTCGCGACTGGAAATCAAGACCTATTACGAAAGAATGTGGCTGGAACAGGGCAAGGCCATCCATTACCTGAAATTCGCCTTGTAAATTTTACGGACGCACCGCGTACGTCCGTAAAAAAAACGCCTACCACCCGGTGGCGATACCTATCAAACCAATGGCGGCGGCCATCAGAAATTTGACCGCTTTCAGCCGCATAAAAGCTTTGGGGGATTCCGCCATCAGCGGGATGCCGCCGTGCCCTTCCTGTAGCAGACAGTTGGCCATCAGGGTGCTGAGCGGCACTATCCCTTCCGCAAAAAGGTAAACAATCGCCAGGTGCGGTCCCGACTGGGGAATCAGGCCTATGCCCAAAGCTATCAGCAGCAACAGCAGCTTGCCGCTGTCGCGCATGGGAAGCGCTTCCAAATCCAGGTAGTGTGTCAGCAAGCTTAGCAGGGCAATTACCCCGAAGGTCCAGAGGAAGATTTTCAGCAGGTGCTTTTTCAGGATGTGTTCCCACAAATGCTCCTCGATAAAGTGGTCGCTTGTCAGGCAGGCGAGGGGCAGCGCACAGCATGCGATGGCGATAAAGGCTATGCTTTCCCCGTCTATGCTTCCGTCTTCCCCCGCTTCGCCCAAAACGCCGGTGAACAGGCCGGTCAGAAAAAGCAGTATGCCGGCGATGAGCAGCAGCCGGTGCAGCAGCGGGTGTGCCTTCCCTTCTCCGCTGCGGGCATGGCAGTCGTGTCCGCCCTCCTCGGGGTGCAGGCTGAGGTGCCCGATCTGATGGGGATGTGTCATGGCCTGGAAGGGACGGATTTTCTGGAAAACCAATCCGCTCACTATGCCGATGAGCAGCAGGGATCCGCCCACAATGCCCGCTTGTTTGGGCATAAGCGAAAGCATGAAAAAGGCTTCGTCGCCGAAAGAGGCGATGCAGGCGGCCAGCAAGGCCCCGAAACCGATGATGTTGTGGGTGTACAGGGAGACCACGGCAAACACGCCCACGCATCCCGGTGTGACGCCCAGCAATGCCGACAGCACAATCTGCCAGAACGGCTTTTTGTCCATCAGGGCTATCCATTTGCCTTTGGTCCAGACGTGTATGCCCTCTATCATCATCATGAGCAGCAGGACGGTGCCGCTGATCAGCAGGGATTGGTAAAGTATGTCAAAGGAAAGGTGGCTCATGGCTTGGCAAAGGAGTTTTGGAAATCAATGCGGTTCAGCATGGAACGCCCCAGGGTGGCCTCGTCGGCGTATTCCAGCTCGTCTCCGACGGAAAGTCCTCTGGGGATGGTGGTCACGCGGATGTCCGGACGGAGGGCCGTGGCGTGCTTGTAAATGTAGTAGGCGGTGGTGTCGCCTTCGGTGGTGGCGGGAAGCGCCAGAATCAGTTCCTTTATTTCGGGCAGGCGTTTCCACAGCGTGTCCATGTGCAGCTCTCCGGGTCCTATGCCGTTGATGGGGGAGATGACCCCTCCCAACAGGTGGTAGCGTCCCCGGAAAACCTCCGTGTTCTCGATTGCGATCACGTCCCGGATGTCCTGGACCACACACACGGTTTCCGCTTGTCGTGCGGGATTCCGGCATATTTCGCACTCTTCCTCGTCGGAAAGGTTGTGGCAGTGGCGGCAGCTGTAGATACGGTGCCGCATGTCCGTGATGGCGGTGGTCAGGGCATCGGTTTCTTCCGTCGGCTGCTGCAAGAGGTGTATGGCTAGGCGCACCGCCGTCCGCCGTCCGATGCCGGGAAGTCTGGATATTTGATCCACAGCGTTTTCCAAAAGTTTAGAAGAGAAATTCCGCATAGCCGCAAAAGTAGTATTTTTTATGATTACTTTTGCAGTTTGTGTCAAGCTTTCCAAAAAATAGCCTATGTTGTTGGACAAACTCAAAATGTACGATGTGGTGCTGGCCTCCAAATCCCCCCGGCGGCAGGATCTGCTGCGTGGGTTAGGCGCGGATTTCCGTGTATGTGAAAGCGGTGAGGCTGAGATGGTTCGTCCGGAATGGCAGCCGGAGGAAATGGTGACCCGTCTGGCGCGTCAGAAGGCGGAGTCGGTGTTCCGCAGGCTTTCGGCGCAAGGGCGGGAAGACAGCGCGTCCCCTTTGCTGGTGATAGGCGGCGACACCTTGGTGGTGCGGGACAGCAAGGTGCTGGGCAAGCCGAAGGACGAGGCGGATGCCCGGCGGATGCTGCAGTTGCTTTCCGGCGGCACCCATACCGTGCTTTCCGGCGTTTGCGTCCTCACGTCGGAGAAATGCCTGACGGATTGCGCCCGTTCCGAGGTGACATTCTGCACCCTTCCCGAGGAGGACGTGGCGTATTACGTCCGCAACTACCGTCCCATGGACAAAGCCGGTTCCTACGGCGTGCAGGAATGGATTGGCTATCGGGCCATTTCGGCCATTCAGGGCTCTTTTTACAACGTGATGGGGCTTCCCACCCACCTGCTCTGGCGTATGCTGGAATCTCTTGTTTAAAACTGGATAGAAAATTGCGGTTTTATTTTGAAAAACATGCCAAAAAATCCGCTTTTTTCACATTTTGACGGTGAGTAAAACGCCCCCTTGCCCGTGTGTGTCCGCCTTCTTCGTTTCTTTCACCCTTTTGCGGAATAATTATAAAAAACATATTTTCAGTTTATTATGAAACCGTCAACCCCTGCCGCGAATCGGTGTGAAAACCCACTGAACTTTTTACTAAAAAAGTTAAAATCAGAGCTTTTTGTATTTGGAAAAGTTGTATATTTGCACTCCCCAAAATAGGGTTATTAAGTAATAAAATCAAGTAAAAAACAAAGGAAAAACTAAAAGGAAATGCCTACAATACAGCAGTTAGTAAGAAAAGGTAGAACGCAGATGAAGTACAAGAGCAAATCCCCCGCTTTGGATGCCTGTCCGCAGCGTCGCGGCGTTTGCGTAAGAGTTTACACAACCACTCCCAAAAAGCCGAATTCGGCCATGCGTAAAGTGGCGAGGGTGCGTCTTACTAATCAGAAGGAGGTGAACGCCTATATTCCGGGTGAGGGCCACAACTTACAGGAGCACTCCATCGTCATGATCCGTGGCGGCAGGGTGAAAGACCTTCCGGGCGTAAGGTACCACATCATCCGTGGCGCTTTGGACACTTCCGGCGTGGATGGCCGCAGACAGCGTCGTTCCAAATACGGTGCGAAACGGCCGAAGGCAGGGAAATAGCCGATAATATATAATTTAATGTATATACGTTTTTAATCATAGCAAGAGATGAGAAAAACAAAACCGAAGAAAAAAATCATTTTGCCGGATCCCAAATACCATGATGTGCAAATCACCAAGTTTGTCAACAACATCATGCTGAAAGGAAAAAAGAACATCGCTTTCCAGATTTTCTACGATGCGGTGGACGTGGTCTCCGAAAAAACCGGAGAGGATGGCATCGCAGTGTGGAAACAGGCTTTGGCCAACGTGACCCCGTCTGTGGAGGTCCGCAGCCGTCGTATCGGTGGCGCCACCTTCCAGATTCCTTCTGAAATCCGTCCGGAGCGCAAACAGTCTGTCGGCATGAAGAATATGATTAATTTCGCCCGCAAGCGTCATGAGAAGTCCATGAGCCAGAAGTTGGCCGCGGAAATCATGGCCGCCTACAAGAACGAAGGCGCCGCTTTCAAGCGTAAAGAGGACATCCACCGCATGGCGGAGGCCAACAAAGCTTTCTCACACTTCAGATTCTAAGTCTTCCAACCCAGATGAGTACGCTCTCCAACATACGGAATATCGGCATCATGGCCCATATCGACGCGGGGAAAACCACGACGACGGAGCGTATTCTGTACTATACCGGGAAGAATTACAAAATCGGGGAGGTGCACGACGGAGCCGCCACCATGGACTACATGGAGCAGGAGCAGGAGCGGGGCATCACCATCACTTCCGCCGCCACCACCGTGTTCTGGAAACATCGTGACGAGAACTTCAAGATTAACATTATAGACACTCCCGGCCATGTGGATTTCACCGTGGAGGTGGAACGTTCCCTCCGTATTCTGGATGGGGCGGTGGCTTTGTTCTGTGCCGTGGGCGGTGTGCAGCCCCAATCGGAAACGGTGTGGAAACAGGCTGTCAAGTACCATGTGCCGCGTATCTGCTACGTCAACAAAATGGACCGCACCGGCGCCAATTTCTACGCGGTGCTGGATCAGATTAAGGAGAAACTGGGCGCAAACCCCGTCCCCTTGCAGCTTCCCATAGGAGCGGAAGAAGGTTTTGTGGGGGTTGTGGATCTGGTAAACAACAAGGCCTTTGTGTGGGACGAGGCTTCCCAGGGGGCCGTCTATGAGGAAGTGGAGATTCCGGAGGACATGCTGGAGGAGGTGCACCGTTACCGCACCGCTTTGGTGGAGGGCGTGGCCGAGGAGAGCGAGGAGCTTCTCAACAAGTTCATGGAGAATCCGGACAGCATTACGGCGGAGGAAATGGAAGCCGCCGTGCGCAAAGCCACCATCGAGCAGAAAATCACCCCGGTGTTGTGCGGTTCCTCTTTCAAGAACAAGGGCGTGCAGCTGCTGCTGGACGCCGTCACCCTGTATCTGCCCAGCCCGGAGGACAAGCCCGCCATCATCGGGCAGCATCCGGAAACCCAGGCACAGGAAGTCCGCCATCCCAACGAGACGGAGCCTTTTTGCGCCTTGGTGTTCAAAATCGCCACGGATCCTTTTGTCGGCAAAGTCGCTTTCTTCCGTGTGTATTCGGGCAGCGTCAAAGCGGGGGAGACCGTGCTGAACACCTATACCGGCAAGCGGGAGCGCATTTCCCGTCTTTTCGAGATGCACGCCAACAAGCAGCTGCCGCTGGATAGCGTCGCCGCAGGCAACATCGCGGTGGCCGTCGGTTTGAAAAAGGTGCCCACCGGCACCACCATTTGTGACGAAAAACATCCGATTGTCCTGGAGTCCATGGATTTCCCGGAACCCGTCATTTCCATTGCCGTGGAGCCGAAAACCCAGGATGACATGGACAAGCTGGAGGACGCCCTTCAAAAGCTTTCGGAAGAGGATCCCACCTTCAAGGTCCGGGTGGACGAGGAGTCCGGCCAAACCCTGATCAGCGGCATGGGAGAGCTTCATCTGGAAATCCTTCTTGACCGTCTCCGCCGCGAGTTCGGCGTGGCCTGCAACTCCGGCAACCCGGTGGTTTCCTACCGGGAGGCCGTGCGCACCACGGTGCATCATCGCGAGGTGCATAAAAAGCAGACGGGCGGCAAAGGGCAGTTCGCCGACATCGAGTTCGAGCTTTCGCCTGCGGACGAGCAGACAAAGGGGCTGGAATTCATCAACGAGGTCAAGGGCGGCAACATTCCCAAGGAATTCATGCCTGCCATCCAGAAAGGCTTCGAAAAAGCCATGACCACCGGTCCGTTGTTGGGCAATTCCCTGATTAACGCCCGGGTGCGCGTGTTGGACGGTTCCTTCCATCCGGTGGATTCCGATGCCAATGCGTTTGAGATTTGCGCTTCCAAAGGCTTCCGCGCTGCGGCGAAGGACGCTTCCCCCACCTTGCTGGAGCCTGTGATGCGTGTGGAAGTCAATGTCCCCGACGAGTATTTAGGCGGTGTGTCCGGCGATTTGAACCGCCGCCGCGCCATGATTCAGGGGGTGGACGTCTGCTTAGGCGGACAGATTATCCACGCCTTTGTGCCGCTGGCGGAGATGTTCGGCTACATCACCACCTTGCGCACCCTGACTTCGGGAAGGGGGACGGTCTCCATGGAGTTTGACCACTACGAGGAGCTTCCGGCTTCAAAAACCGAAGAAATGATCAGTAACCGAAAATTTAAATTTTAATCCATATAAAATCTTTAAAACGTGAGTCAAAGAATCAGAATCAAGTTGAAATCCTACGATCACAGTCTGGTGGACAAATCCGCCGAAAAGATCGTAAAGACCGTCAATTCGGTCAGAGACGACAAAGTCGTTGTCGTAGGTCCTATTCCGCTGCCGACGCAGAAGAAGATTTTCACGGTGAACCGTTCCACCTTCGTGAACAAGAAATCGAGGGAACAGTTCGAACTCTCTTCCTACAAGCGGCTGCTGGATATTTACGGCACCACCGCCAAAACCATCGACGCCCTGATGAAACTGGAGCTTCCCAGCGGCGTGGAAGTGGAAATCAAAGTCTGACGAATCCGTGACGGATGTAAAATTGTTAAGTAAAATCAAAAAGGTTAAAAATTAGAAGAAATGTCTGGTTTAATTGGAAAGAAAATTGGTATGACCAGTATCTTTGATGCCTCTGGGAAAAACCTACCATGCACGGTGATAGAGGCTGGTCCTTGTGTCGTCACACAAGTTAAAACCATGGAAAAGGATGGTTACGATGCCATCCAGCTGGCTTTTGATGACAAGAAAGAGAAAAACACCACAAAAGCCTTACGTGGACATTTTGCCAAGGCGAACACCACGCCGAAACGCATTGTCCGCGAGTTTTCACGTTTTGAGCAGGGTTCCCGCAAGAGCTTCGGCGAAGTGCTGACGGTGTCCGTGTTCGAAGAGGGTGAATTTGTTGATGTATCCGGCGTAAGCAAGGGAAAAGGATTCCAGGGTGTCGTCAAAAGACACGGATTCGGTGGCGTTGGTGATAGCACTCACGGCCAGCACAATCGTTTGAGAGCCCCCGGTTCCATGGGCGCCTCCTCCTATCCTTCACGGGTCTTGCCGGGCATGCGCATGGCCGGCAGAATGGGTGGACAAAAGGTGAAAATCCAGAACCTGCAAATCGTCAAGATTATACCTGAAAAGAATTTGTTAGTCGTCAAGGGATCAGTTCCCGGATGTAACGGAACCTATTTAAAATTGGAGAGATGGAGCTAAAAGTATTAAATATTGAGGGAAAAGAGACCGGTAGAACGGTTGTTTTGAATGACAAGATTTTCGGTATCGAGCCGAATCGTCATGTGGTTTGGTTGGATGTGAAGCAATACTTGGCCAACCAGCGTCAGGGTACCCACGATTCCAAGGAAAAGTCCATGCTTTCCGGAAGCACCCGCAAACTGCACAAGCAGAAAGGCGGCGGCGGCGCCCGCGTCGGCAGCATCAAGAGCCCGCTGTTCCCCGGCGGCGCCAGGGTGTTCGGC
Organism: Bacteroidales bacterium; assembly: GCA_017613015.1. GTDB lineage: Bacteria > Bacteroidota > Bacteroidia > Bacteroidales > WCHB1-69 > UBA1195. Next base: position 4,905 of record JAGAEQ010000067.1, on the reverse strand, counting down.
CCCCATCCTCGGGACTACCATTTCAAATTGAACAAAAAGGTCAAACGTCTGGCCCGTATGTCCGCTTTGTCCGCCAAGGCGGCCGAGCAGTCTATTACGGTGATCGAAAAGTTTGATATAGAGACTCCTAAGACAAAACAGTACTTGCAGATTCTCAAGAACGTGAATTTATTCGATAAAAAAACGTTGTTGGTACTGAATGAATTGGATAAAAATGTACTTTTGTCCTCTAGAAATATTTCGAACGCGAAGGTTGTAAGGGTTTGCGATTTAAATACTTACGATATTTTAAACGCGCAGCATCTGCTGATTTCCGAGCCCGCAGCTTCCAAATTCGATGAATTATTTAGTGTTAATGAGTAAAAGAGAGCAGTTCAATGAATATTATTATTAAACCGCTTGTTACCGAAAAAATGACAGCCATCAGCGAGAAGACCAACCGCTATGGTTTTATCGTGGACCGTCGTGCGGACAAGCAGCAGATCAAGGAAGCCATCGAGAAATTATACGATGTGAAGGTGGAGAGCGTGAACACCCTGGTGCAACGGGGCAAAAGCGTTTTCCGTTATTCCAAAACGGGCTTTGTCAAGGGCAGCAAGAGCAGCTTCAAGAAAGCCTATGTGCAATTAAAGGGAGATGACACCATTGATATTTTCAGTGGCATTTAGTAGAGACAGTTTAGAAGTTAGTTAAAGATGGGATTAAGAAAGTTTAAACCGGTAACCCCGGGACAAAGATTCAAGTTAATTAGTGACTTTGCTGAGATAACCAGCACAACCCCCGAAAAGAGTTTATTGTTATCAAAGAAAAGATCCGGCGGTAGGAACAACCAGGGTCGCAGAACCATGCGCTATATCGGCGGCGGTCATCACAAACTGATCCGTCTGGTCGATTTCAAACGCGACAAGGACGGCATCCCCGCCACAGTGAAAACCATTGAGTACGATCCGCACCGTTCCGCGCGTATCGCTTTGCTGTGCTATGCCGACGGAGAGAAACGCTACATCGTCGCCCCTCACGGACTGAAGGTCGGGATGACCTTGCTGTCCGGAAAGGGAGTGGCCCCCGATTTGGGGAATGCCCTGCTTTTCTCCGAAATTCCGCTGGGAACGATTGTCCACAACATTGAAATGCAGCCTGGCCAGGGCGCCAAGATCGCACGCAGCGCCGGCTCCTATGCGCAGCTGATGTCCAGAGAGGACAAATATGTTATTATCAAACTGCCTTCCGGCGAAACCCGCAAAATCCTGTGCGCTTGCCGTGCCACCATCGGTATGGTGTCCAACCTTGAGCACAACCTTCAGGTTTCCGGTAAGGCCGGACGTTCCCGTTGGATGGGTCGCCGTCCGAGGGTCCGTGGTGTTGTCATGAATCCTGTCGATCACCCCATGGGCGGTGGTGAAGGCCGCGCTTCCGGCGGACATCCGCGCTCCAGAAAGGGCTTGATTGCGAAGGGATACAAGACCAGAAAACCGAAGAAGGCCTCGAATCAATACATTATTGAAAGAAGAAAGAAATAACATAAAGCATAGAGAAAATGGCTAGATCGTTAAAAAAAGGTCCGTTTATTCAATATAAACTCGAAAAAAGAGTGATCGAAGCGCAAGCCTCGAACAAAAAAGTAGCAATTAAGACATGGTCCAGGGCTTCCATGATTTCCCCCGATTTCGTCGGGCAGACCATCGCCGTGCACAACGGGAACAAATTCATTCCGGTGTACGTGACCGAGAACATGGTGGGCCACAAGCTGGGTGAATTCGCCCCCACGCGTATTTTCAGAGGCCATGCCGGAAGTAAGGACAAAGGTAAAAAATAAAGGAGTAGGACAATGGGTGCAAGAAAAAGATTAGCTGCAGAAGCCAGAAAAGAGAAAAACAAGCAAGTGTGCATGGCGCGCCTGCGTAATAACAACACCTCCCCCCGCAAAACCCGCCTGATGGCTGACCTGGTGAGGGGAAAAGATGTGGAATATGCGCTGAATGTGTTGAAATACAGCAAAAAGGAATCTTCCGAGAAAATCCGCAAACTCTTGCTTTCCGCCGTTGCCAACTGGCAGGTCAAGCACGAAGGCGAGCGCGTGGAGGACAGCCGTCTCTACATCAAGGAGATTTATGTGGACGGAGGCCGTATGCTGAAACGCCTGAGGACTGCCCCTCAAGGCCGCGGATACCGGATCAGAAGGCGTTCGAATCACATCACCGTAATTTTAGACAGCAGAATTGACAACAATCAAACAGTAGAAGAATAAATGGGACAGAAAGTTAATCCGATAGGAATGCGTTTAGGTATCATCAGAGGTTGGGAATCCAACTGGTATGGTGGCAAGAACTTCGAAAACAAGCTGGTGGAGGATGTGAAAATCCGTAACTACGTCAGCGCACGTCTGGCCAAAGCCAGTGTCTCCAAAATCTACATTGAGCGCACGCTGAAACTGGTTACCATAACCATCAACACCGCGCGCCCGGGTTTGATTATCGGAAAGGACGGAGGTGAAGTCAAGAAATTGAACGAGGAGCTGAAGAAAATCACCGGCAAGGAAGTCCAGATCAACATCTCGGAAATCAAGCGTCCGGAACTGGATGCCGTGCTGGTCGCCCAGTCCATCGCCCGTCAGATTGAAGGCCGCATGTTCTACAGAAGGGCCATCAAGCAGGCCATCGCCAACACCATGAGGTCCGGTGCGGAAGGCATCAAGGTGACCCTCTCCGGCCGTATCGCCGGTGCGGAAATCGCCCGTACGGAGCACTTCAAGGAAGGCCGTACCCCCCTGCACACCCTGCGTGCCGACATTGACTACAGCCAGACGGAAGCCCATACCACCTACGGCCGCTTGGGCGTGAAGGTGTGGATTTGCCGCGGTTTGGTCTACGGCAAACGCGATTTGTTCCAGGGTTCTTCCGAAACCACGAGGGAGGGCAAACCCCAAATGTCCCGCAGGGGCAGAGGCGAAGGCCGTCCGCGTCGGGAAAGGGGCAATAATTAATCAGAGAGTTTGTAATTACGTTAAAGACAAGTCAAGATGTTACAACCAAAAAAGACGAAATTCAGAAGAGTTCAGAAAGGCAGGATGAAGGGGATTGCCCACCGCGGCGCCGAGATAGCCTTCGGGTCCTTTGCCTTAAAAGCGCTCGAAACAAGTTGGATTACTGGGAGGCAGATTGAAGCCGCCCGTCAGGCCATTACCCGTCAGATGAAGCGTGAAGGCCAGTTGTGGATCCGCATATTCCCGGACAAGCCCATTACCCGCAAGCCGTTGGATGTACGTATGGGTAAAGGTAAGGGAAGTCCGGAGTTCTTCGTGTCCTGCGTCACGCCGGGCCGCATACTGTTCGAAGCCGAAGGTGTGAGCTTGGAAGTGGCCAAGGAGGCCATGCGTCTGGGCGCCCAGAAGCTGCCGATCGCCACGAAATTTATTGTCAGAAGAGATTATTCAGAAGAAACCGTATAAGTAAAAAACGATGAAACAAGTAGTTATTTCGGAATTATCCGTGAAGGAACTGTATGAGAGACTGGATTCGGAACAGATGCAACTGACAAAACTGAAGCTGCATCACGCGGTTTCCCCTATTGAGAATCCCAATTTAATCAAAGAGTATAGAAGAACGATAGCAAGGTTGAAGACGGAGATCCGTAAACGCGAGCTTGCAGAATTGAAATCCAAAAAATAGGCAGCAGATGGAAAGAAATTTTAGAAAAGTCAGAGACGGTGTTGTCGTCAGCAACAAAATGACGAAATCCATCGTGGTCGAAGTCGAGAGAAGAGTCAAGCACCCCAAGTATGGGAAGTTCTTGAAGAAAACCTCCCGTTTCATGGCGCATGATGAGAACGAGGAATGCCAGATCGGAGACACAGTGAGAATTATGGAGACCAGGCCGTTGAGCAAATGCAAACGCTGGCGTTTAGTACAAATTATAGAAAGGGCTAAGTAGGTATGATACAACAGGAATCCAGATTATCCGTAGCAGATAACAGCGGCGCGAAAGAGGTTTTGTGCATCCGTGTTTTGGGAGGCACCAAAAAGCGTTACGCCCGCATTGGGGATAAAATCATCGTCACAATCAAGGACGCCATCCCTTCCGTCAATGTGAAAAAAGGCACCGTTTCCAAAGCGGTGGTCGTGCGCACCAAAAAGGAGACCCGCAGAAACGACGGCTCCTATATCCGTTTTGATGACAACGCCGTGGTGCTTTTGACCGCTGCCGATGAATTGAGAGGCACCCGTATTTTCGGACCTGTGGCCCGTGAATTGAGGGAGAAACAGTTCATGAAAATCGTTTCTTTGGCTCCTGAAGTTTTGTAAAACAGCGAAAATTAAGCAATAATGAAGATACATATCAAAAAAGGCGACATGGTAAAAGTCTTGTCGGGAGATGACAAGGGACAGACCGGGAAGGTCTTGAAGGTAGAAGTAAAGAAATACAGAGCCTTTGTTGAAGGCGTTAATATGGTTACAAAGCATGCCAAGCCGAGCGCGAAGAACCCGCAGGGCGGCATGATCAAAAAAGAAGCTTCTATTCACATTTCGAACCTTATGGTGGTGGATGCAAAGGGTGTTGCCTCCCGTCTCGGCCGTCATAAAGATGAAAACGGAAAATTAGTCAGGTATTCAAAAAAGACATGGTAGGACATTAAATAATGGCATACGTTCCTAGATTAAAAGAAAAGTACGACAAGGAGATCGTACCCGAATTGAAAAAGCAGTTCGGATTCAAGTCGTTAATGCGCGTACCGAAAATCACCAAGATTTGCTTGAACCAAGGTATTGGCGCAGCTACAGCCGATCGCAAACTGATAGACATCGGCATCAGTGAAATGACCATGATTGCCGGTCAGAAGGCGGTGGCCACCAAATCACGCAAGGACATTTCCAACTTCAAACTTAGAAAAGGAAATCCGATTGGTGT
>JAGAEQ010000066.1 GCA_017613015.1 Bacteroidales bacterium | reverse complement strand
TTCTGGGAAAATGATTTTTTTTAGGGACTCCGGACGATTTTGTATCCGAATTTTATGGAAATTTGCAGTTTGGAACGCCTTTTCGGCCTTCCTGTGTAATGCTATTAACCAACCAAAACAACGCAAAATGTTAGAGAAAAAAGTAGCCGATCTGCTCAACGATCAAATCAACAAGGAGTTCTACTCCGCCTACCTCTACCTGTCCATGAACACTTATTTTGAAAACAGGGGGCTGGAGGGATTCGCCCATTGGTACCACCTGCAAGCCCAGGAAGAATGCGAGCATGCCATGAAAATGTACCGCTTCCTTTTGGACGAACAGATGGAAGTCACCCTGCTGCCCATCGCGCAGCCCAAGGAAAAATTCCAGAACGACATGGAAGTGCTGCAAAAAGCCTTGAAACACGAGGAATACGTCACCCAGTGCATCCATGACATCTACAACGCCGCAGCGGCCGCCAACGACCATCGCAGCATGCAGTTCCTGGACTGGTTTGTCAAAGAGCAGGCCGAAGAGGAGAAAAACGCCAACGAAATCATCCACAAATACGAGCTGTACGGCAAGAATGAAGTGAGCCTTTACCTGTTGAACCAGGAGCTCGGACAAAGGAAATAACCTCCGTCCAACGGAGGAACGCGAAAAAGCGTCATTGAGGGAGGAGGCCGCTGTTCACTTTCCAGCGAAGCCCCTCCTTTTTTAGTAGGACAACCCTGTAAACCGTGTCATTGGGCAAGCCTTTGCGCTTTACCACCAGCATGCAGGAGGACACCGCCGTGGAGTCGTCGGAACGGTCCGACCGCACATCCTTCACCTCGTAGCGCCGGCTGCGCGCCTGCCGCCTGTCTTCGGCCCGCCATTGCTCCGCCATGCGCTCATAGGCCTCTTGCTGGCCAGACACCGCATAGCGTCCCGCTTTAAGGAAATCCCCTTTCCCCATGGCCCTATAATATTTTTTCACAGCCCGGTCGGGTGAACAGGCTGTGAAAAAACAAGGTGTGACTATGGCGAAAAGGATGCTGTAAAGAGCTATCCTAAAACACTTTGGCACGGTAATCGGAAATCTTGTACTGTTTGCGCAAAGCCGTGGTCAGCGTTTGCTGAATCTGGTTGCGGTACATCATGTTCTGGTAGTTCGTGACGTTCTGGACGAGTTCGCTGCGATTATTGTCGGCACGCATGGCGTCAGGATAGGTGAATTGCATCGGGGTGATGATATACATGCCCATTTCCCCTTTGCAGACCATCAGCTTGTTTTCGCCGCCTTTGCCGAACAACTCACCAATCACAGCAGCCTCTGCACCGTAATGGCCCAGATTGCGGTCCGCGAAACGGACAGACACGGTATCCACCTCCGCACCGTACTTGGCGGCCAGTTTGCCCATGTCTTTCGTGCGGGCGACCTCCTCGTCAATGGACTTTTGCAGGATTTCGGCCTTTTTGTCGCGCCTGGCCATGGTCTCCGCATAGGAGCGCAGCATGTCGAAAGGCATGTATCCGGCGGGATAGATGTCCTTCAGGGCCACCACCACGAATTTGTCTTCGAAGGAGAACACCTGGGAAACGCTTCCTTTCTTGGTGTCCTTGTCGTAGACCCAGCGGACCACCTCGCGGGAAGAGGAAGCGTCCAGACCCGGCACGGCATAGGAAGTGGCGGTCGTGCGCTCAAAGGCGCGGCGGTTCAGCTTTTCGTTCACCACTTTCTGGTCAAACACCTCATAGGAAGGAATGCCGTTGGCGAAATTGTTGGCGGCGCTTTCAATATTGTCAATGGTTTCGGAGGAAGCGGCAATCTGTTTCCGTCCGACCGCCACCTGCACCTTCGGCGAGAAGGAGGTAACGGCATTCACCCGGAAAATGTAGGTGCCCGCGGGATATTCCACGCGCGTCACACTACCCGGAGCCAAACGGTACAAGGTATCGAAAAACACCTGCTCCGCACCGCCGTCAAGCACCCAAAAGCGTCCGGAATCCGGCTGCTGGGCGGGAGACATGTCGGAACGCCGCATGGCCACCTCGTAGAAGTCACCGCCTGCCAACAGTTCCCGGAAGGCGCTGTCCGCAATCTTACGGCTTTCGGCCTCTTTGCGCGGCGCATTCTGCAAGCCCTGCTTGGCGACAAAGATAAAACTGATATTCAAAGAGTCGGGACGCATCTTGGCGTTCAGCAGCTTGGCGAAGCACCAGTATTCGCCCTCAATGAAAGGCTCCACAAAAGAACCCACGGGCATGCGGAACAGCGTGCTGTCCAGTCCGGCGGGAAGCTCGCCCTGCTTGTAATAGGCGCTGTCGTAGCGGGAATCCACCATGCGGGCGACAAAATTGCGCGGATTCTCGGCGGTCTTGAACTCCTCGAACTGGGAGCGGACCTCGGTTTCGATAGCGGACAGGTCAGCGGCGGACGGCTCTATCGGGAACATGACATATTCCATATTCCGCCATTCCTCATCCTGGGGGAAACGGTATTTGTTGTCCTCATACCACTGCTTCATTTCCTTTTCCGTCACACTCACCTTATCGTCGGAGACCATGGGGTGGCCGTAGGAAACCTGCACCAGACGCAGATTTGCCACGCTTTCCCCTTCCTCCGCCTCGCGCAAGGCCATCGCCTTGGGCGTGTACGCGGCTTTGTTCAGCAGGGTGAAATATTTGTTGGCCAAGGCCTCTCTCTCCACATAACGCTCCAGGTCCTGATAGGCCTTCACCACCGTGGTGTCGTACTGGGACATGTTGTCCAAGAAGCCCTGCGCCAATTGGCTGCTGTAGTTTCCGTTGGCGTCCGAGAAGAAACGGCGGGCGTAGGCGTGCGGCTGCTCTCCGGCGACCAAGTCACGCAGCTCGTCCGGGGTCACGCTGAGCCCCAGCGCGGTAAGCTGGGAATACAGCACCACGGAATCGACCAGTTCGTTGTACACATTGTCCCGCAACTGGTACTCCTCCTCATGGGACATGGTGGCGCCGTTGTTCTGCTGACGCATGATGTCGTGGTAACGGTTGTACTTGTCTTCATACACCATATAGGAAATTTTGGCCTTTCCGACCTGTATGAAATCACTGTAGGTTTTATTGCCGGGTTTCTTCAAATCCCCCACGATGAAGGCCAGAAGCGCCACAGCCACAATAACCAACAAAATCACAGAATGTTTTCTGATTCTTCCTATAACTGCCATTTTCCTTTATTTTTAGATGCTTTTTATTTTTTTATGAAACAAGATGCAAAAGTAGACAAATTCCCGCTATGTTTTCCCTGTTTCCATAAAATTATTTTACCTGCGCTTCCTATCCGCTTTTTTACTACCTTTGCAGCTCCATTTTAAACAACATGCAGACATGAAAAAAGTAATGATTATCGGCGCCGGTGGCGTTGGCTCCGTCGTCGCGCTCAAATGCGCTTCCGTTCCGGTAGTTTTTGAAGACATCCTTCTGGCCAGCCGCACGATATCCAAATGCGACCGCATCGCCGCAGCCATCGGAAGA
>JAGAEQ010000065.1 GCA_017613015.1 Bacteroidales bacterium | reverse complement strand
CAGCAACAACAACAGCAACAGAATCAGCAACAACAAAACCAGCAGCAGGGCCAAAACCAGCAACAGAAGCAGCAAAGCCAACAAAACAGGCAGGCTGCGCAGGCTCAGCGTCAGGACGCTCAGCAAGACGGTCGGCAGGACGGCCAGCAACAGCAGCAGCGGCGGAAAGATGAGCAGCGGCAGCTGGATGCCTTGCAGCAGAACGAACGCCGGACGCAGGAAAAAGTCAGAAACGCCGAAGCCGCACGTAGTGTGCGACCGGTGAAGCAGGAGAAAGACTGGTAAGCATGAAAACGATGATAAGCTATAGCAGAAAACGAATCCGTTTGTTTGTCGCCTGTCTCGCCCTCTTTTGTGTGTCGGGCGTTCGGGCGCAGGAAGTGCAGGTGCAGGTTTCCGCCCCCTCTGCGGTGGAGGAAGGGCAGCAGTTCCGTTTATCCTACGTGTCCAACGAGAAGATTTCAAATCTTAATCTTCCGTCAATCAAGGATTTCACTTTGTTGGGAGGCCCGACCACCTCTTCGTCCACCAGCATGCAGATTATCAACGGGCAGATGAGCCGCTCGTCCTCCTACACCTACACTTATGTGTTACAGGCCGGAAAAGCGGGAAACTATACCATTGCCCCAGCCACGGTGCAAGTAGGCGGAAAAAACTATAAAACAAACAGTGTCAGCATAAGGGTGGTCGCCGGGGGAGCGCAAGCCTCCGCCCCTTCCGGTAACGGAGGCGGCAACCGTTCGTCCGCTGCCGAGTCCGCAGGGGCTTTCCGCAAAGACGATGTGTTTGTCCGCGCGGAAGTCTCCAAAACCAATCCCTACGTGGAGGAGGAGGTGCTGGTGACTTACAAGCTCTATGTGCCTGAGGGCGTGCGTTTCCAATCCTCCATCAAAAAAATGCCGTCCTATACCGGCTTGTGGACCTATGAGCTGGGGGATCGCAACGTTGAGCGCAAACCGTACAGGGAAACGTATAACGGCAAGGCTTACACCGTCATTGATTTGATTTCCTCGGCGGTGTATCCGCAGAAGGCCGGCGCCCTTTCCATTCCGCCGGTGGAGGTGGAAATGCTGGTGCAGGTGGTGGTGCAGCAGCCGCGCAGCAACGACCCGTGGGAGGAGTTTTTCAACAATCCTTTTTTCGGAAGGCAGAATGTGCAGCAGCTTCATTTTGATGTGCGTTCCAAAGCGGTAGGCATACAGGCGAAGGAACTGCCTGCGGCCAATCGTCCGGCGGATTTCAGCGGTTTGGTCGGGCATTTCACCCTGAAGGGGGAGTTAAGTCGTAACGAATTGAATGCCAACGATGCCGCCAACCTCACCCTGACGCTTTCCGGCAAGGGCAACTTGCAGCATGCCGAAGTCCCGGCCTTGGTTTTTCCCTCGGATATTTCCGCGCAGGAGCCGTCCGTCACCGACAAGCTCTCCACGCTGGAAAAAGCGGGCGTGAGCGGTTCGCGTGTTTTTGAATACATTCTGATTCCGCGTCAGGCGGGGGAATACGAAATTCCCGCCGCCTCCTTTTCGTATTTCGATCCCGTTGCCCGCCACTACGTGACCTTGCACACCCGTCCCTACACCCTGAAAGTGGCCAAGGGCGACCCTTCCGCCGCTTCTTCGGTGGTTTCCTCTAACAAAAAGGATGTCAAGGTGGTGGGGAACGACATTCGCTTTATCCGCACTTCCGCCAAGCTGCAAAAGGGCAGGGCGGTCTTTTTCCTTTCGCCTTTGTACTGGGTGCTGCTTTGCCTGCCCATGCTGTTGTGCTGCTGTTTTATCCTCTTGTCCGCCAAACGGATACGGGAACGGGAAAACGTGGTGATGTTCAAGGACAAAAAAGCTTCCAAAGTGGCCCGCAAACGCCTGAAAACGGCGGGTAAATATTTGAAAGCCAAAGATGACAGCCGTTTCTACGAGGAAATTTCCCAAGTGCTTTGGGGGTATGTCAGCGACAAGTTCCATATACCTATGGGACAGCTTTCCATGGAGACGGCACGACAAAAGCTTTCGGAACGCAACATGTCTGCGGAGCGCATAGACGAGTTCATGGAAACCCTCAACCAATGCGAATATGTGCGTTTCGCCCCTTCGGCGGAAACCACCCCGGAAAAAATGTATGAAAAAACCTTTGCCTTCCTGACCCGGATGGAGCAAGAACTGAAAACAGCCTGACATGATACGGACATATTCCCGAAAAATACATTATTACGAATGTGATTCAATGGGTATAACCCATCATTCCAACTATATACGTTTTATGGAGGAAGCCAGGGTCGATATGATGGACCAGCTGGGTTACGGATACGAACGCATGGAGGCGGAGGGCGTGCTGTCGCCTGTCATGGCGGTTTCCTGCCAGTACAAACACCCCTCCCGTTTTCAGGAGACGCTGGATATTCAGGTCTCGGTGAAATCCCTGACGGATTTGAAAGTCGGTTTTTCCTATGTCATGAAAGTGGGGGACAGCTTGGTCTGCACTGCGGAAAGCGCCCATTGTTTTTTGCGCGGGCAGCGTCCTGTCAGCTTGCGAAAGGAGTTCCCCCTGCTGTACCAGTCCTTGCAGGAAATGCTTCCCCCTGCGCTTGGCTGAATTCCTCTGGCGCTTCCAAAGGGGTAGGCCATCCTCGGCGCAGCAAAAAAAAGCGGAGTTATACTCCGCTTTTTCTGTAGATCCTGACATTCTTACCTGATGGCGATTTTCTTCACAACAGCGGTGTTGGCTGTCTGTATTTTGATGAAATACAAGCCGGATGCCATGTCCGTGGTTTGTATGTGCAGGAGTTGCGTCCCTTGCGGGATTGCCCGTTTGTACACTATCCTTCCGTTTATGTCCGCCATGGTGACAACAGCGTTGGTTTTCAGTCCGTCCAAAAGCAGTGTGGCATGGTCTTTGGCAGGATTGGGGAACACATTCAGCTGCATCTCGTCAGCGGCTTCGTGTATCGCAGTCTGTTGCGTATAAATCGTACGGAGGTTGCTGTAGGTTGTTTTGCCGTTTTCGGAGACGGCATACACCCTGGTGTGGTAATACTGGTTTTTCTCCAGGTTGTCCAGCGAGGCGGTGATCTTGTAGGTGTAGTATTCCAAATATAAGGTGTCAATCTGTTCGTAGGGGAGCTTGGTCCAGTTCTCTTCTTCCAATGCCATATCGGCTTGGCTTGTTTTGGTGTACTCGAATCCAAGGTCCTTTATCTGATTGAATTGGAAAGGCATTTCCACAAAGGCGGTGAGGGCTGCTGTGGTTTCCGAAATGCCTTCCGCCGGCATCAGGTAGATTTCCGGGAGCCCTTTTGTGGAGAAGCCCGCGGTATCCCACTCGCTCCAAATGCTGTCGCAAAGTTTGCGCACATAAAAGACATAGTCTGTGTCCGGAAGCAGTTGCTCCAGGAAAATATAGTTGTCGTTAATGGTTCTGGTTTCCCCGTTCTCACCCAGTTTGTACTGGAAGGTGCCATTGTTGGCCCAGGTCCAGTACACATATGCGGAAGAGAAGGATTGGACATAGATGTCCGTTATTTTAGCCGGTGCGCAGAGTTTGTCCAAGGAGTCGGCGGTTTCCTTTGGCGTGGCTTCAATGGAAAGGCTGCGGATGATAGCGGTGAAGTCCCCTAATTCATAATCCACATATGGATAATCTGTCATGTCCTCCCAAACAATTATCAGATACAAAGTGTCGTTTTCCAGGTATTCCGGTTTTTTGAAATGGAAGGTCTGTTCGCCTTTGTCGGCGGAAAGATACGCCTCGTTATAGGGATAATAACCGTTGAACCCGCCTGCCGGATCCGTGCTCATCGAAACATGCAGCCAGGATTTGCTGCGTCCGAACAGGTTGGATCCGTCCATATTGGCAGCTATCTTGACCGTGACGTAATCGCCTTCGGGCGCTTTGAACATGTGCTGGGCAATGGAATGCACCAAGGGTCGCTGGCCCATGTAGGTGGTGTCTGTGCCGTTAGGGGAGATGAACAATACCTGGTTGTTCCCTGAAGGTTTGCCCGCATACCAATTGTAAAATCCTTGAGAGAGGCCCCAGTAGTCGTTTTGCGGATTGAAGCTGGCGATATACGGCAGGGTGTCCAGGGTGTAATTGGCGTCATGGTCCATGGTCAGGAAGGCATGGGCAAATTCTGAGACAGGGTGGATGGTGTCCCCATTTTTTGTTACGGCCCAGGCTCCAGTGACATACCATGTGAAGGGGGTAAGGCCGGTGATGGTGTCGATAAGCTCATACATCATGTCATATTCCTCCGAAACACTGGCTTTTGAGAAAGTCCATTGCTCTTCCGTCACTTTGCGATAGGAAAAACCGAAATCAATGGGTTTCAGTTCATTGAGTATCCAAGAGACGCTTCCTGTTAATACGGCAGAGGTTTCGGACACATCGGACGGGCCATGGGTCCATGCCTCGGGATCGGTGTTAAATGTAAACGTGAAAGACTTCCAATTGGAGGAATAGGATTCGTCCAGCGCGCGGATATAAAGCGTGTACGTGGTTCTGTTTGCAAGACCGTTGAGCACATGCCTGTTGGCCCTTACCGTGTCAATATTGCCATTTCCCCCAATCTTCAAAGCCCAACGCTTTTCGTCCCTGCCAGGCTCCCATGAAATTGCAGCCGAGTGCTCGCCTGTTATTTCGAATCTGATTCCTTTCGGCATTTCCAGTACCACCAGGCTGTCGGGTGTCTCTGTCACACTGAGGTTGGAAATAATGGCGCCGGGTTGGAAAACAGAGGATGCTGAAAAGTGCTTTTCGTTTTGCCAAAGGAATACCAGATTGGCAAAGTCGTTCTTGTTCGGGTTGGGAATCTGCATGCTCACGTGTCCGCGGTATTTGCTTATGCCGAAATTTCCCAGGAATGCCCCACAATAGTCGTGGCAGGAGTAGTAGTAGGGGTATTCATAATTTACATAGCCCAAAACGGGATTCAGCTCTATTGAGGTGTCCATGAGATAGACTTTTACATAATCATCTGATTCATAATAACCTCCACCAACCAGGATGTCGAATTCCACGGTAATGTAATTGGACTGTCCCGTTAGGAGCATTTTTTTTGCAAATACCCGCGAGGCATAATCATATGAGTAAGTGGTGTCTTTCCCGTTTTGGGAGACATAAAGGGCGTTGCCGTTCATGCCATCCGGCTTTCCGATGCGCCAGGCGTTGGCGGTGTCAGTGACTTGGATGGTGGTCCATCCGTCGCTGGTGGAAAAATCTGTGGTGTAGGGCAGGCGCGATGCTTGGGCCATAACGTACAGCCCGCTTGTCGTCAAGCATAAGTAAAGCGCCAGACTAAAGAGAAAGGTGTTTTTTTTCATACGTTTGATTATTACATGGATTATTTAGTTAACAATATCAAATCAGGCCATGGGTGAAATCCGTGTCAAGCATGGCTTTCACAAATTGCAAAAGTAATAAATAAATGGATGGCAGATAAGAACACGAAGAAAAAAATCGGTTTTTTCAGTCTGTTCGGCGGATGTCCGCCCCTATGGCGTTCAGTCGCGTGTCAATGTGCTGGTAGCCCCTGTCGATTTGCTCAATATTGTGGATGACACTCTTGCCCTTGGCGGAAAGCGCGGCAATCAGCAGCGCCACACCGGCACGGATGTCGGGGGAGGTCATGACGGCGCTTTTCAGGGCGGTGCGGTGATCCAGTCCGATGATGGTGGCGCGGTGGGGGTCGCATAGGATGATTTGGGCTCCCATGTCTATCAGTTTGTCCACGAAAAACAGGCGGCTCTCAAACATTTTCTGGTGGATGAGCACGCTGCCTTTCGCTTGTATGGCCGTAACCAGGGCGATGCTGATAAGGTCGGGGGTGAAGCCCGGCCAGGGGGCGTCGGCAATGGTCAGTATGGAGCCGTCCATAAAGGTGTCCACTTCGTAATGCTCCTGCTTGGGAATGTGCAGGTCGTCCCCCTGCCGCTCCATTTGGATGCCCAAGCGTTCAAACACTTTGGGGATCAGACCTAAGTGTTCAAAACCCACTTGCTTTATGGTGATGTCGGATTGGGTGATGGCCGCCATGCCGATGAAGCTTCCGATTTCAATCATGTCGGGAAGCAGGCGGTGTTCGCAGCCGTGCAAGCTGTCCACCCCCTCGATGGTCAGCAGGTTGGAACCCACGCCGGAAATTCTGGCTCCCATGCGGTTGAGCATGCTGCACAATTGGTGCAGGTAAGGCTCGCAGGCCGCGTTGAAAATGGTGGTGGTGCCTTCCGCCAGCACTGCCGCCATCACGATGTTCGCCGTGCCGGTCACCGAAGCCTCCTCCAACAGCATGGAACAGCCTTTCATGCCTTTGGTCCGCGCGTGATAGAGGCCGGATGCCTCGTCGTAGGTGAATTCCGCGCCTAAGCGCATCAGACCTTCGAAATGCACGTCCAATTTGCGGCGGCCAATCTTGTCTCCGCCGGGGCGGGCGACCGTGCCTTTCCGGAAACGCGCCAGCAGCGGTCCCACCATCATGATGGATCCCCGAAGGCTTCCGGCTTTTTTTAGGAACTCACTGCTTTGCAGGTAATTGAAATCCACTGTTTCGGTTTCAAAGGTATAAGTGCCTTCGCCCGTCCGCTCCACCTTTGTGCCCATGCCTTGCAGCAGCTCTATCAGCCGGTTGATGTCGTGGATGTCCGGCACGTTGTCCACGCGCACCTTGTCTTTGGTGAGCAGGGTGGCGCAGATGATCTGCAACGCTTCGTTTTTCGCCCCTTGGGGGACCAATGTTCCGTGAAGCGGCTTTCCGCCGCGGATTTCAAAACTCGCCATGGTGTTCTGTTGTTTTTGTTCTGATAATAATATAAACGCGGAAACTTGCGGAAAAGTATGTGCACGATGGTTTCATATCGAAAAAAATGCTATTTTTGCTCACTTTGTATAAACGAGGAAAAGTTTTCATACTAATCTATGAATCAAGATACTATTTTACAGAAGCTCTTGGGAGGGGACACAGAGGTGGTTCCTTTGGTAACTCCTGTCGAATTAGAGGAGCTGAACCAGTATGAGGTTCCGGACACTTTACCCATCATGCCTTTGCGGAGCACGGTGATGTTTCCGAGCATTGTCATTCCGGTGTCTGTCGGGCGGGAGAAGTCCCTGCGGCTGGTGAACGAACACAGCAAAAAAGACCATCTGGTCGGGGTGCTGATGCAAACGGACGAGGAGGTGGAGGAGCCGACCTATGCGGATTTGTACAAGGTGGGTGTGGTCTGCAAAATATTGAAACGCTACAGCATGCCGGACGGCGGCGTGACGATTATCATCCAGGGCATACGCTTGTTCCGCTTGGACGCCATTGTGGAGGAGGAACCCTACCTTCGCGGGCGCATTTCCCTGATAAGCACGAATGACGACGATGAAGCGGTGCTGGGCTCCGACGAGTTCAAGGCCACGGTTTCCACTTTGAGCGAAGTGACCTCCAAATGTTTTAAACTGGCCGGGGGCACCTTTTCCATAGAATCCCTTTTCGCTTTGAAAAATATTGGGAATCCGACGTTTCTGGTGCATTTTATCGCCTCCAACCTGCAAGTGGAGGCGGAGGTGAAGCAGCGGATTTTAGAGGAACCCGACTTGTTGCAGCGCACCAAGCAGATTTTGCAGCAGCAGTACAAATGCCTGCAAATGGAGGAGCTGAAGGCGCAGATTCAGGACAAGACCAAGGTGGAGATGGACAAGCAGCAGAAGGAGTACATGCTGAACCAGCAGCTGAAGGTTATTCAGGACGAGCTGGGCGGTCAGGGTGTGGACCAGAGTGTGCTGGATTTGCAGAAAAAGGCTTCCAAAAAGAAGTGGACGGTGGAGACACGCGCCCATTTTGACAAGGAAATGTCCAAGCTGCAACGCCTGCACCCCATGTCTCCGGACTACACGGTGCAGCTGAATTACTTGGAGCTTTTCGCCGATCTCCCCTGGAACGAATACACGCCGGAAAAAATCAACCTGAAAAAGGCCAAGACGGTGCTGGACGGGGACCATTACGGACTGGAGAAAATCAAGGAGCGCATCATAGAGCACTTAGCGGTGCTGAAACTGAAAGGCGACATGAAGGCTCCCATCCTCTGCTTTGTCGGGCCTCCGGGCGTGGGGAAGACCTCGCTGGGGAAATCCATAGCCGCGGCCATGGGACGCAAATACGTGCGCATGTCCTTGGGCGGCCTGCATGACGAGTCGGAGATTCGGGGCCACCGCAAAACCTATATCGGCGCCATGCCGGGACGTATCGTGCAGCTGCTGCGCAAGGCGGGGACGGCCAATCCTGTTTTTGTCCTGGACGAAATCGACAAAATATCCGGCATGACCGCGCAGGGCGATCCGGCTTCCGCCATGCTGGAGGTCTTGGATCCGGAGCAGAACAGCGCGTTCTATGACAATTACTTGGAAACCAATTTCGATCTCTCCAAGGTGATGTTCATCGCCACGGCCAACACCTTGTCTACCATACATCCGGCACTGACGGACCGCATGGAGGTGATAGAAATCAGCAGCTACCTCCCGGAGGAGAAGTTGCAGATAGCCAAGCGTCACCTGGTGCCCCGGCAGCTCAAGGAGAATGGTTTGAAGAAAAGCGACGTCTCCTTGTCGGATAAGGTCATCAATGCGATTATCTCCCGGTATACGCGGGAGGCGGGGGTGCGCGTGCTGGAGAAGCAGCTGGCTAAAGTGTTTCGCCATCAGGCATTTCTGCTTGCCGACGGGCAGGAGGCCAAATCCAAGCTCAGCGTGGAGGATGTGGAGCGCATTTTGGGCGTTCCCATGGATGTCGACGAGGATGAATTCACCCACGGACAGGTCGGGGTGGCGGTCGGGCTTGCCTGGACGCCTACCGGTGGGGACGTGCTGTATATCGAAACGGCAAGCTCCGAAGGCAAGGGCATGCTGAACCTGACCGGAAACCTCGGGGAGGTGATGAAGGAGTCCGCCACCATCGCCTACGAATATTTGAAAGCCAATGCGGCCTTGTTTAATTTGAACGGCAATATCTTCAAAGACAAGGATGTGTACGTGCATGTCCCGGAAGGCTCCATCCCGAAGGACGGCCCTTCCGCAGGCATCACCATACTGACGGCTTTGGTCTCTCTCTTCACCGGGCGGCGCATGCGTTCCCATTTGGCCATGACGGGCGAAATCACGCTGCGCGGTCGGCTGACCCCCATCGGCGGCCTGAAGGAGAAAACCATGGCGGCCAAGCGCGTGGGCATTACCGACATCGTGTTGTCCAAGGAGAACGAAAAGGATGTGCAGGACATCGAAGCCCGCTACGTGGAAGGCTTGCGTTTCCACTATTTCACCTCCATGACGGAAGCGGTGAAGTTCAATTTGGACTGGAAATAGTTGGATAAGAAAGTAAAAATTTGATTAATAACAAATTAGATGAAAATAAGCATGAAAATTTCAAAAACAGTCAAAACGCTTGCGCTGATAGCGCTGAGCCTGTGCGGAATGCGTGTCGCCGCCCAAAGCATACCGAACGCCTCTTTTGAGAACTGGACGACCAAGAGCAGCTTTTTAGGAAGCACGACCACTTTGGACGATTGGTACGGCATGACCTTCAAACTCGCTTCCTCCACGGTGGATGCGTCCAAACCGGCACAAAGCAAGGATGCCTATGACGGCTCGTATGCGGCCACCATTTCCTCGTCCACCATGAACCGCTTGGTGGCGACCGCAGTCAGGGCCTTTCTGGTTGCCATGGACACCACCGGTGTGTTGGATTCCCTGCTGGATGTGAGCAAACCCTCGCCCGGCATTTTCACCAATGCCACCATCTCGCCCGTGCCCTTCCTGGTCACCATGCTTCAGCTGTCCGCCATGCTGTCGGACTCCACCTTGAGCCTTTCGGGCACTGCGGGTTTGAACACACTGCTGTCGTTTGTTTCCACCGCCGATTTCGGCGCCATGTTCAACGGCGGCTTGGGGGTGCACGGCGTGCCTCATCGTCTGACGGGCTATTACAAATACAGTGTGGGCAGCAACATGCCGGATTCGGCGGATCAGGGCGCGGCACTGATGCTGTGTCTCGCCACAGACACCACCGACACGGCGAAAGGTCCCACCAAGGTGCTGACCGGCGGAGGCCTTTCCCTCTTGAAGGCTGCCAGCGAATACACCCGTTTCAGCCTGGATTACATACATTTTGCCGATTACTATCCGGACACCGTGGTGTTCATCTTCCTTTCCTCTTTGAACGATGCGGTGAACGGTACCCAATTGACGGTGGACAAGCTGGATTTCAGCTACTACAATGTGGACACGGTCAAAGAGCTGACCATGGATTCCGCGCTGTACGACCGCGCCTTTTTCCACTGGGCCCGTTCTAAGAGCTTCCTGTGGCAGATCGCCTACGGTCCGACCGGGCTTTCTGTGGACAGCATGGAGGTCTTTTCCTCTTCGCAGCCCAAGTGCACCCTGACGGGGCTTTCCCCGCAAACCACCTACGACCTGTACGTCCGTTCCATGTTCGGACTGAATATGTATGGCCCGTGGACACCGGTCTGCACCTTTACAACGCCTAAGGAGCCGTGTGACACGGTGCGTGCTTTCAAGGCCGTGCGGCTTTCGGACACTTCGGCCATGCTGCGATGGGGCGCGGACCTCAGCAGGGGCTTCACCTACCATTTGCAGTGCGCTTTGTCCGGTGACACCGTCCTTTTCGTGGACACCCTGCTGCAATCGGACACCTTTGCCTTGCCCTCCCTGCTTCCCGATACCGACTATGTGGCGATGCTGCAAGTGATTTGCCCGGACACGGTGAGCGCGTGGCAGAAAGTGGCGTTCCGTCTCCAGCCGGAAGGCGCGGGGATCCGTGAACGCGAGGGGAACTGGCACGTCGCCGTGTACCCCAATCCCACACAGGGGAGCTTCTTTGTGGAAATTCCTGAAGGGGAGAAGGTTCACATGACCGTGTACAGCCTTTCCGGACAATGCGTGTTGCGTCAGGATTTGTCGGAAAGCCGGACCTCCTGCCGTTTGCCGGGCCCCGGTTCGTATTTCATCCGCCTTTCTTCCGAAAAGGGAAGTCTGGTGCAGAAAATCGTGGCGCTTCCGTAAGGAAGTGAAAAACAAATGTCGTTTTCGCTCACTGTCATTGGTTGCGGCTCGGCCACTCCGGTCGGTCACCGGCTTTCGAGTGCCTTTGTGCTTAGGCGCAACCGGCAATTTTTTCTGATTGACTGCGGCGAAGGGGCGCAGATGTACCTAAAGGACAACCATATCCACATGCAACGCATACAGCAGGTGCTGATCAGCCACTTGCACGGCGACCACTATTTCGGCCTGGTGGGCCTGATTTCGTCCATGCACCTGTTCGGGCGCACCTATCCCTTGACGGTGTACGCGCCGCCGGAGTTGGATCACATTGTCCGTCACCAGCTGGAGGTGGGCCGGACGGAATTGTCCTATCCCTTGCGCTTCGTGCCTTTGGAAGGGGAGGGGTGTTTCCGTATTTTTGAAGACAAGTCCTTGGAAGTCTTTGCTTTCCCTTTGCAGCACGGCTTGCCCGCTTTCGGCTTCCTGTTCCGGGAAAAGGGGCGTGTCGGGGGAGGGACGCCGCCCAAGTCTTTCGCCTATTGCTCTGACACGGCGTATACGGAAAGTATCCTGCCGTACATACAGGGGGTGGATTTGCTTTACCACGAGTCCACTTTTCTGGAAAGCGAGCGGAAACTGGCGGAGGAGCGTCTGCACACCACGGCCCGTCAGGCCGCCATGCTGGCGTGTAAGGCGGAGGCTGGAAGGCTGCTGCTGGGCCATTATTCGGCGCGTTATGCGGATATTCAGGCGTTTGAAGCGGAAGCCGGGGAGCTTTTTCCGGAGGTGGAGCTTGCCCGTGAAGGCTTGCAGCTCACCATCTGAAGCCTGCCCGGAACGGTACCGTAAAATTTTTTTCGCAGCCTGCATTTTTTTTGTAAAAGTATTTCAAAAAATGCCTACCTTTGTAAATACGAATGTAGCATAGAAAGGAAAGGCACAATGCAAGAAATCAAGGCTTTAACGGAAGACATCCTCCAGAAAAGCACGCAATTGGCCCAACGGTATGCGGATTCGGTACAGGAAAACACGGAATTAAAAAGCAGAAACAAAACATTACGCCATAAAGTAGAACTATTAGAGGCAAAAGTCAGGGAACAGTCGGATCAGATCGTCAGACTACAGTTGTCAAAAGTTTGGGAAGAAGGAGACAGGAAAACGGGAATGAAGCTGAAGCTGGGGGAACTTGTGCGGGAAATAGACCATTGCATCCGATTGTTGGAAGAATAAACACAGAACCATGCAAGACGAAAAGAAATCCATTGCGTTATATATCGGCCAGCAGCAGTTCAAGCTGTCGGTGAACGCCTCGCAGGAGGAACTGTACCGCAAAGCGGAAAAGCGTATCAACGCCTACATGCAGCAGTTGGCGGAGAAAAGCCATATTTCGGATCGCACGGTGCAAATGGGGTTCGCCCTCATCAATTTTGCCATTAAGGAAACCTATTTGGTCGATCGCCAGCGCTATGTGGACACCAAATTAAAAGATAATTTGAAAGCCTTGCAGGAAATTCTCCGCAAAACCTTGGACGGCATGGAGAACGACCGATAGGCAAAGGTCATTGACAGTTTAGAAAATAAGGAATTCAGATTATTCCCGCACAGAATCAGATTCGTTTGTTAAACTCAACAGTAACAAATAAGTTGGGTATTTCTCCGTTTGTAAAGGGGGCCGGATTCTCAGGAACAGGCGCGAGCCGACCGGAAGCTTGAAGAACGAGGGTATCCATAATCATAATCATTAGGAGTTTAAGAAGCCTAATTGTGGTTTTGGCGGGATTTTTTTTATATAAAGAAAAAAAAGAGTAATAAATTTAAAAACAAATATATAAGATGAGTACTAGCATTATTGTCATTGTTTCAGGAGTGGTCGGGGCAGGCCTGGGTGTGTTGGGCGCCTATACGCTGTTCCGCAAAAGTATTTTGGGTAAAAGCCAGCAATTGCTGAAAGACGCTTCCGAGGAAGCGGAACTGATAAAGAAAGAGAAGATGCTGCAAGCCAAGGAGAAGTTCCTTCAGCTGAAGGCGGAGCATGAAAAGACGGTCAATGAGAAAAACAAGAACATTGCCGCCGTAGAGAACCGCATCAAGCAGAAGGAGCAGAGCCTCAACCAGCGTCAGGAGAGCCTGCAACGCAAGCAGACCGAGCTGCAACAGCAGCAGCAGCAGCTCAGCCAGCAGACGGAGGCCCTCAAGCACCGCAACGAGGAGTTCGACAGAATCCAGAAGCAGCAGTTGGACAAACTGGAGGCCATTGCAGGCTATTCCAGGGAGGAAGCCAAAAAGGAAATGATAGAACTGCTGAAGGACGAGGCCCGTTCCGACGCCGCCAACCTAGTGCGCGACATTATGGAAGAAGCCCGCTCTTCGGCCAATATGGAAGCCAAGAAACTGCTTATCAAGACTATTCAGCGTACCGCCGTGGAGAACACCCACGAAAATTCCGTGTCGGTGTTCAACATTGAGAACGAGGAGGTGAAAGGCCGCATCATCGGAAGGGAAGGCCGCAACATCCGCGCCTTGGAGTCCCTTACCGGCGTGGACATTGTCATTGACGACTCCCCTGACGCCATCATCCTTTCGAGTTTTGACCCCGTGCGCCGCGAAATTGCCCGCCTCTCCCTGACCAAACTGGTGACGGACGGCCGCATTCACCCCGCCCGCATCGAGGAGGTGGTGGCGAAGACCAAGCGTCAGATTGAGCAGGAGATTGCTGAAATAGGCAAGCGCACGACCATTGATTTGGGCATTCACGGCCTGCACCACGAATTGGTGCGCATGGTCGGTAAGATGCGCTACCGCTCGTCTTACGGGCAGAATCTGCTGCAACATTCCAAAGAGGTGGCCAACCTTTGCGCCACCATGGCTGCCGAACTCGGACTGAACGCCAAGCTGGCCAAACGCGCCGGTTTGCTGCACGATATCGGTAAAGTTCCCGATAACGAGCCGGATGTGCCGCATGCGCAATTGGGTGCCAACCTGGCCGAGAAGTTCAAGGAGAAACCCGAGGTGGTCAATGCCATCGCGGCGCACCATGACGAGGCTGAAATGGAATCCCTGATTGCCCCCATCGTGCAAATCTGCGACGCCATTTCAGGCGCACGTCCGGGCGCCCGCCGCGAAATCGTGGAGGCTTACACCAAGCGTTTGAAGGATTTGGAGGAAATCGCCCTGTCCTATCCCGGCGTGGTCAAGACCTATGCCATACAGGCGGGCCGCGAATTGCGCGTCATTGTCGGTGCGGACAAGCTGAACGACGAGCAGACGGCGCAGCTTTCCTTGGATTTGTCGAAGAAGATCCAGAACGAGATGACGTATCCGGGACAGATCAAGATTACGGTTGTCCGCGAAACACGCGCCATCAATTACGCCAAGTAGGGGATGGCAGGCATCGTACTGGGCTGCTTTGTCGTATACACCGCCCTGTTGTTTGTCATTATGCATGTTACAGCGCGTAAGGCAGACAACAGCGCGTTTTATTCCGGAAACCGCAAATCCCCCTGGTTTGTAGTGGCTTACGGAATGATTGGCGCGTCATTGTCCGGCGTCACCTTCATGTCGGTGCCGGGCGGCGTGTATACCGGCCAGTTCACCTACCTTCCGCTGGTGTTCGGCTATGTGCTGGGTTACGCCTGCATCGCCTGGGTGCTGCTCCCGCTGTATTACCGTCTGAACCTGACCTCCATATACACCTATTTGGGCTTGCGTTACGGGCAGGTTTCCCGCAGGACCGGATCGCTCTTCTTCATCCTTTCCCGGCTGATGGGCTCCGCCTTGCGCATGTATCTGGTGGTCTTTGTATTGTATGAATACTTGTTCAAAGTGTGGGGGCTTCCCTTCTGGGTGCCTGCGGTGGTGTTCATCCTGATTATTCTGGCCTATACCTTCAAAGGCGGCATCAAAACCGTGGTGTGGACGGACACCCTGCAAACCACTTTCCTGCTGCTGGCCGCTTTGGTCACGGTGATTTGCATACTGAAAGAGCTGGACATCTCCTATGCGGATTTGCTGCGTGAGTCGGCCAAGTCGGGTTATACCAAGGTGTTTGAAACGGATTGGACGCATTCCAAATTCTATGTCAAGCAGTTCCTCAGTGGCGCGTTTATCACCATCGTCATGACGGGTCTGGATCAGGATATGATGCAGAAAAATTTGAGCTGCAGGTCGTTGCGTGATTCGCAAAAGAACATTATGACTTCCGCCTTCCTGTTTGTCGTGGTGAATGTGCTGTTTTTGAGCTTAGGGGCGGCTTTGGTGTATTACGCGCAGCAAACGGGCTTCGCCCTGCCGGTCAATGAGACGGGTACGGTGGTGAATGACAAGATTTTCCCCTCCGTTGCCTTTTCGCTGAGCAAGTTCACCACAGTGGTCTTCGTGATAGGGCTGGTGGCGGCGGGCTATTCTTCCGCCGATGGCACACTGACGGCCCTGACTACGACCGTATGCTATGATTTTCTGCGTTTTGACACCTCGGAGCGGAGCGAGGCGCAGCAGGTCCGCATCCGCAAATGCGTGCATGTGGCCTTTGCCCTGCTGTACCTGCTGATTATTGTGGCCTTCAAGCCTTTCCACCGGGAATCCCTGATTGATACGGTCTTTGTGATTGCCGGTTACACCTACGGCCCCCTGCTCGGTCTGTTCGCTTTCGGGCTGTTCACCAAGCGCAAGCTGCGCAACGAGCGTTGGATGCCTTTGTTGGCCGTGCTTCCACCCGTCTGCTGTTTTGTGCTGGACAAGTATTCCACGCAGCTGCTGAACGGCTATGTGTTCGGCTTTGAGCTGCTGCTTATCAACGGTTTGCTGATGTTTCTCCTGTTATGGCTATGCAGTCGGAAATCGGATACGGACTCCGTAAGGGTGTAGTCGCCCTGCTTTTCCTCCTTGCCTGCCTGCCTGTGTTCTCGCAGCCGCAGCCGGAGCCGGAGCGCGAGGCTTGCCGTCGTCTGGACAGCCTGTTTCAGGAAATGGTGCGGAAAAAGCATTTCAACGGCGTGATGCTGGTGGGGGATGCGGAACATGTGATTTACCAAAGGGTGTCCGGTTTGGCTTATCTGAACGGTCGCCAGCGTTTGCATGACCGCTCCCAGTTTGAGATAGCCTCCGTTTCCAAACAGTTCACCGCCGTGTCGGTGCTGATGCTGTACGAGCAGGGCCTGCTGGATTTGCAGGACAGCTTGCAGCGCTTTTTCCCGAATTTTCCGTATAAGGGCATCACGGTCTGGCAGTTGCTGTGCCACCGTTCCGGTCTGCCCGAGTATTTTGACTTCGCCTTGGATTACTGGCCGGACGAGAAACGGCCGATGGACAACGCGGATTTGTTGGGGATTTTGGAACGCTTTCATCCGGATCCCGAGTCCAATCCGGACACCAAGTTCAGCTATTGCAACACGGGCTACGCCTTGTTGGCCCTGCTGGTGGAGAGGGTGAGCGGCATGCCTTTCCGGGACTTCCTGCTCCGGAATATTTTCGAGCCTTTGGAGATGAATGACACCCGCTGCTACACAGAGCCTTGCCAAATCGCTTCGCTTCGCACGACCGGACACCGCCGCAACAAGAGTGTGTATGAGCGTGACGCCTTGTCCGGGGTGCTTGGGGACAAGGGGGTGATGACCACCGCCAATGATTTGTACCGCTGGTTTTTCCATATCCCTTGCCTGATAGCGGATTCCACGCTGCAAAAAGCCTGGACGGCGCAGCACATGGACGAGGACACTTGCCGCAATTACGGTCTCGGATGGCGGCTTTCCTGTGACGAGCAGGGACGTAAGTTGGTGTACCACGGGGGATTGTGGAATGGAAACCATACCTTGATGCTTTACCGTCCGGCGGACCAAACCTTTTTGCTCTTTCTGAGCAACTGGTGCAACGGCGCCTTCCAGCACCGCAGCAATTCCGTGCTGAAAATCATGGATGCCATGCAGGCGAAAAAAATAAATACGGCAAATGTGAAATGATATGTAAATAAGTTGTACTTTTGCATTCTCAAAAATCACGGGATGTGGCGCAGTTTGGTTAGCGCGCTTCGTTCGGGACGAAGAGGTCGCAAGTTCAAATCTTGTCATCCCGACCATTGTTGGTTCCGTAGCTCAACTGGATAGAGCAATTGCCTTCTAAGCAATAGGTTATGCGTTCGAGCCGCATCGGAATCACCAAGAACCCTTCCGCTTCCGTAGCGGTAAAATGAAAAAAATGAATCATCGGGAAACGGCTTTGTTCTATACCATCGCATTGACGCTTGTGCCGTCTTGGAGCAGGATTCTGCTGCAAAAACTGTTGTCGGCCTTCGGTTCCGCCCGTGCCGTGTTTGAGGCGGCGCGTCCGGGCGCAGCTGTGCCGCTGCCCCCGCT
>JAGAEQ010000064.1 GCA_017613015.1 Bacteroidales bacterium | reverse complement strand
TGACGGAACGTGTACTGCCACGAAGTCAGGTGTGCCGACGAGATAAGGAGCCAAAATTGGCTGGTCGCCGAAACGGAGGTGTGAGCAGGTGTAACCGCCTGATTTCTTTGAGTCGTAGTCGAAGTAAGCCTGGCTGTACTTATTGGTGTTGTCACCGATAATCTTGATGGAGTTCTTGTTAGCACCCACAGTACCATCAGCGCCGAGGCCGTAGAATTTGGCTTCGAATGTACCCTTTGGAAGGATAGAAATCTCTTTACCGACCTTGAGTGAACGGTGTGTCACGTCGTCTTTGATACCGACGGTGAACTGGTTCATCGGTTTGTCTGAAGCGAGGTTCTTGTAAACAGCGAGGATTTGAGCTGGCGTTGTATCCTTTGAAGAGAGACCATAACGGCCACCGATAATCATAGGCTTGTTCTCTGCAGGGATGTCTTTGCAGTTTGCAAATGCTTCGACAACATCGAGGTACAGAGGATCGCCGTTTGCGCCTGGCTCTTTTGTGCGGTCGAGCACGCAGATACGCTTGATTGTTTCAGGAAGCACAGCACCGAGATATTTCACGCTGAAGGGACGATACAAGTGCACGCTGACGAGACCGAGTTTCTTACCGGCTTTGTTTTCCTTGTCAATGACAGTCTTGATGACGTCGGTGATGGAGCCCATGGCGACGATGACGTCGGTGGCATCCTTGGCACCGTAGAAGGTGAAGGGAGCGTACTCACGACCCGTGATTTTGCTCATCTTCTTCATATACTTGGCCACGATGTCGGGCAGTGCATCATAGTATTTGTTCTGCAGCTCGCGGGTCTGGAAGTAGATGTCAGGGTTCTGGGCGGTGCCGCGAGTCACAGGGTGTTCCGGATTCAGGGCGCGGTCGCGGTACTCCTTGAGAGCTTTCCAGTTGATCAGTTTGGCCACATCGTCCTGATTGGTGGCTTCCACCTTCTGGATTTCGTGGGAGGTGCGGAAACCGTCGAAGAAATGCAGGAAAGGCACGCGGCCCTCGATAGCTGCCAGGTGGGCAACAGGAGCGAGATCCATGATTTCCTGCACGGAACCGGTAGCCAGCATGGCGAAACCGGTCTGACGGGCACTCATCACGTCGGCATGGTCACCGAAGATGGACAACGCCTGGGCGGCCAACGCACGGGCGCTCACATGGAATACGCCGGGAAGCAGCTCACCGGCAATCTTATACATATTGGGAATCATCAGCAGCAGCCCCTGGGAAGCGGTGTAGGTGGTGGTCAACGCACCGGCCTGCAAGGAACCGTGCACGGCACCGGCGGCACCGGCTTCACTCTGCATTTCAACCACTTTCACGGTCTCGCCGAAAATGTTCTTCCGGCCGCCGGCACTCCACTCGTCGATGTGCTCGGCCATCGGAGAGGAGGGGGTGATAGGATAGATAGCGGCCACTTCGCTAAACATGTAGGCCACATGCGCTGCAGCGCAGTTACCGTCACATGTCATGAATTTTTTTTCTTTTGCCATTTCTATAAACGTTTAAGAATTAATTTATTGTAATATTACTTTGTTTAGTGTAAAGAAGTACAAATGTATATAAAATCCGAATGTGTTCGGACATGCGAATGAAAAAAAATCCGCAGCGGGAATTCCAGGCACTTGCGCCTTTCGGGACAGTGTGTGTGACCTTGAAATGTTTTTTCGTGTGCAGGTACTATTTTCCGCAGAAATTCGTTATACAAAAAAATACTTTGGAACGATGAAAAATGTAGCTTCTTCTTTCAAAAACAGAGTGTTGTACATTGCGGTTGCCTATCTGCTGATGGGGGCGGCCTGTTTGGGCTTCTGGTTGTCAGGCGGTAAATACCAGTCTGTTGCAGGCGGTGTGCTGGGCGCCTGCTGTATGCTTTTCCCCTTGTTGGCTACGATGGTGGCGCAGGCGGTGGAGCATAAGCCTCTGCTGCGCGACCTCGGTATCTCTTGGAAAATCAATCGTTGGTGGTTTGCCGGATGGCTGGTGGTCCCCTTTGTTGTGCTCTTGGCGGCACTGTTTACGTGGGTGTTTGCCGGATCGGATTTCACTTTGCACACAATAGCTTTTCAACGGCTTGAGGAACAGATGAAAATGGGTCCTGCCGCCATTGTGGCGGTGACGGCGTTTTCGGGCATGGTGGCGGGAATCACCGTGAACGCCTTAGTCGCTTTTGGCGAGGAGGTGGGGTGGCGCGGCTACCTGCTTCGGCAGTTTGCGGGCTGCGGCTTCCTAAAGACGGCTGTGCTGACCGGTATTGTGTGGGGCTTGTGGCATGCGCCGATTATCCTGCTGGGGCACAACTACCCCAACCACCCTGTTTCGGGCGTGTTTTTTATGGTGGTCTTGTGTGTGCTGTTGTCTGTGATTATCCAGTATTTTCGCATCAAATCGGGCTCTGTCCTTGTGGCGGCTGTTATGCACGGCACATTCAACGCGTTGGCGGGCATGGTGCTTTTCTTTGTGGAAAACCCCAATGAACTTTTGATGGGCATGGAAGGCGCCGCAGGTTTCCTCTCCATGGCGCTCGTCGCTGTCGGGTTGTTCCTGTTCGACCGTTATGTTACCCTGGACAACATTTTCACCTCGCCCGTCTTGCTGCAAGCTCCGCAGAATGATTAGTCGTGCCGGAACCGATGGGAAGGCGTGGGGAAAGGAAATGAAAATGCAGGACTGATTATTTTTCAATCACTTCCACAAAATCTTCCGGCAGGATTACCTGCTCCATCCCGATGGCTCTTGCAAAGAGCGGGGCAATCTCCGCTGCGGTGAAGCCGGCGATGCCGCAACCGATTCGTGTGACAAGAAAACGGTATTCCGGATGGGCTGACGCAAAGGCAATGAATTCATCCACATATGGTTTAATGGTCTCCATACCGCCCTGCATGGTGGGGATGGCATAACTTTGTCCCTGCAGGCCCACACCCTGGCCCCACACTGCGCCGAAACGCTCGCAGGCAATCCGGGCCGCCCCGCCGCCATGCATGCCGGCCAGGTTGCTGCCAAAGACAAAAATCTCGTTTTCTTTCAGGCTTGAAATTCTTTCGGGGGTATAGTCTCTGTTGTACATTATTTTCCCTTTCCCTCCCCGGATGTGTAGACAGCGTTCAAGATCTGGAACAGGTTATTCTCAAATTTCTCCTCTGTAAACTGACTCATCAGTTTCCGATAGCCGTCCTCTCCCATGCGCTGACGTAAGTCTTCGCTATCGAGCAACTTGCCGATGCACTGCGCCAGCGAGACAGCATCCTTACGCTCCGCAATCAGACCATTCTCGCCATCTTTCACCACGTCAGGCACACCGCCTTCATTTGTGGAGACAATGGGCTTCCTGTGTGCCATCGCTTCCAGAAGCACTAATCCAAACGTTTCGTTGTATGTGGGGAAAACAAACACATCTGACTGTTCAAAGGCCTCTTCTTTCTCCCTGCCATATTTCTTTCCGTGATAGATAACAACCTCATTCAGCCCACGCTTGTCCACCTCTTCGTTGAACCTCTTTGTGTCAAACTCATGCGTCTCTCCACCCACAAAGTCGCAGACAAACGAATATTCCTTGTCTTTCAGTGTCTTCAAGGCATCCAACAGCACCAGCACGCCCTTGCTTTCAAGGAGGTTGCTCAGGAACAACAACCGAGGCGCTCGGTTTGTTTCAGGTTTCACGTTCCCAATTTCAGGCGTATCAATAGTGTTCGTTGAGTGAATGCCCGAATTCTCTGATTCTTGAGAGTTGTCTTTTTCGTCGCTTAAACCTCTTGCGCTTTTGAACGCTTGAACCCGAATGCCGTTAGGGCAAATAAAAACATCCTCCTTCTTTACAACCTTTTCAATATCCGGATACAGATACCACGACAGCAATATCACTTTCGCGTTCCTGTAGCATAGCGGCAGCAGCCAACGATACGGCCACCTGTCCACATCATTCGCCATCCCCTTGTTATGCTGATGTATCACGGTCTTCTTGCAAAATAGCTTTGCCAACAACATAAACGGCGAGTCCTTCAGGAATCCGATTCCGTGACAGGTGATAGCCATGTAGCACAGGTCATAGTGACGTGTCAAAAGCAGCCATAGCTCCTTGCCAAATGCCGCCACCAGTCTCCACGCCTTTATCGGCTTCCATTTCTCTGATTCTTCCAACGTCCTTGATGCTCCAAGATTGATCCAGTCACCATCGAAAGCCTCGTTGATCACTTTGCTGTTCTTTATCTGCTGACCTACCACCGCATTCCCGTGAACTGGCGGCGGCAGCGTGCCGATAAACAGAATTCTTGGTTTCCTATCTCTTTTCATCCTTGTGTTTTGCATCTTGACAACCTCTGTTTTTCACTTGTTTTCCCTTTCCGTTGCAGCTGACAGCCGAGGCTGCTGTTAAAACTGTCGAAACCACAACGAGGAGTTTATATTGCAATTTGCAAAACTAAACAATCTTTCGATACGGTCGTGTCATTTCCCCCGCTTTTTTTAGCCGGATTATCCATTAGATACATCAATGTGTTGCAATCTCCGTTTTTGTTGCTGTTTGGGGATTATGCATGGCAATGCCAAGTTCGGTGAAAGCCAATGGCAATTTGCGGAGCCCCATTTTGATGGAATTGGATATCACAATTTGTGATTTCCAATCTTCCAATTCCTGTTCGGTCAGTGTGAACATAAAGTCTTCCGGAAAACGTTCCATATTCCGTTTGACCGCCTGGTTCAAGACCCTCGTTTCCACTCCGTACAATTCCGCCAGGTCACGATCAAGCATCACGCGCATTCCCCTAACCTCGTAGATGCGATGCTTGATGGTTTCCACATTTACGGGCTCTTTTTTGATGATGGCATCATTTGTGTCCTCTTTTTTCATTTTCAGTCATTTTTTTTCGGGTGCAAAAGTAGCAAAAAAAACAGATACGGATGTGCGGTGGAAAGCTTTTTTCCTGCACATCCGTATGGATTCAGATTTTCCGGTTTCGGGATGGAGCCGGAACCAATTGTCAAAAAGTTACTTCAGCTTCGCCAACGCCTCCTTGATGCGGCGCATGGCCTCAATCAACGTCTCCTTGGAGGTGGCGTAGGAGAGGCGGATGCAGTTGTCGTCGCCGAAAGCGGAGCCCATGACGGTGGCCACGTTGGCCTCGTGCAGCAGGAACATGCAAAGGTCGGTGCTGTTTTGGATGCGGTACTCGCCGTAGGACTTGCCGAAATAGCTGCTCACTTCGGGGAAGAAGTAGAAAGCGCCCTGCGGCAGGCGGACCTTCAGGCCCGGAATTTCACTCAACAATTTGTAAACCAAATCGCGGCGTTCCTTGAACTGCTCCCGCATCCAGATGATGTCCTTGTCGGTGGCGGGGTCCAGCTCCATGGCACGCACGGTGGCTTTCTGGGCGATGGAGCAGGTGGCGGAGGTGATTTGCCCTTGTAGCTTGTTGCAGGCCTTGGCGATGAAGAGCGGTGCGGCGATGAAGCCGATTCTCCAGCCGGTCATGGCGTACCCCTTGGCCACGCCGTTGATGGTGATCACCTTCTCCTTGATTTCGGGGAACTGGGCAATGCTCTCGTGCTTGCCCACAAAATTGATGTGCTCGTAAATTTCATCGGCCATCACGTACACATTTTCGTGCTTGGCAATCACATCCGCGATTTTGCGAAGCTCTTCTTTGGTGTAGAGCATGCCGGTCGGGTTGGAGGGACTGCTGAACATGATGAGCTTGGTTTTCGGCGTGATGGCCTTTTCCAGCTGTTCCGCAGTGACTTTGAAGTCGTTTTCAATCTTCGTTTTCACATAAATGCAGTTGCCGCCGGCCACTTTCACGATTTCCCGGTAGGAGACCCAGTAGGGCGTGGGAATCACCACCTCGTCGCCGGGATTGATCAGGCATTGCACTAACTGGTAGATGGACTGCTTGGCACCGGTGGAGACCACAATCTGGTCGGGCGTGAAATCCAAGTTATTGTCTCTCTTGAACTTTTTGCAGATAGCCTCTTTCAGGTCGGCATAGCCCGGCACGGGAGGATAGTGGCTGAAATTGTCGTCAATGGCCTTTTTTCCGGCCTCCTTGATGGTCTCCGGCGTGTTGAAGTCCGGTTCGCCTATGCTTAAACTGATCACATTTTTTCCTTGGGCCTTGAGGTCCCTTGCGGTTTGCGTCATGGCCAGCGTCTCGGAGGCTGCCATTTGTAATATTCTGTCAGACAAGATTTCCATAATGTATGAATTTTATTGTTTTGTTTCCGAAAGAAAACGCAAAGGTACGTATTAATTGAATACCTTTGCGTGTCCCTAAGGTAAAAATTTCGGGGGTGGCCACCGTGGAAGAGCGGTTTCCCCTTCGTACTTATTCTAACTGTATGTCGTGGTCTTTAGGGTGTTTCACACTGTAGGTGACGATGAAGGTGCGGCTTTCCCCGGCTTCCAGTTCGGTTTTCCAGCCCAGCACGCCGATGGTGGCGTTGTTCTGGGTGGCCGCCGGTGTGTGCTCCGTCAGTTTCACTTCTATGTCCTTGTTGGTGGAGACAGGGTACTGCTCCTTGAGGAGGAAGGGCACGCGCTTGTTCAGGTTGTTCTTGACCGTGATGAGGTGGGAGCGTGTCTCGGTCACGTTGTTGCCCATGGTTTTGGTGGCGGAGAACTCGCTGCGTTTGACCCTTTTCACCGTGATTCTCGGCTCCTCGGCCAGTGTCAGGGTGAGCGTGGTGTCGGTGGTGCCTGTCCGGAGCTGTGTCTTTCCAGCGTAGGTCCCGTTGTAGTTGATGGTGGCCTGTCCGGGCAGGAGGTTGAGTTTCTCCCAGTCGGAGAGGGTGGCCATCAGGTAGGTTGTGCCTGCCAGTTTCGGGGCGGCGTAATAATAGTAGTCGGCTTTGATTTCATAGGTTTTCAAATCCACGAGCTGCGCCTTGCCGTTTCCGGTGACAGTGTAGGGGAGGGACAGCTGGTAGGCTATTTCCAAATCGTTGTCTTTCAGTTTTACATAATCCTCCATTGACTTGGTGCGCAGGACATACAGGGTGGCATGCTTGCCGTAGGTGAGAGCGGCCTGCTCCGCGTCCAGCACTTCCATGGACTCGATGTAGGCGGGGTCTATGCGTTCAAACTCGCTTTGGGAAATGTAGTTTCCGTTGAGCAGGTACAGGACGGATGCCTGCCCGGATGTCCCTTCTTGGGCCGTGGGCTCTTCGGCACATTCTTCTGTTTCCTCTTCTGCCACCGCTTTAGCCGTTTTGGACGCATAGGAAAGGGTGTTGCTCGCGGACATCATGATGGCTTTGGTCTGCCGGTAGGTGCGGTAGCGGAGAAACCAGGTGGAGAAGATTGGTGCGCTGCTTGTAAGGTTGGGCGTGGCATTGGAAAGATTGATTTTCACTTGGTTCCAATCCATGCCGGTGGTTTGCCGGATTTGCGCTTTCGCTAACAGGGAGACGGGTTGGTTCACGCCTTTCACCTGAATGTCGTAGCAAGGGGTCCAGGCGGCTTTGGCGGTGTAGTAGCGGATGGTGAAATGCTCCACCGTAGCGAGGGGCGTGGCGACGGAGAGGCGGAGTATGCCGCTGCGTTGCCGTTCCTTGGTCTCGTCCTGCTGGATTTGGGCCTTCAAACTGCTGATTCGCTGGTTGAGTTTGGCTTTCAAGGCGTTGTCCGCGTCAATGGTTTTCTGTAGACCGGGCGCTTTGGCCTTGTACAAATCCATGCAGGCGGTCAGTTCGTTCACGCTGAGGATTTTGTCCTTCTGCTGGGTGTTTTGGGCGATGCCGTCGGATAAGGTTTTCAAGAGCTTGGTGTTCAGGTTGATGTCGTTGTTCACCTCTTGAAGCCGCTGTTGGTAGATGGCAAGGCTGTCCCGCAGTTTTTGCAGCTGGGCGGCTTCGGTTTGGACTGTCATGTAGTCGGTGGAGAACTCTACAGAAGAAACGATGGTGCTGCTGTGTCCGCAGGTCACTTTCAGGCTATTGAGGTCAATTTCCGGACTGAGCCCTTCGATGGTGAGTTCCTGTGCGCCGCTTTTGAGCGAGGCCGATGCTGTGTGGGTGAGGGTCGCGCCCTGCAAGTAGACGGTGGCTTGGGTGATTTTCGCCGTCAGGCGTTGTTCTGTCTGTGCCTGGGTGAGGGCACAGGCGGCCCCGAGGCATAAGGTAAGCAAAAGGAGTTTTTTCATGCTGTATGTTTTATAGGTGTGTTGTTGGCTTAGGTTGAAAAAATCATGCAAAACCCAAAGGGAATAGAAAAAAATTACCAGCTGTTGGCTTTGGCGTCCATGGAGATGTAGGTGAAAAGCATCAGGGTGTAGGCCAGCAGCGAGGAGCCTCCGTAGCTGATGAAGGGCAGGGGGATACCGATGACGGGCAGCAGCCCCAAGGTCATGCCGATGTTGATTGTCAGGTGGGAGAAGAAAATGCAGGCGATGCAGTAGCCGTAAATCCGGATGAAGGGGTCGCGCTGCTCCTCCGAACGGGTGATAATCCGGTAGATGAACAGGGCGTACAGCAGCAATAGCAGGGAGGCTCCGACAAAGCCCCATTCTTCGCCTATCGTGCAGAAAATAAAGTCAGTGCTTTGTTCCGGCACAAAATTCATGGTGGTTTGGGTGCCTTTCATGAAACCCTGTCCGAATAGTCCTCCGGAGCCGATGGCAATTTTGGACTGGTTTACGTTGTAGCCTATGCTTTTGGTGTCATGGTTCAGACCCAGAAGCACTTCCACGCGGGCTTTCTGGTGGGGTTGCAGCGCATGCTCGTAGATGCCGTGGGCGGAGACCGCGTACATGACGGCGATGCCGTACCACAAAAGAATGTTTAGCCGGAGTTTGCGGTGCTTGCGGTTACGCCAGAATATCCAAGCGAAAACTGCTGTAATCAACAGCAAAATAACCCATTGCGGAAAAACAACAGAGAGAATCAGCAACACGATGAGCGTGATGCCGATGGTGATTACCCAACCCGTCAGCCCTTCCCGGTACAGCACCACCACCAAAAACACAAAGGGGATGGCGGAACCCATGTCGTTTTGCATGATAATCAGTAGAATAGGGATGCAGATGATGGCGATGGAGGGCCACAGCTGCTTGATGTTGGAAAGGTTGGTCTTGGTGCCGGAAAGGTATTTGGCCAGCAGCAGGCAGGTGGCGTATTTCCCGAATTCCGCCGGTTGTATGCCGAAACTCCCCATGGTCAGCCAGGAACTGGCCCCTTTGGTCTTTTTTCCGATAAAAATCGCCAGAAAAATCAACACTAAGGTGAAAAGGTAGAGCGGGGTCGTGATGTTTCGGAAAAACTGGCTGCCTAACAGCATGATGAAAAGGGCGCACATGCCGGAAAGGCCTATCCAGATCAGCTGCCTCCCGTAGTTCGCGGAAAGGGAGAAGCCGTCGGTGTAGGTGGTGGAGAAGATGTTAAGCCACCCGAATCCCACAAACAGCAGGAAAAGAAGCACCAGCAGCATGTCCGTCTTGTTTTTCGTTTGTTCCATGGCTTATCGGATGACGGCGGTTTTGATGTGTTGTTCCAAATCCGGACGTTTGATGGTGTCCGTCAGGTATTTCTCTATCATCAGCCCGGCGATGGGCCCGGCCCAGGTGGCGCCGAACCCGGCGTTCTCCACAATGACGGAAATGGCGATTTTCGGGTTTTCCGTCGGGCCGTAGCAGACCAGAATGGAGTGGTCTTTGCCGTGCGGGTTCTGGGCGGTTCCGGTCTTGCCCCCCAAGGAGATGCCCGGTACCGCCGCGCTTCGGGCGGTTCCCGCGGCGCAGGCCCGCTTCATCCCTTCGATGACCGGCTCGAAATAGCGCGGCTGCACCATCACCTGATGTTTGGTGGTGTAGGCGGTGTGCAGGCTGTCCGGATGCCCTATGGCCTTGACCAAATGTGGCGGATAGTAGTAGCCTTTGTTGGCGATGACGGCGACGAGGTTGGCCAATTGCACCGGTGTGACCATGATTTCCCCCTGTCCGATGGAAAGGGAGATGATGGTGGTGGCACGCCAGCGGTTTTCCCCGTAATAGCGGTCGTAATAGGCCTTGGTGGGGATGTTTCCGCTTTTTTCGTAGGAAAGATCGGTGTCGAAGCGGCTGCCCAGACCGAAGCTGCACACTTTCTCCCGCCATGCGGCATAGGCCTCGCCGGTGTTCTTGTATTTCTTGCGGTTGTCCATCATCGCCTTGAAATCGTAGCAGAACCAGGCGTTGCAGGAGGTTTGTATGGCGGAGGGCATGTCCAGGGGCGAGCCGTGGGCGTGGCAGCCCAATTTATGCCCGTTGCCGTAGGGGAAGCCCCCGTAGCAGGGGAAGCGGCTGGCCGGTGTCACCACGCCTTCCTCCATGCCGACCAGGGCCTGGACCAGTTTGAAGGTGGATCCCGGCGGATACATGGCCATCAGGGCGCGGTTGAACAGCGGTTTTTCCACGGAATCGGCGTTCAGCAGGGCGTAGTTGTGCCCCCTTTCGCGCCCCACTAACAGGGAAGGGTCGTAGGAGGGGGAGGTGACCATGCAGAGAATCTCTCCGGTGGAAGGCTCTATGGCCACAATGCTTCCGCGTTTTCCCTGCATCAGCATTTCCCCGTATTCCTGAAGGTCTTTGTCGAGGGTGGTCCACAAATCCTTGCCCGGAATGGCCGCCGTGTCGTATTTTCCGTTCTCGTAGGCGCCCTTTTCTTGGTTCAGGCTGTTCACTAATTTGATTTTGAAGCCTTTTTCTCCCCGGAGTTCGCGCTCGTAGGAGCGTTCGATGCCGGATTTCCCGATATAGTCGCCCATTTTGTAGTAGGCGTCCTTCTCCATGTCGTTGTAGTTCACTTCGGCGATGTAGCCGAGGGTGTGCGCGGCGGCGGCGGTCTGGTACTTCCGGGTGGTGCGTGCCTGCATGTAGAATCCGATGAAACGGTACATGCTCTCGTTGATGTAGTTATGCTGCTCTTCCGTCAGTTGGCGCATAAAAATGGAGGCGGCGTAGGTGGAGTATTTCCGCGCTTTTTCCATGCGGGCGTCGTAGTCGGAGTCGGAAATGCCCAGCATGCGGCACAGCTCGAAGCGGTCGGTCTCGTTCAGCTTGACCTGGCGGGGGATGACCATGAGGTCGTAGGAAATGGTGTTGTTCACCAACAGCTGCCCGTTGCGGTCGTAAATCAGTCCGCGCGGCGGAAAGTCGTCCACGTAGCGCAAGGCGTTCTTTCGCGCCTTGACCTCCCATTGCTCGTCCAGCAGCTGAAGCTGGAACAGGCGGGCCAGAAACAGCAGTATCACCAGACCGAAAGCGATCAGGATAAGGCGTTTCCTGTATGCGAAAGTGGCGTTTCCGTCCATTAAAACTCCCTATACATCAGTCGTTTAATGAATTCATGCAGCGGAAGGGTCTGTTCGGCTTTCAGGGAAAGGCTGTCTAACAGCCGGAAAGCCTGCTCGTAGTAGGTGTTGACCAATTCGGTGGCCGTCTCCTTGATGTGGCAGGAGGCGTACAGTTTTTTCACGCCCTCGAATTTCTCCTCCCGGTTGAAGCTCTGTTTGGTGAAATAGCGTTTCAGGTTGGCAAGTTCCTCGCCTTGAAGTAGTTCCATGGCTTTCACGGAAAGGTAGGTCTTTTTGTTGTCGGCAATGTCGTCTCCAACGCTTTTGCCCAGTTTCTCCGTTTGTCCGTACACGTCCAAGAGGTCGTCCTGAATCTGGAAGGCCAGACCGATGCGGATGCCGAATTCGTAGAACACATCCTGCACTTCCGGGGAGGCGTGGGCCGCTATGGCGCCGGCTTTGAGGCAGGCGGCCAGCAGCACGGAGGTTTTCAGGCGTATCATTTCCAGGTATTCCTCCTCCGAAACCACTTTGCGGCGTTCGAAGTCAATGTCCATCTGCTGCCCTTCGCAGATTTGTATAAAGGTGGTAGTCAGCAGGTTGAAAAACTTGTGCGCCCCGATGGAAGGATACCTCTGCAAAAGGTCGTAGGACATGCCCAGCAGGGTGTCTCCCGCCAGAATCGCCGTGGAGGTCCCCCATTTTTTGTACACGGTCTTCTGTCCGCGCCTCAAATCGGATTTGTCCATGATGTCGTCGTGGATGAGGGTGAAATTGTGCAGCATTTCCAAGGCGACCGCAGGATACAGGGCCTGTTTGGGGTTGCCGCCCAGTGTCTGGCAGGCGATCAGGCAGAGTTCCGGACGCAGCCGCTTGCCGCCCTGGGCCAGGGTGTAGCGTATGGGTTCGTACAGGTTCGCCGGATGTTTGGGGATGGGCAGCGTGGCGATGAATTCGTTGATGAGGCTGGAATAATTGGACATTGTTTTCTATTCTGAAATAAAAGGAAAAAGAGGCTGATGAATGGTAATCCATAGCCTCTGTGTCTTTCTTTGGCAAAATGCGGGACCGTTTAGTCGTACAGAGAGAAACTGACCGGAAGATGGAAATAGCTGCGCACCGCTTTTCCGCGTTGTTTTCCCGGAGAGAAGGGCGGGAGCATTTTCACCACACGGACCGCCTCCTCGTCCAAGAGCGGGGAGACTTTACGTTTGGCCCGCACATTGGTCACTTTTCCGGACGGTTCCACCACAAATTCCACTAAAACAACCCCTTCAATGCCTGCGGCTCTCGCCTGGCTGGGGTAAACCATGTTTTTCCCGAGGAAATCATACAAGGCTTCTTCACCTCCGGGGAAGGACGCTTCCTCTTCCACCACGACGTAAATCTCTTCCTCCACGACTTCCTCACCACCGACTTCATCCACTTCATAGGTGTCAGTCGCTTCATTCTCATCGAATTCTGAATCAAAGTCGGCATCGTTGTCAATGTCAATGTTGTTTTCCACGATTTCAATGACGGTGCTCGTCATGGGAGCGGCGGGAGGGGGCGGGGGTGTCACTTCTTCCCGTTTGGTTTGAATTACCATTTCGTCATCGACGATAACGGCTTGTGTCTGAAAAACTTCACCTGCTTTCTCCCTCGGGCCGATGAATTCAAAGGCCATCAGGGTGAGAGCTAAGGCCACACACAGCCCGATTTCGAAAAATACGGGTTTCCTCCATTCCAAATCGGCTTTTACAGATTTTTTAGGTTCCATAGCGCCAAGATTTTACAAGTTAATAACTAATCCACACAATCTTTTACAAAAGTAAACTATTTTTTAATAGAAATATTGTGTTGGAAAGGAAAAAAAACAAAAAAAAAAGAGGCTGCGCTCCCCTGGAGAGGCAGCCCCTTTGTCCGAAACGTGCGGAACAAGGCCTATTCGCCTTTGTAGAACGGCATTTTCACCACCACGGCTTTCAGTTTCCTGTCGCGGATTTTGATGTAAATCTCGCTGCCGGTTTTGGTGAAGTCCTTGCTCACGATGGCGGTACCGATCGCTTTCTGCACCGACGGGCCCTGGGTGCCGGAGCACACGTGTCCGATGTTGTGGTCCTCGGCGTCTAACACGTCGTAGCCTTCGCGCGGAATGCCGCGGTCGATCATTTCAAAGCCGACCACTTTGCGGGTCAGGCCTTCGGCTTTCTGTTTCAGCAGGTTCTCCTTGTTGATGAAGTTCTTGGTGTCGGTGAACTTGGTGATCCAACCCAGACCGCCCTCTAACGGGGAGGTGGTGTCGTTGATTTCGTGTCCATAGAGGCAGAAGCCCATCTCTAAACGCAGGGTGTCGCGTGCGCCAAGGCCTATCGGTTTGATGCCGAATTCCTTGCCAGCCTCAAACACGGCGTCCCAAATCTTGAAGGCGTCTTCGTTGCGGAAGTAGATTTCGCAGCCGCCCGATCCGGTGTAGCCGGTGGTGGAGAGCAGCACGTTGGGTACGCCCGCGAAGGTGAGGTGCTTGAAGGTGTAGTACTCCATGTCCTCAATGGGGGTGTCGGTCAGTTTCTGCATGGCTTTGAGGGCCAAGGGACCCTGTACGGCCAGTTGGGAGGTGACGGGGGAGGCGTTGGTCAGCTCCACGCCGAAGCCTTTCTCCTGGTTCTGTTTGTTCACCCAAGCCCAGTCCTTGTCAATATTGGCGGCGTTTACCACTAATAAATATTCATCCTCATGGATGCGGTAGGTCAGGAAGTCGTCCACGATGCCGTTCTTGTCGTTGGGGAAGCAGCAGTACTGGACTTTGCCGTCGGTCAGGACGGAAGCGTCGTTGGAGGACACCCACTGCACAAATTCCAGCGCCCGTGCGCCTTTCACATAAATCTCACCCATGTGGGACACGTCAAACACACCGACGGCTTTGCGCACATGCAGGTGTTCGGCGACCACGCCTTCGTATTGGACTGGCATGTAGAATCCGGCGAATTCTACCATTTTCGCACCCAGTTCCTCGTGTTTCTTTGTGAATACGGTATATTGCATAAACCTGAATATTAAATAATTAATAATTACTAAATTTCTATATGGGAAACTGCAAACATAAACAAAAAATCGTTATCCTTGGCGGAATCCGCCGTTTTTTTTCGCGGTGTCTTCGGCCAGAGGGCTTCAGCGAGTCATTTCGTAGCAGAGCAAAGCCGTGGCCACGGCGGCGTTGAGGGAGTCTACCGGATGTTCGGCGATGCGCGGTATGGACAGCTTTTCATGCACCAAAACCTCCACTTCCGGCGAAATGCCGTGCGCCTCGCTCCCGATGACGACGGCCGCCCGGGGAGCGAAGTTCTTTTTGCGCAAGTCATTGCCGTTTAGGAAGGTGCCGTAGATGCGGTAGTCTTCCGGCAGTTCGGAAAGCCATGCGGGGAGGTCCCGGTAGCTTACGCGGACGCGGGTGAAGGAGCCCATGCTGGCCTGAACCGTCTTGGGGTTGTACAGCTCCACCGTGCCATGGGAGCAGACCACCAAGGGAAAGCCGAACCAGTCGGCGGTGCGGAGAATGGTGCCGAAGTTGCCGCTGTCCTGTATGCCGTCCAGCACAAGGATGCGTTCCGGCAGTTCAAGGGCTTGGTTTTCATCTTCTTCCCTAAATCGCACGCAGGCCAGTATGCCCGGTGGGGTTTGCAGTCCGCTGGCCAAGGCGCATTCCTTTTCGCTGATGGTTTGCAGCCCGGGAATTTCCATGTCCGGATGCGCCGCCTGCCAGGCTTCGGTGGCGTAGACATTCTCCACTTCGAAGCCGCTGTGCAGCACTTCCGCCACCGATTTGGTCCCTTCCACCGTAAAGCGGCGGTGAAGCTGGCGGAACTTCTTCTGTTGCAGGGAGTGCAGGAATTTGATTTCGTTTTTGGTCGCCATGGGTCAGTATTTGAACACGCTTCCTCCGAAGAACTCCCGCAATATGGAGGACTGGAGAACATCTTTTTCAGGAAGTTCCGTGAAATATTCCAGCATTTTGATGAGCCGCCGCGCATCGGCGTAGGCGGCAGAGGCCTCTGTGACCTTGTACAGCTGTTGCAGGGCGAAAGGCTTGAAAATGTTGAGCTCGCAGCAGATGGCCGAGTTGAACATCTCGTCTGCGTTTTCCTGGTAGGGGAAAATCCATCGGGTCTCCCCCCGGCGCACGCTGTCCCAGCGGAGCAGGGAGTTTTCCGCCGAGTAATTGCGGAAGCGTGCATCGCGTATAATACGGCGTATCAGTCGGTTGTCTGTAGTGTGAATGGGGTTGTGCCGGTCAATGGCGGTGGTGGTGAGGGCAGAGGTGAAAATGCGGAAGCACTGGTCTTTGGGCACGGAGGTCAGCAGGGCGGGGTTGAGGGCGTGTATGCCTTCGATAATCAGGATGCTCTGGGGGTAGAGTTTCAGCTTGTCGCCTTTCCAGATTTTGCATCCCTGCTGGAAGTCGAAGGTCGGGGTCTCGATTTCCTTGCCTTGGATCAGATCCTCTATCTGTTCGTTGAACAGGGGGAGGTCCAGGGCGTTCAGGTGCTCGAAGTCGTGCTGCCCGTTCTCGTCCAAAGGGGTGTGGTCCCGGTCCACAAAATAATTGTCCATGGAAATGGGGACGGGATGGTAGCCCAACACGCCCAGTTGCATGGAAATCCGTTTGGCCGTGGTGGTTTTTCCGGAAGAGGAGGGGCCGCTCAGCAGCACCACTTTCACGTTCCCCCTTTCGTTGATGCGGTCGGCGATGTGGGCGACCTTTTTCTCCTGCAAGGCCTCGGCGAGCAGCAGCAGCATGCTTCCCCCGCCTTTGTCGATGATGTGGTTGATGTCGTGCACGTAGGAAATGCCCAAAATCCGGTTCCAGTCCTTGTATTCCTTGAAAATAGAGAACAGTTTGGGAGAGGGCTTGCGCTCTTGCAGCTTTTCCGGGTCCGCTTGGACCGGCATAACCAGCAGCAGGCCGTTTTCATAGGCTTCCAGCTGGAAGGTCGTGAGGTAGCGGGTGGAAGGCGCCAGGCATCCGTAGAAATAATTGATGCAGTCGCCCAAATAATACACCGAGGTGTAAAGGTAGTTGCGGTCCTCAATCAGGCTTTTTTTCGAGGTGAGACCCAGGGAGTCGTAGAGTTGCACCGCTTCCTTCGTGGGGATTTCCCTGCGCTCGAAGGGGATGTCCTCCGCCACCAGCTCCCGCATGCGCTTTTCGATGGTGGCTGCGGTCTTTTCCGTCACCTGAAAGTTCGGATTTTCGAAGGAGCAGTATTTCCCGCCCGGCACGGCGTGCTTGATGATGATGTTTTCCGAAGGGTACACATCCTTGCAGGCCCGGTACAGCAGAAAGTGCAGCGAACGCTCGTAAATGCGGTATCCGGCGGAATCCGTGGCATTGATAAACTGCACGACCTTGTTCTTGTAAATCTCGTAACGCAGGCTTTTGACCTCGTTGTTCACCAAGGCGCCCAACAGGGGATGCCCTGTCTCTATACGCATGTCCTCAGCGATTTGCAGCAATGATGTCCCTCTGGGGTAACGCTTTTTCTGCCGGTTGTTGGTGCAAATGATCTCTATCATGGTTTCAGTGTGTTGTGAAAAGGTTCCCGCCAAAGGGAACAAAAGGCAAAATTACGCAAAAAATGAATACGCTGCCCACAATTCCCGCCGTGATGAAAAAAACGTTGCAGGGCTGCCGCTTTGCGGACAAAAAACTGCACCGTCACTAATAGTTTTTGCGTTCCGGCATGCGGGCGTACTCCTCGAACAAGGTCAGGCACTCCTCGCGCCCCAAGGGGATAAGGTAGCCGGAAAGCTGTTCCCTTCCTCCGAAAAGACGGTCGAACTGTCCGTCCCGGAAACCGATGCGGGCGTTGTCCCCAATGGTGCAACCGTAATACACCCTGCGGATGTTGGCCCAAAGGGTGGCGCAAAGGCACATGGAGCAGGGTTCCCCGGTGGTGTAAAGGTCGCATCCGCTGAGGTCGTGGGTGCCAAGTTTCTTTCCGGCCTCCCGTATGGCGGCGATTTCCCCGTGCGCCGTGGCGTCGTGCTGCCGCAGCACGCTGTTGTGCGCCCTGGCGATGATTACCCCGTCCTTGACAATGACGGTGCCGAAGGGCCCTCCCGCCTGCGCGTGTATGCCTTCCCGCGCAACAGCGATGGCCTCTCTCATGAATTCCATGTTGCGATCTTCCATATCCTTTCGCTTTGGTTTCGTCGGAAACGCCTCCAAAAATAATGCAAAACGAAGGCTTTTGTCATGCCCTGGCAGCGGAAAAAGCGCTATTTTTGCAATTGCAAAAAACAAAAGAAACAAAATATGTTTTATGTTATGAAGTCTGATTCCCATCCGAGCATCGCTTCATGTGTTGACATTTTAACAATTTAATAGCTAAATATTTGACAAATTTTTAATTTAAAATCATGCCTCAATCCTTTACCAACCCCTTATTGGATGTCACACAGCCATTTCCGCCTTTTGATCGCATTGAGGTGCCGCATTTCCTGCCCGCTTTCCGCGAGGGCATTGCCGAGGCGCAGGCTGAATGGGACCACATCGCCTCCAATCCCGAGCCGCCCACCTTTGCCAACACCATTGCTGCCATCGACCGGGCAGGTCGCAAGTACCGTCCGGTGGCGGATGTTTTTTTCAATCTGTTGGAGGCGGATGCTTCCGAAGCCATGCGGCAGGCTGCGTCGGAAATCGTGCCCTTGGTGACCGCGCATGAGAACGCGTTTTACCTGCACGAAGGCCTGTTCCGGCGGGTGAAGGGGGCCTTGGAGCGTCAGGAGGACTTGAGCCCGGAGCAGCGGATGCTTTCGAAGCAGACCTACGACGGTTTTGTCCGCCATGGCGCATTGCTGCAAGGGGAGGGGCGCGAGCGTTTCAGCCAGATACGCAACACCTTGTCCCAGAAAAGTCTGGACTATAAAAACAATG
Source organism: Bacteroidales bacterium (assembly GCA_017613015.1). Classification (GTDB taxonomy): domain Bacteria; phylum Bacteroidota; class Bacteroidia; order Bacteroidales; family WCHB1-69; genus UBA1195. The sequence goes on along the minus strand of JAGAEQ010000064.1, from coordinate 2,379 downwards.
TGCTGGCGGCGACCCGGGACTTTGAACTGCATTTCGCGCCCGGAGAGGAGGGGCTGTTGCGCGGATTGCCAGAAACCGAGCGGCGGATTGCGGCGGAGCGCGCCCGGACCAAAGGGCATGCGGATGGCTGGACCTTTGACCTTTCGCAGCCGAGTTACACGGCTTTCATGCAGTACGCCGAAAGCCGCCCCCACCGGAAACGGCTGTACGAGGCTTACCAGAGCCGGGCTTTGGGCGGGGCGCATGACAACACGCCCTTGGTCCGTGATATGGCCAATCTTCGTTTGAAATTAGCGCAGTTGCTTGGCTACAAATCTTATGCGGAATATGTGCTGGCCAAGCGGATGCTGAAAACCACGGCGGAAGTGGACGCCTTGCTGCGGCAGCTGCTGGAGGCCTATCGTCCGGTGGCGGAAAAGGAGTTGGAGGAGATTTCCGCCTTTGCCGCCAAGGAAGGGCTGGATGGTGGCATGCAGCCTTGGGACTGGCCTTATTACCAGTCCCGTTACCAGGAAAGCGAGCTCCGTTTCGACGAGCAGCAGCTGCGTCCCTATTTTCCTTTGGAAAAGGTGAGGGAGGGCGTGTTCGCCTTGGCGGGGCGTCTGTACGGGCTGCGTTTCCGCCGCAGGGAGGATGTGCCGGTGTACCATCCCGAAGTGGAGGTGTACGAGGTTTCGGAGGCGGACGGCACGGTCCTGGCTTTTGTTTATATGGATTATTTCCCTCGGGAGAGCAAGCGTGGCGGTGCTTGGATGACTTCCTTCCGGGACACTTTCCGTCGGGAGGACGGGCAGCGGGAGCTGCCGTTGGTTTCCTTAGTGTTCAATTTCACACCGGCCACGGCGGACCAGCCCGCCTTGCTGGGTTTTCGGGAGGTGGAGACTTTTCTGCACGAGTTCGGCCATGCTTTGCACGGTATGCTTTCCCAAGCGGAATACGTTTCGCTTTCAGGAACTTCAGTGGTAAGAGACTTTGTGGAGCTGCCTTCCCAGCTGATGGAGAACTGGGCGCAGGAGCAGGATTTTCTTGCCCTGTTTGCGCGGCATTACCGCACGGGTGAGCCGCTTTCCGGGGAATGGGTGGACAAAATAAAGGGACAGAAGCGTTTTTGTGAAGGCTACCGCTGCCTGCGCCAATTGAATTTCGGGTTGTTGGATATGGCCTGGCACACCTTGGAGGCCCCTTTCGAAGGCGATGTGGAGGCGTTTGAGGAAAAGGCCATTCTCCCGGCGCGTCTGCTGCCCCGAAAACCGCATACGGCTATCAGCACCTCCTTCACCCATATTTTCGGAGGAGGCTATGCCGCAGGATATTACTCCTACAAATGGTCGGAGGTCCTTTCGGACGACGCCTACGAAGAGTTTGTCCGGGACGGGATGTGCTGTCCGGAGGCGGCTTCCCGTTTCCGGGAGCATATCCTGTCCACGGGCGGCACGGCCGACGCCATGGAGCTGTATGTTCGCTTCAAGGGGCGCAAACCCACGCTGGACGCCATGTTGCACAAACATTGAGCGGGTCTTGGCAGAAAAAAGAAAACCGAAGGATTTTCCTTACGCGCCGTGTTTTTTTTTTTCGTACTTTTGCCTTTTCTAAAGTGAAAAAATTATGGGAGCCTTATACGACCGAATGAATGAGGATTTCCGGCTGGAGGAGGCCTTGAACGCCTGCATGAGCTGCGGCGTTTGCACGGCCATTTGTCCGGCGGCGGAGTTCTACCATTACGACCCCCGTGCCATCTGCACCATTGTGCAGTCGCAGAACGACGAGGAGATTGTCAAGCTGTTGAAAAGCGAAACCATTTGGTACTGCGGACAGTGCATGTCCTGCAAGACCCGTTGCCCGCGCGGAAACGCCCCGGGCGTCGTCATCAGTGTGCTGCGCACCTTTTCCCAGCAGCTGGGCTATTTTGTGGAAAGCGAAAAAGGCCGTCAGCAGTACGCGCTGGAACAGACCATCGGCCAGAATATCCTGAAACGCGGCTACTGTGTGCATCCGGACATTGTTGTTCCGGAGAAACATCCGGAGCAGGGCCCGGTGTGGGAATGGTACATGGCGCACATCGGTGAGCTTTCCTCCCGTTTGGGCGCGAAGTGGCACCAGAAAGGTCCGGGGGCTATCCGCGACATTGCTGAGGAGGATTTGAAGGAGGTGAATGCCATCTTCGAGGTGACGGGCGGAAAGGAGATGTATCGCCAGATAGAGGGGCAGTCCGAAACTTACGCCAAGGAGCACGAGCTGCCGATGGACGAGTATATGCAGCGTGTTTTCACGGAGGATTCAGGGTGCCATTCCTTGTAATCTGTTTTTAAGTAACGCCAAACAAGGGAATTATGCAGAAAAGATTTTGGAACGAATACCAGAAGGAGATAGCGGACGACC
>JAGAEQ010000063.1 GCA_017613015.1 Bacteroidales bacterium | reverse complement strand
CATTCCGCCGAAGGTAAGCCGAAATTGCCTGTTTTTCGAGACGGCAGAGCGCAGAGTCCTCCGCAAGGGCAAGCGGCAGGGCCTGGAAAAAGGCAAGGAAGAAACCCTTCGGGAGGTGGCCCGCAAGCTGCTCTCCCAAGGCATGGCCCCGGAAACGGACAGAAAATAACGGAAACGGGTGATTTGGAAACAAAATAAATGCTATTTTTGCAAATTGTATCTTTAGCATAGCGAAGCATGAGCTCATTACTGAAAATCAAAAACTTGCATGTTTCCATCGAAGGGAAGGAAATCTTAAAAGGGGTCAATCTGACCATAGAAAAAGGCGAAAAACACGCATTGATGGGTCCGAACGGCAACGGAAAAAGCACCTTGGCGGCCGTTATCGCCGGACGCGACATCTACAAGGTCACGGAGGGGGAAATCCTGTACAAGGGAAAGAACCTGCTGGCCATGCCGGTGGAGGACAGGGCCCGCGAGGGAATTTTTCTGGGATTCCAGTACCCGGTGGAGATACAAGGCGTCAGCATGAGCAACTTCATGCGTACCGCGCTGAACGACATCCGCGCCTACCGCAAGCTTCCCCCCTTGTCCGCGGCGGAGTTTCTGGCCCGTATGGAAGAGAAGAAAAAAGTGGTCGAGCTGACGGCGAAACTTTCAAACCGTGCGGTGAACGAAGGTTTTTCCGGAGGGGAAAAGAAAAAGAACGAGATTTTCCAGATGGCCATGCTGGAACCGGAGCTTGCCCTGCTGGACGAGACCGACTCCGGTCTGGACATTGATGCACTGCGCATTGTGGCCAACGGCGTGAACCAGCTGCACAACGAAAACAACGCCATGCTGGTGATCACCCACTACCAGCGGCTGCTGAACTACATTGTCCCTGATTTTGTGCACATTCTCTACGAGGGGCGCATCGTGAAAACCGGCGACCGGCAGCTGGCTCTGAAATTGGAGGAGAAAGGCTACGACTGGATCAAATCCGAACTGGAGAACTAAGGAATGGCCCCAACCGACGCTGTAGGCAAACTCTACCTGATTCCCACGCTTTTAGGCGGCGAAGACGTGAGCCGCTGCGTGCCGGAGTACAACCGTGGCGTCATCCGGGGACTCTCCCATTTCGTGGTGGAGGAAATCCGCAGCGCCCGCCGTTTTTTGCGGAAAATGGATCCTGCCTTCCCCATCGACGACTGCCACTTCGAAGTGCTGAACGAGCATACGGCGGTATTGGACAGCCAAAAACTGCTGCAACCGGTGTTTGAGGGCTTTTCCATCGGGCTGCTTTCCGAAGCGGGGCTGCCCTGTGTGGCCGACCCCGGCGCCAATTTGGTGGCCGCCGCCCACGACCGCAACATACAGGTCGTTCCGCTGATGGGGGCCTCGTCGGTGTTTGCCGCCCTGATGGCTTCCGGCCTTTGCGGACAGCGTTTCCGCTTCCACGGCTACCTACCCCGGGAAAAGGACGAAAGGGTGCGCAAAATCCGCCAAATGGAGAGCGAATCGGCGAAAGAGGCTTCCGCCCAGCTGTTTATCGAAACTCCCTATAAAAACCAGACCTTGTGGGATTTGCTGTTGGAGACCTGCCAGAACGAGACCCGTCTGTGCGTCGCCGCCGGCATCACCCTGGAAGAGGAATACATTGCAACCAAATCCGTGCGCGACTGGAAAAACACGGTCCGCCCCAACCTGCACAAACAACCCGCCTTATTCATTTTACAGCGTTCATTCATTTAAACACCTGCTATGGCAAACGAAAAAAAAACCGGATTCAACCTTCTGCTGTTAGTCATCAGCTATTGGAAAACCCTGTTGGTGGTGGCAGTGGCTACCGCAGCCCTGTCCTTCCTGCTGTCCACGCCCTATTTCATCAAACCCAAGTACAAATCGTCCGTCATCATGTTCCCCACCTCGTCCAATGCGGTCTCCCAATTAGTGCTGGCCGACGGGAACTACAATGAGTTTCTGGATGTTACGCAATTCGGAAACGATTTGCAAATCAACCAGATGATACAGATTCTGCAATCCCGCGAAATCAAGGACCACCTGATAGAGCGTTTTGACCTGATTTGCCATTACGACATAGACACCACTTCAAAGTACTGGAAAACCAAACTGTACAAATACGTGGACGGAAACGTGACTTTTTCGCGCACCCATAACCTGGCGGTGGAAATCAGCGTGGAGGACATCGACCCCAACATCGCCGCCGCCATGGCCAACGAAATCGCGGACTATTACGACACCCTGAAACGCAGTATCATACAGCAGCGTTCCATAGAGGCCCACCGCATTCTGCAAGACGAAATGCGGCTCACCGAGGAACAGGTCGCCCTGCTGAACGACTCCCTCTCCCACATCATGAGCAAAGGGGTCTTCGATTATGAATCCCAGTCCGAACGCCTGACGCAGCAATACGCGGTAGAAGTCGCCAAGGGCAACACCGTGGCGGTAGAGCGTCTGAAAAAGGAGCTGGCGGTGCTGGAGGAATGGGGGCCGCTCTACGTCTCCGTGCGCGACCGCCTCTACCATCTGAAGGAAGTGCAGGAGATTTACCAGCAGAAATACCAGAACACCCGGGTGGACGCCTCCTACTCCCTACCCCAAAAATTCGTGGTGGAGCGGGCACAGCCATCGGACAAGAAATGCTATCCGAAAAAACTGGCCATCAGCTTAGTGACCACGCTTTGCGTGCTGGTTTTCACTATTTTCCTGATTGTCTGCCAAGACGGGCTGAAACAGCTCTGCCAAGCCTTGCGCCACAGCGCGAAAAAAGAGGACAGAGCAGCGGAAACCCAAGCCTAAGCGAAAGCGGATGGAAAAGCTGCGCCAGCGGTTCAAAAACCACAAAACCCCTTGGGGCATACTCGCCGCAAGCTTGCTGTTCATGGCGGTCTGCGTAGTGGGCGTGCGCTACGAGCGTCCGTGGGTGGCATACAGTGTTTTCCTGTTCATCGGCATCTATCTGGTGTGCATGCACACGGAAGCCTGCCTCTACCTGACCGCGCTGATCACCCCGCTTTCGGTGAACATCAGCGAAAAAATCCCCGACGTGGCCTTCAACATGTCCATCCCCTCCGAGCCCTTGTTGATTTGCCTGATGCTGTTGTTCTTATGGAAAATCATCTGGACGAAGGACTATCCGAAGGAACTGTTGCGCCATCCCATTTCCATCGCCCTTTACGTGTACCTGGCCTGGCTGCTGATCGCCTCCTGCGCAAGCACCATGCCCTTGGTTTCGTTCAAGCACTGGCTGAGCAAATTGTGGTTCATCATCCCCTGCTATTTTTACCTTGCCAAGGAAATACGCCAAAACGAGCGCAATGCGGCCCGTTTCCTGCTGTGCTACGCCATCGGGCTGGGCATAGTGGTCTGCATCACCACCGTGAAGCATATCCGCTTAGGCGCCGTGGAAAAAGTGGCCTACTGGGTGATGAGTCCCTATTACAACGACCACACCGCCTACGGGGCCGTTTTGGTGTTTTTCAGCTGCCTGCTCCCCGGATTCATCGCCTACCACAAGGAATCCGGCCACATCCGCCGTCTGGCCGCCCTGCTGTGGCTCATCGGCATGATCGGGCTGTACCTTTCGTTCAGCCGCGCCGCATGGCTGAGTTTGGGCATCGCCATCGCCGTATTGGCACTGGCCCTGTTTCGGATACGTTTCCGCACGGTGCTGCTTACCGGAACGGCATTGGCTGTATTTGCGGTCTTTTTCGCGGACGACATCCTCTACCGCCTGAACAAGAACGACACGGAATCCTCCCAAAATCTGGTGGAGCATTTGCAGTCCATGTCCAACATTTCCTCGGACGCCTCCAATGTGGAACGCATCAACCGATGGGCAGCCGCCCTTTCCATGTTCAAGGAAAAACCGTTTCTCGGCTGGGGACCGGGCACTTACCAGTTCCAGTACGCGCCCTTCCAGCATCCGCGCTACAAAACCATTATCACCACCAACGCCGGGGACGGCGGCAACGCCCACAGCGAATACCTGAGCATGCTCTCCGAAACCGGTTTTATCGGTCCTTTGCTGCTGCTGTGGCTGATTGGCTGCTGCCTTTCCGCGGGCCTGAAGGTCTTTCACCGCAAAGACGCGCCACTCTCCCGACGCATCGCCTGCATTGTCTGTGTGTTAGCCTTGTGCAGCTACTTCGCCCACGGCTTTTTCAATAATTTTTTGGATACGGAAAAACTGGCCGTCCCGGTATTCGCCTCCATGGCTGTCATCGCCGCCTTGGATTCCAAAGAAAGGGACAGGATAACACAGGTGCAAGGCACATCCGCCTCAATTTGAGTATTTTCCACATCGGAAACCGCCTTCTGAAAAAGGGCATCCGTTGCACGTTCCGCCGCAACCGCCGCCTTTCTTTCTGTTGCGGACCATCGCAACAATTGCCCACAGCACACAGAAAAAAAGCAGGACGCACACACCTATGGTTACGGCATTCATCTGACTTACACTATTTTATTTGTTAGATTATCCATCCCAGCACAAGGTAGACCAAACCCGCGCACACCCAAGCGACCAGACATTGGAACACGGCGACAAAACAAGCCCATCCGCCGCCCAACTCCCGGTGTATGCTGGCAATGGCAGCCACGCAAGGCGTATACAGCAGGCAAAACACCAGCATGGACGCAGCGGACAGCGTGGTCAGGGAAGCCGACAGATTCAGCACCCCCATGGTGGCGACCACACTTTCCTTGGCTAAAAATCCGGAAATGAGGGAGGAAACCACCCGCCAATCGCCCAAGCCTATGGGGCGGAAAAGCGGCGCAACCGCATTGGCCATCCAAGCCAGCATGCTCCCCTCCCCGTTGTCGGTCATTTCAAAACGGAAGGTGAAATGCTGCAAAAACCAAATGACGATGGAGGCGATGAAAATGATGGTGAAGGCCCGCTGCACAAAATCCTTGGTCTTCCCCCACAGCAGGTGCCAGGTGTTACGGGCGGAAGGCAACCGGTAGTTGGGCAGCTCCATCACAAAGGGCGCCGCTTCGCTCTTGTCTGCAATCCGTTTGAAAACCAATGCAAAAACAATTCCCACGCAGATACTCAGCAAATACAGCCCTACCAATATCAGCCCGCCGTGGCCGGGGAAGAAGGCGGAAATGAAAAAGACGTAGATAGGGATTTTGGCCGAACAACTCATAAAAGGCGTCAACAGAATGGTACGCAAGCGGTCGCGGGCCGAAGGCAAGGTGCGTGTCGCCATGACGGCAGGCACCGAGCAGCCGAAACCGACAAGCAGGGGAACGATGCTGCTCCCGGACAAGCCGAGCTTACGCAGCAGTTTGTCCGTCACAAAGGCAATCCGCGCCATGTAGCCGCTGTCCTCTATCAGACTGAGGAAAAAGAACAGCAGCATAATGATGGGCACGAAACTCAGCACGGTGCCCACGCCGCCGAAAATGCCGTCAATCACCAGTGAGACCACTGCCGGATTGACTTGGACGGAACGCATGGCGTTCTCCGTCACCGAGGCAAGCCAGCCAATCCCCTGATCCAAAGCGTCCTGCAAAGGTGCACCGAGCATATCTATGCTCAGCCATATCACCAGACATATCACCAGCACAAAAATGGGAAGCGCCGTCCATTTGCCGGTCAGCAACTTGTCCATGCGGCGGCTGCGTGCGGACTCCTTGCTTTCCTCCGCCGCTTTCACCACGGTTTGCGCGCACAAACGCCGGATAAAGGAGAAACGCATGTCGGCAATGGCGGCGGCACGGTCAAGCCCGCGCTCCTGCTCCATCTGCACGATAATGTGCTCCAACATCTCCTTCTCGTTCGCATCCAGCTGCAAAGCGTCCAGAATGGGCTGGTCGCCATCCACCAGCTTCACGGCCGCGAAACGTACCGGTATCTCCGCCCGCTGGGCATGGTCCTCAATCAGGTGCATGATGCTGTGCAGGCAGCGGTGCACCGCCCCGCCGTAGGCCTCCTTGTCACAAAAATCTTGACGTACAGGTTTTTCCTGATATTTTGCCACATGAACGGCATGTTTCACCAATTCGTCCAAGCCTTCGTTTTTGGCGGCAGACACCGGCACAACGGGAATCCCGAGAATACGCTCCATCTCATTGACCCGTATGCTGCCCCCGTTGTTATGCACCTCGTCCATCATGTTCAGCGCCAGCACCATGGGAACGTCCAGCTCCATCAGCTGCATGGTAAGGTAAAGGTTGCGCTCTATGTTGGTGGCATCCACAATGTTGATGATGCCTTTGGGGTTCTCGTCCAGGATAAAACGGCGGGAAATGATTTCTTCCTCCGTATAGGGCGAAAGGGAATAAATGCCGGGCAAATCGGTCAACAGGGTGTCCGCATACCCCAGAATCACCCCATCTTTGCGGTCTACAGTCACGCCGGGAAAATTCCCCACGTGCTGCTTGCTTCCGGTCAATTGGTTGAAAAGGGTGGTTTTGCCGCTGTTCTGCTGCCCCGCCAAGGCAAAGGTCAGAGTGGTCCCCTGCGGCAGCTCGTGCTCATCCGCCTTGGAATGGAAACGCCCCGTCTCCCCAAATCCGGGATGTTCCGTGCGTTCCATGGCCGCGTCCCCGACATAGGACAAGGCGGCGGACACATCCCCTTCCTGCGTTTCAGTGGCGGAGAGCGTCTCCACACTGATTAGCGCGGCATCGGCTAAACGCAAAGTCAGACAATAGCCGTGCAACTGTATTTCCATGGGGTCGCCCATGGGCGCGAACTTGTACAAACGGACTTCCGTTCCCGGAATCAGCCCCATATCCATCAAATGACGGCGGAAACTCCCTTCCCCTCCCACGGCGGTCACCACAGCCGATGATCCTATTGGTAATTCTTTCAGTGTCATAGTTCCTCTACCGGCGTCTCCGGACGCCTTGTTTGTTCTTGTTGCAAAAGTAGCCTGCCTCCTTCTTTCCAGTCATCCTATTTTTTAGGGAAAAACAGCGCAGAATCCCCCAAAATGGGGATGCCACTCCGCCGGACACCCCTACGGACGTCCAAGCCTCAGCGGTTCCGCAGGATATGCACCTCCTTGGGACGGTCCGGGTCAATCCGCACGCTGTGCCATTCGCTCTCCCGCTGCGCGGAAGCCTTGGGGCCCTTTTGCCACTGCACCTCCTGCAAATGACGGGGCGCATCCATGGCAAAAGTGGTGTCCATCACCTGAAAAACCCATCCCTCCTTCTTTTCTATACAAGTGTAGCGCGAAGATCCGGAAAACGGATAGCCCATGCGGGCGATTTCGGTTCCGGTCTTCAATTCAATGATGCGCAACGCGCTCTCATAGCTGTCATCGTCCTCCGGCCAGCGGGGATTGACCAATTTTCTTTCGGCATAATCCTCCACCACCAGATAGGTCTCGTCACCATAGCGCACCATATCCAGCACCAACATGCGCTGCGTATCCCGCACCGTATACAGGCAACGGGGTTTGAAACAGGAGTTTACCCTGCAACGGTAAATGCGGTTGCCGTCCGTGTAAAGAAAATGCCTGGCATCCGTGAACAGGGCGTTCAGCACGTAGGTCGGCGCGGAAGTGATGCGTTTCTCCTTTTGCCGGCAAGTGTTCACCAAAATCAGGCTCGCACGGAAATAGGCGTCCCCGTGCCACTGTGCGGCATTCTCACATTGGGCGACCAGCGCGTGGCAGCCCCAATCGTCCAGAAATCGGCCCACATACGTCATGTCCGCCGGTTCCTGCTGCGCCTGCGCCCCCAAAGCGACTAACAGGCAGCACACACCAAGGAAATGTCTCAAATGGTCCATGTCTTCAATCCTTCATTGATAAATTCGTAACGCTTGGCCTTGCCGCCGAAGGGTTTCAAGGCCTCCACCACGGCATAGCGCGTGACGCCGGGGCAATAGAAAAACATGAAGCCGCCGCCGCCCGCTCCGGAGATTTTGCCCCCGGTGGCACCAGCCTGACGCGCCGCCTCGTAAATACTGTCAATGTGTGGGTTGGTGATGCTGTCCGCCATCTGCTTTTTGTACCGCCATCCGAAATCCAGAATGTCCCCAATGCGGTCGGTATTGCCCCGCAGCAAGGCCTCCTTCATCTGCACGGACTGCTCTTTCAGCTTGTGCATGGCCTCAATGGACACAGTATGCTTGGCGCGGACATTGCGTTGCTGCTCCTCAATGATACGGGCGGACACGTGGCTGGTGTCGGTATAGTACAGCACCAGGTTGTGCGCCAGCTCGTCGGCATACTTTTCCCTAATTCTCAACGGATTGACAATCACATTTTCCCCGTGGAACTCCATGAAATTAAAACCGCCGAAAGTGGCCGCGTACTGGTCCTGCTTGCCACCGCTCATGCCCAAATCCTCCCGCTCGATTTCATAGGCCAGACGGGCGATGTCGTACTCTCCCAACGGCAGTTTCAGCCATTCCACAAACGCTCCCAAAATACTGACCACCAAGGTAGAGGACGTTCCCAAACCGGAACCGGGAGGCGCGTCCACATAGGAGGAGATGCGGAAAGACAGGGGTTTGTGTACAAAATCCTTGACTATGCGGTTGTACACACCCTTGTGCAGCAGAAAAAAGCCCTCCGGGTCCAGCAAAGGCTGGGAGGCGCAGCTTTCCCGACTGTTGCGGTCTGGCGCCTCAAACACAATACGCCCATCCTCGGACGGGTCAATGGTGGTGTAGGCGAACATGTTGATGGTGGCGTTCAGTATGGCGCCGCCGTAAATGTCGGAATACGGGGAGACATCGGTTCCTCCTCCCGCCAGACCCAAACGCAATGGCGCTTTGCTTCGTATGATCATGATGCTATATTTTTCTTTAAACAACTTTTACATTAACGGAAAAAAGGTGGGGTTATTGTGTGGAGGGAAGGGAAATGTTCTCTCTCTCTGCAATCCACCGTTTTAAAAGGAAAGTGCAGAAATAAGGGAAAGTATAGAACCTGCCGTTAAATCCAACATTTTGGGCGCACAGCTTTATCCCGTAATGAATGTCCGGATAATGGTCACTTTCTATGAGGCTGTTCAACGATTTGGTGGCT
>JAGAEQ010000062.1 GCA_017613015.1 Bacteroidales bacterium | reverse complement strand
GAAGCCCCCCACTGCGCCGTCCGCAGCAGGCCGTTGGAATCCGTCTGCACATAGGGAGCGTCGGGCATGGCCGTCAAAAGGCCTTGCAACAAGGAAAAATCTACCGGATAGCCCACTTTGCGCCCCAAGACCGCATAGGTTCCCGTCCAATAGTTGCCCGTCGCGGAAAGCAGCAAAAACACGCTGTCGGGGCGGAACAACGCTCGGGCCAGCTCTATTCCGAACTTGCTGAGATGCACATACAGCAGACTGTCTTTGGCCACGGCATAAAACATGGTAAAACGCACCGCCTCCTCGCCTTCGGGCTGCCAGTCCACGCTGCCACGCGCCGAAAACCAGAACGGGAGTTCCTGTTGCTGCAGGCAACAGGCCGCAGCCGAAACGGAATCCTTCACGACCAGCGTATCGGACACACCCACATAGGATTGGGCGGAAAGCGCTCCAAACTGCCAGCAGCAAAGCAGCAGCCAAAACCCGGCACGCACCTTAGCCCTCATGCCGCGTATAGGAATTGATTCGCGCGACACCTTGAATGCCGTCCACTTTTTTCAGACGGTCTATCAATTCGTTGAGAATGGTGAGGTTCTGCACATACAGCATGATGCTTCCTTCGAAAAGCCCCTCCGAAGTTTCGAAATTGATGGAACGGCAGTTCACCTTGAAATCCTGATAAAGAATGTTTGTCACCTCATTGACCAGGCCTTTTTTGTCAAAGCCGTTGATGCGGATTCCCGTCAGGAAGTCAATATTTTGCGCATCCTTGTTCCATTTGGCCTTTACAATGTTCTTGCCCATTTTCGCCATCATTTGGCGTGCTTCGGGACAGTTGGTGCGGTGCACCACGATTTCATGGTCCGACTTCCGTATGCCGATGACAGAATCCCCGGCTATCGGATTGCAGCACTTGGCCACCGTCTGGTGAATGTGCGTCATATCCTCGTCCAACAGCATGGAAGCCGGATTGCGTTTCATGCGCTTGCGGACAAAGGCCTCCATGGAAAACACATAGTGTATGCGGCGGCTTAGGTAACGCACATTGTTCGCGACAGAATGGGAGATTTTGTACAGGTAGCTCCAGCGCGAAAAACAGCGTTTCACCTTGGCTTCGTTCACGTTGCCGTTGTACACTTCCTCGTAGAGGTCCACCCGCTCGTCAATGCCGAGAAAATCCTTGAGACGGCGCACCGACACCCGGTCGAACTCCACCTCCAATTTCTCGAAATACTCCTGCAAACGCCTTTTCCCTTCGGCTTGCTTGGCATCCTTCTGCAAAGCCAAAGCCTCGGAAATCTTGATTTGCGCCAAGGCGGTCTTGGCAATCTGCTGCCATCCCTCGTGCACCATCTGCTTGGTGGACGTGATTACCTCCACCTGGTCCCCGCTGTTCAGCGCATACTGCACCGGCACCAGTTTGTTGTTCACTTTGGCGCCAATGCAATGGCTCCCTATATCCTCGCTGATGCCGTAGGCAAAATCCAGCACCGTGGAACCCAAGGGCATGGTATGAAACTCTCCCTTAGGGGTATACACATAAATCTCTTTGGAGAAAAGATTCATCTGCACTTTCGAAATCAGCTCATTGGAAGGGGCCTCCTGCTGGTTTTGCAGCACGTATTTCACTTGTTGCAGCCACTCGTCAATGCCTTCCTGCGAATCCGAGGAGACCGCGTCTCCCTTGTACAGCCAATGGGCCGCGATGCCGTTCTCCGCAATGGCATCCATCTGTTTGGAGCGAATCTGCACCTCCACCCAGCGGCCGTTCGGATTATGTTCCGTCGGATTGCTCATCACCGTAATATGCAGCGCCTGATAGCCGTTGGCCTTGGGGATGGAAATCCAGTCGCGCAGGCGTTCCGTGTTCGGACGGTAGACATCCGTCACCAAAGAATACACCGCCCAGCATTCCGATTTGGCGTGTTCCGAACTGACATCCACAATGATACGTATGGCGAACAAATCGTAGACCTCCTCAAAAGGAATCTGCTTTTTGCTCATTTTCTGCCAAATGGAATAAATGGACTTGACACGGTAGATGATTTCACCCTTGATTCCCCGCTCGTCCATGCGCTCCTGTATAGGCCGGATAAAGTCACGGATAAACTGCTGCCGCTGCTGCTCGGTATCCCGCAGCTTCTGCTCGATAAAAGCGAAACTTCCCGGATCCTGATAGCGCATGCACAAATCCTCCATCTCGCTCTTGATGGCGTAAAAACCCAGCCGGTGCGCCAAAGGGGCGTACAGATACATGGTTTCGGAGGAGATTTTCTGCTGCTTCTCCACGGAAAGGGCCTCCAAAGTGCGCATATTATGCAGTCTGTCAGCCAGTTTAATCAATATCACCCGAGGGTCGGTGCTCAAAGTAAGCAGGATTTTCCGGAAATTCTCCGTCTGCACGGACGCGACAGTGCTGGAAACGTCCTCGATTTTGGTCAGGCCGTCAATGATGGTGGCGACCTGCTTGCCAAACATGGCCTCCATGTCCTGCAAGGTGTATTCGGTGTCCTCCACCACATCGTGCAGCAAGGCGCAAATGACGGATACCGAATCCAGGTTCATGCGGTTCAGCACAATCTGCGCCACTTCTAACGGATGGATGATGTAAGGGTCCCCACCCGCCCGCTTGACACCGCTGTGCGCGACCATGGCTAAGGAAAAGGCCTTGCGCACCTCCTTGCGCTCCTCCAAGGTCGTGCGGGGGCGCAACTGTATTTGTATATCCCGGTAATACGGGATGATTTTCCGTAATTCCTCTTTGGTGTAACCGGATTGCATACTTACGAACGCTTAAGGTACTGCTCCTCGGCATAAGCCTTGGTGACAGTGAGTTTCCGTTTTTTGGAGGAGGGCAGCTCGAACATGGCGTCCGTCATGACCCGCTCCACAATGTTGCGCAGCCCCCGGGCTCCCATTTTCAGCTCCACCGCCTTGTCCACAATGAAATCAATGGCGTCGTCCGTCACCTCCAACGTCACCTGGTCCATGGCCAACAGACTGGTGTACTGTCGGAGTAGCGCGTTTTTCGGCTCCAGCAGAATGCGTTTCAAGGCGTCCCTGTCCAGAGCGTCAAGGTAAGTGATAACGGGAAAACGCCCGCAAATTTCGGGAATCAGCCCGAAGGACTTGACGTCCGTGGCATCCACATGGCGGAGCAGGTTGACGGCGGTGCGCTCCCTCTCCTCGTTCCGGAAACCGATGGAAGCCGTGTTCAGACGGGCGGCGATTTTCTTGTCAATTCCGTCGAAAGCGCCTCCCGCTATAAACAAAATGTTTTTGGTGTTTATCTGAATAAATTGCTGTTCAGGGTGTTTGCGTCCGCCTGCGGGCGGCACATTGACCAGACTGCCTTCCAGCAGTTTCAGCAGTGCCTGCTGCACCCCTTCCCCGGACACGTCCCTGGTGATGGAAGGATTGTCCCCCTTACGGGCGATTTTGTCAATCTCGTCAATGAAGACAATGCCTTTCTCGGCTTTGGCCACGTCGTAGTCGGCGGCTTGCAGCAAACGGCTCAGAATGCTCTCCACGTCCTCGCCGACATAGCCCGCCTGGGTGAACACCGTCGCGTCCGCGATGCAGAAAGGCACGTTCAGCAGCTGGGAAATCGTGCGGGCCAACAGGGTTTTCCCCGTACCGGTATCCCCTATCAGGATGAGGTTGGACTTCTCAATCTCCACCTCCGCGCCCTCGGGATGGGCGGCCTCGTACTGCAAACGCTTGTAGTGGTTGTACACCGCCACCGACAGCACTTTCTTGGCCTCTTCCTGCCCGATGACGTACTGGTCCAGGTAGGCTTTGATTTCGGCAGGTGTCTTTCCCAAATCCAAAGGAAGTTGGGGCTGTTCCGCATGCCGGTGCCTCGCTTCCTGGGCGACAATCGCCGCGGCCTGTTCTGCGCAATGCTCGCAAATGTTCGCGTCAATACCCGAAATCAGAAAGACTTCGGAAGCCGGACGACCGCAAAAAGAGCAAAAAGCCTGCCGCTCCGTTTTCTTCGCCATGCCTACTGCCCTTCCGGATTACGCATCAAAATCTCGTCAATCATACCGTAGTCTTTGGCCTCCTGCGCAATCAGCCAATGGTCGCGGTCCGCATCGGCCCACACCTTCTCGTAGGGCTGATTGGAGTGCTTGGCGATGATTTCGTACAGCTCCTTCTTGATTTTCTGAATCTCGCGGGCCTCAATCTCAATGTCGGAAGCCTGACCGGAAGCACCGCCCATGGGCTGGTGAATCATGATGCGGGAATGCGGCAGGGCCGAGCGTTTTTTCGGGCTGCCGGCGCAAAGCAGCACCGCCGCCATGGAAGCGGCCATACCCGTGCACACGGTGGCCACATCGGCGGAAATGTACTGCATGGTGTCGTAAATGCCCAATCCTGCGTACACGGAGCCTCCGGGGGAATTGATGTAAATCTGAATGTCCTTTTTCGGATCGACCGACTCCAGAAAAAGCAATTGGGCTTGAATGATATTGGCCGCGTCATCGTAAATGGGCACGCCCAGGAAAATAATCCTGTCCATCATCAGGCGGGAAAACACGTCCATGGTGACGGCGTTCAACTGGCGCTCCTCAATGATGTTGGGCGTGATGTACTCGCTCAAAATGGACTCGTACCTGTGCATGGCCAAACTGCTGATGCCGGCATGCTTTTGCGCATAGGCTCTGAATTCGTTGTTCGTCATCGGATAAAGAACTGATTTTTTACAAATTATGCTTTGCCCCCTTCTTTCGCCTCTTTTTTGGCGGCTGTCTTCTTAGGGGCGCTTTTCTTCGGCTTGGCCTCGGCGGTCTCTTCGCCTTCCTTGGGCGCGGCCGCTTTCTTGGCTTTGGGCTTTTTGGCGGCTTTCGGCGCTTCGGCGGCGCGGTTGGCGGAATTCAGGAACTCATCCCAGCTCACTTCCTTGACCTTGGCCTTGGCTTTCTCCCGAATGACATCCGTCACCCGTTCGAAATAAAGGTTGTCATACACATTGGTGACGGTCTTCTCCTGCTGCAGCATGCTGTCCATGACACTCGCCATGGACTTGCGCTGGGCTTCGGAAAGCTGCTGGTACTCCTGGCCGAAATAATTGAACGCCATGTAATCCTGCAAATAGTGCAGCACGTCGTCCCGGGTCACATTGACGTTGCCGTCGGCGGCGATGGTGTTCTCCATCAGCTGGAAGCAGAGCGACTTCTGCAAATCGGGATAACGCTCTTCGATGTTGTCGGCGGTATAGTTGGCGGCATCCTTGTCCATGAGGTACTTCTTCACAAAGGCATCGGGAAGCTCAATGTCCACACCGGCCATCAGGGCCTCCATGGCCATGCCCCGGTACTGCATGCGCTCCTGGGACTCGTAGGTGCGCTCTATCTGGCTCTTCAGACGGGCGCGCATACCGGCCTCATCCTTGATACCCTCGTCCGGGAAAGCCCGGGAGTAGAACTCCTCATTCAATTCCGCCGGATCGATGTGATGGATGGCGTCCACGCTGATTTTCACTTTCACCGGAGCCTCCTCCAGTTCGATGGGCTTGCATTTCAGCAAAGTGGCACGCTCGTAATCCGAAACCAGCATTTCCTTGGTGTCCAAGGTCATAGTGTCATGCAGCTTCTTTCCGACAAACTTGGCGCGGTGGCTCTCCTTGAAATACGAAGTCGGCAGGCTGGACGACAGGGGCTCCTTGCCCTCTGCGGTCACGGTCACCAAGGCCATGTCCCCGTCCACAATTGTTTCCGTAGAGGAGAATTTGCCCAAACGGCGGCGCAGCTTTTCCTCCTCTTCGTTGATCTGCTCCTCGGTGGCCTTCACTTTCAGGTAAGGCACCTGTGCGGCTTTGGCGTAATCCACTTTCACTTCCGGACGTATGCCGATTTCAAAGGTGAAGCTGAAATCGCCGCCTTTCTCGAAATCGCCCACCGTCTTTTCCGGGACCGCCATGGGTTCAAATAAAATATGTATTTGGTTTTCACGAAGATAGCTCTCCAGCTGTTCATTGACCAGTTTGGAAACCTCATCAATCATCACGGAAGACTTGTACTGACGCTCAATCATTCCCATAGGCACATGTCCGACCCTGAAACCCGGCACACGGGCTTTCCGTCTCATGTCCTTTAATGCTTTTTCCACCGCTTCCTCATAGTCCGCAGGCACCAACGCTACGGTAAGCGTCTCGTTCAACTTCCCGATACTTTCTTTTACAATGTTCATTACCAATACTTTTTTATAATTATCGAATAAAGGGCAAAGGTAGTATTTTTTCCGATAAGTTTTTGATTGCTTGTCACTTTTTTTTATGGTACGGAAAGCAGCTCCTCCGGCTTGGCGATCAGCAGGTCCGCCCCGGCCTCCACCAGCTCCGCTTTCGGACGGAAGCCCCACAGCACGCCCACCGAGCGCACACCGGCACGCCGCGCCGTCTCCATGTCCACCGCCGTATCCCCCACGTAACGGACATCCTCCTTAGGCACAGGGCACAGGGCCAGAATGTCCCGCACGATTTCCGGATCCGGCTTGATCGGATGCCCCGGACGGTGACCGAAGACCACGGAAAAACGGATGGTCGGAAAATAATGCCGCATCAGATCGTCCATGACCTCATGGGGCTTGTTGGAAGCCACCGCGAGCCGCACGCCCCGGGACTGCAAGGTTTCCAGCGTCGGGGTCAGGCCTTCGAAAGGCCGGGTGCGGTCAGCCTTGTGTACAGCGTAATACGCCATGAAATCCGACTGCATGGCCCGCACCGTTTCCTCCGTCCGTGCGGTTTCGGGCAGGGCACGTTCCGTCAGCAGGCGGGCGCCGTTGCCGACAAAATAGAAATAGGCTTCTCTCGGATGTACGGGAAAGCCATGCTGCCGCAGCACATGGTTCATGCTGTCCGCCACATCGTCAATGGAGTCCAGCAGGGTGCCGTCCAAATCGAAAACAAACAAAGAGGGCTTCATTCACTTCTTCTCTTCAAACCATTTGTGGAAAAGCTCCGACAAGCCTTCGGAAGCGTCGGGGGCCGGGTAGGCAATCACCTGACCCTGCGGATCGACCAGCATGCCCAAAGGCAGCGCGTAGGGCTTGTACCGCCCGATAAAGTCAAACTGTCCGTTGAAATGGGCGAACTGCCAGTCAAAATCCGGATGCGCCTTGACAAAATGGTAGAGCTTCACCGGCTCATAGTCCAGCATGACGCTCAAAAATTGCACCTTGTCCCCATACAGCGCATGCAGATGCTTCAACACCAGCATTTCCCGCACGCAATCCCAGCAATAGGTGGTAAAAAACTGTATATAAAGATATTTGCCCGCAAAACGCGAGGACGGGACGGGCTGCCCCTTCACATCCGTCAGGCAGAAGGCGGGCATGACGCTTCCCGCACCGAGCTCATGAAAGGATTTCAGGCGGTTAGCCGCCATCTGACGGTGCTCCGGGAACTTCGTCCGGTTTTCCAACTCGCCCAACAAAGTCTCCACATTGCGCAGATTGAACTCATCCGGATAGGCACGGAGCTCACCCAGCCCCTTGATCAGCGCCATTTCCCGGATAATCTCGTTACACAGCAGCGGATCCTTGCCCAAATCGTCCAGCAGCTTGTGGTAGTCGTTCAGCTCATTGATGTCCTGATAGAGCATCCCCTTGGTGATTTTCCGGGAACCGGAGTAAAGATAGTTCTCGAAAAACGAGCTGAAAAATTCCATATAGGAAGGATTGTTATAGAAGACATAAGGGGTTTCCAGGTATTTCCGGAACACCTTCGGCTTGTCCTTGTCGTAATACAGGCTTTCCATCGCCGCCACCCGGTAGCGCACATAGACGCTGTAAAAGTCTATGGCGGAATCGGAGACGGGAAAACGCCGGTAAAAGACATTCATCAGGCTGTCGTACACGTCTTTCGGCGCATGGCGCAGCAGCGCGGCCCCGTTGTAGTACATGAAGTAGGTGAAATACTGGTCGAAATAGTTGATTTTCCAGTTCAGCTCCGTACTGTCGTTGTTCAGGCAGGTGATTTGGATGTAATTGCCCAGCATTTCCGCATCAATGCGGTTGATGAGGGTGCTGTCCGTGTACAAATCCACCTCGTAGAAGCGGTTGGGTTCCACGTAAAAGCTGCCGTAGGTGGTCCGGTAGCCAATGGTCAGCAGCGTGGTGGTCCGCAGCGTGGGCAGGCTCACCTCGAAACGGCCCTGCGCGTCGGTGGGGGTTTTGCACAGCAGCACCAGGTTGCGCGACAGCAAATCGTCATAGGTGTACAGCCGCAAGGTGTCGTTACAGGCGAAACGGGCCGTGCCCTTGATGCCGGCCGGTTGCAAAGGGATGGCGTGTGCCGCTGAAAGCAGCAGGCAGAGAAGCACTCCCCCGCACCACCCTATCATGTTGTATCTCTTTCCCATAAAAATTCGTTGTTCCCTCGGTAAAACACGCTGTTTCCGAGGGCGTTCCCTTAACGCACACCCGCAAACAGACGACGGCAAAAGTAGTAAAAATTTCAACATTAAAACACGGGAATCCCCCGCCATGTGCACTTTTCGGCAAATTTTCAGAGAAAACGGGCAAAATCCTCCGCACGCAGCGCATCCGGCACCATGGAGGAGACCTCCTTGCCGTAACGGAGCAGCTCCCGGACCAGCGTGGAGGAAAAGGGCGCGAAGGCCGCCTCCGCCGGAAGCAGCACCGTCTCTATGTCGGGAGCGAGCTTGCGGTTCACAAAAGCGACGGCGCTTTCCGCCTCCCAGTCGGCGGAGGAACGCAGGCCGCGCACCAGCACATTGGTGCCGTAGCGACGGCAGGCATCAACCGTAAGCCCTTGGTAAGAAACCACTTCAATATTTTCCACATCGCGAAAGGTCTCGCGCAGCCACGCCAAGCGTTGCTCCAAGGGGAAAAAGGGCTGTTTCCCGCTGTTGTCGCCCACGGCAATCAGCAGTTTTCCAAACAGTTTCGCGGCACGGCGGGCGATATGCTCGTGCCCTTTGGTCACCGGGTCGAAGGAACCGGCGTACAAGGCGGTGGTTTCCATGGCTTATTGCAGTTTTTTGTAACGGAAACGCCGGGGCTCGCTGTCGCCGAGGCGCTGTTTGCGGTTTTCCTCATATTCCGAATAGCCTCCCTCGAAGAAGCAGACCTTTGCGTTGCCCTCGAAGGCCAAGATATGGGTGCAGATGCGGTCTAAGAACCAGCGGTCGTGCGAAATCACCACGGCGCAGCCCGCAAAATGCTCCAAGCCCTCCTCTAAAGCACGTAAGGTATTGACATCTATGTCGTTGGTCGGCTCATCCAAGAGCAGCACATTGGCCTCGCTACGCAAGGTCAGCGCCAGGTGCATGCGGTTGCGCTCACCGCCGGAGAGCATGCCGGCCTTTTTGTTCTGGTCGGTGCCCGAAAAATTGAAACGGGACACATAGGCCCGCGAATTCACCAGACGGCCGCCTATGGAAAGCTGGTCGTTACCTTCGGAAATGACCTCCCAAACGCTTTTCTCCGGGTCAATCTGCGCGTGCTGCTGGTCCACGTAGCCCAAACGGACGGTCTCCCCCAAGGAGAACGTGCCGCTATCAGGCTGCTCCAAGCCCATTATCATACGGAAGAGCGTGGTTTTGCCACAGCCGTTGGGGCCTATCACGCCCACAATGCCCGCAGGCGGAAGGGAAAAACTCAAATTCTCATACAAGAGTTTGTCTCCGAAGGCCTTGGAAATATTGTCAGCCTCTATGACCTTGTTGCCCAAACGCGGACCGTTCGGAATGAAAATCTCCAGACGCGCCTCCTTTTCCTTCACATCCTCGCTCATCATGCGCTCGTAAGCCGACAAACGGGCCTTTCCCTTGGCCTGACGCGCCTTGGGGGCCATGCGTATCCACTCCAGCTCCCGCTCCAAGGTCTTGCGGCGTTTGCTTTCCTGCTTCTCCTCCATTTCCATGCGTTTGGTCTTCTGGTCCAGCCAGGAGGAGTAGTTTCCCTGCCAAGGAATGCCCTCCCCACGGTCCAGTTCCAGAATCCAGCCCGCCACATTGTCCAGAAAATAGCGGTCGTGGGTGACGGCAATCACCGTGCCCTTGTACTGGCGCAAATGCGCCTCCAGCCATTGGATGGATTCTGCGTCCAAGTGGTTGGTAGGTTCATCTAACAGCAGAATATCAGGTTCTTGCAGCAAAAGTCGGCACAAGGCCACGCGGCGGCGCTCCCCTCCGGAAAGCACGGAAACCGGCACGTCCCCTTCCGGGCATTGCAGCGCGTCCATGGCTTTTTCCAATTTGGCGTCCAATTCCCAGGCATCGTGCTGGTCAATGAGGTCGGTCAGTTCGCCCTGACGCTCGATGAGCCTGTTCATTTCCTCATCGCTCATGGGTTCGGCGAATTTCAGCCCGATTTCCTCGTATTCCTTCACATAGGCGGCGACCTCGCCCACACCCTCCATAATGATGTCCTTCACGGTCTTGCTGTTGTCCAGCACCGGTTCCTGCGGCAGGTAGCCTATGGTATAGCCAGGCGAAAACACCACTTCGCCCGTAAAGGCCTTGTCCTCTCCGGCAATGATTTTCAAAAGGGAGGATTTTCCCGCCCCATTCAGGCCCAGCACGCCGATTTTGGCGCCGTAATAAAAGGATAGGTAAATGTTTTTCAGCACCGTTTTCCCCGGATTGTAGGTCTTGCTGACATTCACCATGGAAAAAATAATCTTTTTGTCGTCCATAAAAGTGTGTTTTTCGTCGGATTTCCGCTGTGAACAATTTGCAAATGTCCTAATAAAACGGATGCGGAAGCCCAAAATTTTGTGCGTCGCGCAATTTTTTGCACAAGCTATCGCGCCCCGCCTCTCCGCAGAAATGAAATTCCCTTATCAGGCTTGGATTTCCGTCCTTTTGCTAAACCTGAAAATCCCCACGGTCCACCACCATGCGCCGCCCGACAGACTGAAGCCGCCGCTCTAGGCAGTCGATGCAGTGGTCCACGCCGTCGTCCAAACAGATTTTGTTGTCGTAAATGTGGTACTTTTCGCGGTTTTCCACCGGAGATACATTGGGCATCAACACATTGGCTCCCGCCAAAACCCCTAATTCGCGTCCGAACGGATGCAGCGTGCCCAAAGCCGTGGTGGCCGGAAGCAGCACATGCGGATGCAGGAGACGGATCAGCGACAGCAGGCGCAGGCAGTCCTCCACCGAACCGTTAGGCTCCCCGGCAAAAGGGGTCTGCTGCGTGGCCACGAAGGGACCTATCCCCACCATGTGGGGCTGAAAGCGGCGGATGAACTGCAAATCCTGCCAAAGCGTCTGCGGACTTTGCCCGGGCGAGCCCACCATAAAACCACAACCAACCTGATAACCGATTTCTTTCAAATCCTGCAAACATTGCATGCGGTGTTCGTAGGACATTTCCGCCGGATGCAGACGGGCGTAATGGGCGGCATCGGCGGTCTCGTGGCGCAGCAGGTAACGGGAGGCTCCTGCCTCAAACAGCCGTCGGTAGCTTTCGCGGGAACGCTCCCCCAAGGAAAGGGTGATTGCGCAATCGGGATGGCGGCGGTGCAGCGTATCCACGATACGGCACAAACGTTCGTCTGTCCACCAGGCGTCCTCTCCGGATTGCAGCACAAAGGTCCGCATGCCGTGGGCGTAGCCTTCCGCGCAACAGTCAAGAATTGTCCCTTCCTCCATGCGGTAGCGCGCCAGCGTGGTGTTGCTGCGCCGTATGCCGCAATAAAAGCAGTCGTTTTTGCAATAGCTGCTGATTTCTATGAGCGCACGCAAAAAAATGCGGTCCCCGTACACCTTTTCGGTACAGGCGCGGGCCTTGGCGTGCAGGTACTGCACCACCCTTCCTTTCGGAAGATGAAGCAGTTCGTCCAACAAAGGCAAGTGGATGTCCCGCGTCTCCGCGACGGCATCCAGCTGTCGGAACAAAGCCTTCTCCTCCGGAGCGCCTTCGGCCTCCAATTGCGCCAGCGTGGGGCAGGGAAGCTGGGTTACAGAAGTATCCGTCAGAGAGGACATATCGTGTGTCGTTTACTTTTACACTTTCGTTTCACGCGCCTATTCGGCATACGAACGCGCCATGGACAGGCTGCGTGCCGCCTCGGCACGGGCATAGGCCACCATATAGCGGGCGGAAGGAAGGAAACTGCGTCCGCAATGGGTGTCGCCCTCCAACTGCCGCTGGCAATCCAGCAGCAGCAGGTACGCCATGATCAGGGAAGCGGCCACATCCGTCTGCATCCGTTTGTAGTCGTAAGCGCTTTCCGCCGTGTTGGGGATGGCGGACATGGTTTTGTAGTCCTCCACCGCCTCACGCAGGCTGTTACGGTAACCTTCCAGCTCCGCATGCGTCAACCGGGCGTCGTATTCCTCCATTTTGGCGAGATAGGAGCCTCCGGCTATGCCTTTCTGCGCAGCCACGACCTGCAACTGGGACGTGCCTTCGTAAATGCTGAGAATGCGGGCGTCACGGTACAGGCGTTCGCAGGCATACTCCTTCATGAAACCGCTTCCCCCATGCACCTGAATGCAGTCGTAGGCATTGCGGTTGGCGTATTCGGAAGCCGAAAGCTTCAAGAGCGGCGTGAGCATGTCAGCGCTGCGTTGCGCCCACTTATAAGTGACCCTTTCCTCGGGAGTCATATTCTTGCCTTTGGCTTCATAGGCCTTGGCGATATCCACCATGCGGGAAGTCTCGTACAACAGCGTCCGGGCCGCGTCGGTGCGGGCACGCATGTGCAGCAGCAGGTCACGCACCGCCGGGAACTGCCCTATGGGCTGTCCAAACTGCTCCCTTTCCGCCGCATAGCGTTCCGCCTCCCGGCAAGTGGCCTCCAACAGGCCGACCGACTGGGAGCCGACCCCCAAGCGGGCGTCGTTCATCAGGGTCATCACGTATTTGATCAGTCCGAAACGGCGTTCGCCAATCAGATAGGCTGGTGCCTGATTGAACACCAGTTCGGCGGTAGGCGAGCCTTTGATGCCCATTTTGTTCTCTAAACGACGCACCGTCAGGCCGCCTTCGCTGCGGTCATACAGGAAATAGGACAAACCGCGCCCATCGGTGGTGCCTTCCTCCGTCCGGGCAAGCACCAGATGCAAATCAGCGCCCCCGTTGGTGATGAAACGCTTGACACCATTCAGCATCCAGCGTCCCGAATGCTCGTCAAACACGGCTTTCAGGCGCACCGACTGCAAGTCGCTGCCCGCATCGGGCTCCGTCAAATCCATGGAGCAGGTCGCCCCTTCGTAAATACGGGGCAAGAATTTGTCTTTCAGCTCCTCGCTGGCGAAGGCCGAAACTGTTTCCGCACAATCCTGCAAACTCCAGATGGTGGCAAAACCGGTATCCGCACGCGCGATGATTTCCGTTGTCATGATAAACGGCACGTAAGGGAAATTCAGGCCGTGGTACTTCCGGGGCATGGAAATGCCGAACAGGCCGGCTTTTTTCAGCGCCTCATAATTTTGGGTGGTGCCCGGAGCGTACACCACGCCGTTGTTTTCGATATGCGGTCCCGTCTGGTCCACCGCTTCGGCATTGGGCGCAATGACATCGGCGGCTATCTCCCCCACCAGGGAAAGCACACGGCCGTAGTTCTCCACGGCCTCAGCGGCATCGGCCGGCGCGTCCCCGTAATTCGGGGCGTCGGAGAATCCGTCCTCCTTTAAGGCGGCTATTCGCTGCATATCGGGATGCGTCAGATGGAACGCAAGGCTGTCGTTATCGTTGTAAAAATTCATGACTGGCTAATTATTTCTTGTTTTTCTGGTAACAGGTGATCAACTGGGGGACGATTTTGACGGCATCCCCGATAATGGTGTAGTCGGCAATGGCGTTCAGCGGCGCCTCCGGATCGGTGTTGATGGAAATGATTTTTCCGGACTGGTCCATACCGGCACGGTGCTGCACCGCACCGGAAATGCCGCAGGCGATGTACAGCTTGGGGCGCACCGTCACACCGGTCTGTCCAATCTGGCGTTCCCCTTCGGCAAAACCCGCGTCCACGGCGGCGCGTGTGGCGCCCACCTCTCCGCCAAGCGCCTGGGCCAGCTGGTGCAGAAGCTCAAAATTCTCCTTGCAGCCCATGCCGTAGCCTCCGGCGACAATGATGGAAGCGTTTTTGATGTTGATTTTCCGCTGCTCTATCTCCCGGGCGATGATGCGCACGCACTCGTCCTCTTCCGCAAGGTAGGCGTCCGCGTCTAAGCGGGTGCACCGGCCCTGGTAATGGGGATCGGACACTTCTTTTTTCATCACGCCTTCGCGCACCGTGGCCATCTGCGGCCGGGTCTCCGGATTGACGATGGTGGCGATGATGTTTCCGCCGAAAGCGGGACGTATCTGGTACAGAATGTTTTCGTACTGCTTTTGCTTCGCCTTGTCCTCATACGCGCCAATCTCCAGTGCAGTGCAATCGGCGGTCAGGCCGCAACGCAAACGGGAGGAGATGCGGGGAGCCAGATCCCGGCCTATGCAGGTCGCGCCCATCAGGACGATGTCGGGACGGCGTTCCGCTATCAGTTTCGACAACACGGCGAAATGCGGCAGGGTGCGATAAGGGGACAAACGGGCGTCGTCCGCTTTCCACACCTGATCCACCCCATAGGGATACAACTGGCTTTCCATTCCGTCCAGGCCTTCCCCGCAGACCAATGCCTCCAAGGTCGTGCCCAGTTCATTGGCCAAGCTGCGTCCCTTGGTGCAAAGCTCCAGACTGACATCCGCAATCTGCCTGTTTTCTGTCAGTTCGCAATATATAAGTATCATGCTCTTTCCTTTCGTTTTTAATTACCCGATAATATGGTCTTTCATCAGCGAAACCACCAAGCCGTTCAGCGCGGTCTCCGTGGTTTCCACCCGCTGCCCTTCCTTGTGGGCAAGCACCACATTGTCAATTTTCTTCACTTTTGTGGGAGAGCCTTTGAGCCCCAGTCTTTCCATGTCAGGGGAAATCGCATCGGCATTCCACATTTCTGCCTGTGCCTTGGCGCAAGCAAGCAAACGATGGGCGTGCGGGTAACGGCAATCCGGGGCGGAAGCCGTCACGGTGATCAGTGCCGGAAGCGTCGCCTCCACGGTTTCCACGCCATTGTCGAGACGGCGGGTGAGCCGTATACGCGAACCGCTGATGTCCACCCATTTTTCCGCATAGGTGATTTGCGGGAGATTCAGTTTCTCAGCCACTTGCGGCCCCACTTGGGCGGTGTCGCCGTCAATGGCCTGACGGCCGCCCAGCACCATGTCGCAAGGCCCTATCTTTTGGATGGCACAGGCCAAAGCGTAGGAAGTGGCCAAGGTGTCGGAACCGGCAAAACGCATGTCGGAAACAATCACCCCTTTGTCCGCGCCACGCGACAGGGCGTCACGGATGATGGCGTTGGCGCGTTCCGGCCCCATGGTCAGCACCGTGACGGTGGTGCCGGGAAACTTGTCCTTCACCTGCAAAGCCATCTCCAAGGCTTTCAAATCCTCAGGATTAAAAATAGCGGGCAGCGCCGACCGGTTGACCGTTCCGTCCGCATTCATCGCATCAGGCCCGACATTCTGGGTGTCAGGCACCTGTTTGACTAATACGACTATTTTGTAACTCATGTTGTGCTATTCTGTTAAAAAAGACTTCCGCTTTACGGAAAAGTATACAACTACCCCTTTCCGGAAGTCCGGATAAGAAAAAAACAACGGCGCACATGAAACACACGCGCGCCGTTTTCGTTTTTCGCGTTTTATTTGGTGGCGTTTTCCAGGTAACGGACCACGTCTCCGACCGTCTTCATCCCTTCCATGGCGGAATCCGGGATTTCAATCGAAAACTCGTTTTCGAAAAGCATGACCAATTCGGCGACATCCAAGGAGTCGGCGCCCAAATCTTTCACGAAATCGCTTTCCATGGTGATGTTTTCCTCCACCACGCTCAACTTGCCAGCAATCACACGCTGGACTCTTGCTAAAATTGTATCCATCTTTTATAATTTAGATTTTTAACATTCTATTTATACGTTATTTACAGGCTCAATCCGCCGTCGCAGCAAAGCACCTGGCCCGTCACATAGGCGGACAGGTCCGAGGCGAGGAAAAGGGCGACCCGCGCCACGTCCTCGGGAAGTCCCGGTCTGCGCAAGGGAATCTCCTGCTTCCAATGGGCGATGACTTCGTCCGAAAGCTGCCTGGTCATGGCAGTCTCAATGAAGCCCGGCGCGATGGCATTGCTTCGGATATTTCTGCTTCCCAACTCCTTGGCTATGGATTTGGTGAATCCGATGATACCGGCTTTGGAGGCGGAATAGTTGGCCTGCCCGGCATTGCCGTTCAAACCGACAATGGAGGCCATGTTGATGATGGAACCGCTGCGCTGACGCATCATCATCAAAGAGAAGACCTTGGTGTAATTGAAGACCGAAGTCAGGTTCAGGCGAATCACCTTCTCCCAATCCTCTGCCGACATACGCATCAGCAGGGTGTCGCGGGTGATGCCGGCGTTGTTGACCAGCACGTCCACGCGGCCGAATTC
This sequence comes from Bacteroidales bacterium, assembly GCA_017613015.1. GTDB lineage: Bacteria > Bacteroidota > Bacteroidia > Bacteroidales > WCHB1-69 > UBA1195. The sequence continues at coordinate 69,694 of JAGAEQ010000062.1, read as the reverse complement.
CTCGGCGATGGCTTTCGACACTTCCTCCGTCTGTTCCAGGGAAGAGGCATCCGCCGCATAAAAAGCGGCCCGCACCCCCAAGGCTTTCAATTCGTCCAGCAGCGACTGCGACCTTTCATCGGCCCGTATGTCCGTGAAAAGCACGTCGGCCCCCTGTTCGGCGAACTGCAAGGCGATGCTGCGGCCTATACCTTGGGAAGCGCCTGTAATCAAAGCTATTTTGTTGGCTAATAATTTCATGGCTTTTATTTTTGGTTTAAAAACACTTCGTTGGGGACCAAGGCAAACGTCATTTCCGCCCTGGCGCAAAGCTCGCCGCCCACGCTGGCCTCCGCGGCCACGAAATAGGATTTCAGCTTTTTCTGTAAGATTTGCGCCTTGATTTCAATGGTATCGCCCGGTTCCACCTGACGTTTGAACTTCACATGGTCCAGCCCCCGGTACAGCGGCGTATGGCCGTAAAGGTCCTCCTTCAGCAAAATGCAGCTCGTCTGCGCCATGATTTCGCACAGTATCACGCCCGGCACAATGGGACGGGAAGGGAAATGCCCCTGCAAAAAGGCCTCGTCGCCACGGACATGGTATTTGCCATGGGCGACCTCGTCGATTTTCACCACTTCGTCCACCAGCAGCATGGGTTCGCGATGCGGCAGAATCGTTTTGATTTCTGTTCTATCCATAGGTTCTGATTTTTAAGCTTATCGAATGGGACGCAGCGTCACGCAAGCGTTCTGCCCGCCGAAACCGAAAGAGTTGGAAATGGCGATGTCCGCCTTTTCGCGGCGTGCCTCATTGGGAATGTAATCCAGATCACACTCCGGATCAGGTTCTTGCAGATGAATGGTCGGCGGAAGCACACCTTCTGTAAGGGACAGTGCCGTGGCAACCACCTCCAGACCGCCTGCCGCACCCAAACAATGGCCCAGCATGGACTTGTTGGAGCTGATCATGGCCCTGCGGGCGGCGTCCTCTCCCAAGGCCTGCTTGATGGCCAAGGTCTCCGTCTTGTCGTTCAGGGGAGTGCCCGTACCATGCGCATTGACGTACAGGCGTTCGTTTTCGGTATAGCCAGCCTCCTTCAAGGCCTGGGTGATGGCAATGGTCGCGGATTTCCCGTCCGGACGCGGCGCGGTGTAATGGTGCGCGTCGCAGGTGTTTCCGAAACCGCAGACCTCGGCATAGATGTGCGCGTTGCGCTTTTTGGCGTGTTCGTACTCCTCCAAGACCACAATACCGGCACCCTCCCCTATGACAAAGCCCTGACGGCGTTTGTCGAAAGGCAGGGAGGCCTCAGCGGGGTTCTCGGCCAGGGACAGGGCCCGGCTGTTGGCGAAACCGGCGACGGCAATCGGAGTGATGGCCGCTTCGGCGCCGCCCGCGATAATGGCATCCGCATACCCGTGCCGGATGGTGCGGAACGCCTCGCCTATGGAGTGCGTTCCCGTGGCGCAAGCGGTCACGATGGGCAAGCAGGGGCCTTCCGCATGGAAAAGGATGGCGATGTTTCCGGCGGCGATATTGGAAATCATCATGGGGACAAACAAGGGGGAGATTTGGGACGCGCCCTTCTCCACCAGTTTGGTGTGCTCGGTATGGAAGGTCTGTATGCCGCCCGTTCCGGAGCCCACATACACGTCCAGACGTTCCGGCGCTATCTCCAGGCCGCTGTCCTGCATGGCCTGGGTGGCGGCTACCATGGCGAACTGGGAGTAACGGTCCGCGCGGCGCATCATGTTGCGGTCCACGGGGAAATCGTCGGGGTTGAAATTGGTGATTTCCGCAGCCACTTTCACCTTCAGTCCCTCGGTCGGGATGGTGGAGATGGGCTGTATGGCGCAAGCACCGCCCACCAAATGGCTCCAAAAGGTCCGGATATCGTGACCCAAAGAGGACACGACACCTAAACCTGTGATAACGACTCTTCTGTTCATTCGTTTGTAATTAAAGGTTATTCCCACTGCAAAACACAGGCAGCGGAGACGAAACCGGCACCGAACGCGCTCATCAGCAGCGTGTCCCCGGCATGAATCCGGTTCGCGTGCAACATTTCATCCAAGAGGATGGGAATACTCGCTGAAGAAGTGTTTCCGTAGTTTTCAATATTGGTGGGGAATTTCTCTTCCGGTTCGTTCAGGATGGCGCGTATGCCTTCGATAATGCGCTTGTTCGCCTGGTGCATCAAATAATAGGTCACATCCGAGGGCTGTATGCCGGCTTTCTCCAAAACGATTTTGATGTCTTTGGCCGATTGGGACACGGCGACACGGAACAGCTCCCGCCCCTTCATGACCAGCGGCTGGCCCTCCACCCGGTTCTTCTCGAAAGGCGTTTTTTCCATGCAACGCTCGTAATAGAGCACGTCCTTGTTGGAAATCATGCTCATCTGCACCGCTTTGAAACCGTTTCCCGGCCCCAGCACCACGGCGGCGGCACCGTCACCGAAGAGAATGCTGGTGTCCCTTTCGTCCCAATTGCAATACTTGGTCGGCTCCTCCGCACAAACAATCAGGATGTGCGAAGCCCGTCCCGCCTGCATCATACTGTCGGCGAGCATCATGGCGTTCACGAAACCGGCACAGGCCACGTTGATGTCCAGACCGGCGCAGGTCGCGCCTATGCTTCCCTGCAAAATGCAGTTCATGCCCGGGGTGATAAAACGGTTGGCCACATTGGAGCAGATGATGAAATCCAGTTGCTCCGGCCCTATGCCCGCGGATTGCAGGGCTTTCTTGGCGGCTTCCTCCGCCAAATCATATAGGGTTTCTGTCGACAGAAGGCGTCTCTCCTTGATTCCGGTCCTTTCGGTGATCCATTCGTCACTGGTGTCCAGAAAACCTTCCAAGTCATGGTTAGTCACTCGCAACGAAGGCAGAGCGCTTCCCGTTCCTATTATTTTCATAGTTTCAGTCTGTTTCTTTCCTTTTTACTTTCGCCCCGGAAAACGTACACACTCATTTTCACATCCTTGTTTTTCCCTTCCGTGCGTCAGAAAAAGTGCGCAAAGGTAGCCTTTTTTGAAACACGCGGTGTGTTTTTCACGCTTTTTTTACCACCATTCGGCTGTGAAAAACGCTAAAATTTCACACAAAACACTTGTTTTCAATATTATTTATCCTTCTTCGAAAAAGGCTTCAACAGGTGCGAAAGGTAACGTTTCGGCACTTTCCGAAGCAAATCCCGGACAAGGCCTTCGCCCTCGTAGCGGGAAAGCTGGTGGTCGGAAAAGTAGCGCACAAAGTCCGGATGCGCGCCCACATTCCGCAGCCAGAACTGGTAGAGCGGCTTGTGGAAGAGAATCCGCGTCCGAAGCACCGAACGTATGTTCTGCTGTATGGGAAGACAGCTTTTCACATAGACTTCGGCCGGATGCAACGGGCTCTGCAACACCGCCTGCGCGGCCTGCATGCCGGAATAGAGCGACCAGTACAGTCCCTCTCCCGTCAAGGGGTCCGCAAAACCCGCCGCATCCCCGGCAAACAGCAGGGCGTCCCCGAAAACCGGCTTTTTCAGGAAGCCGCCTCCGGGCACATACGCGCCCTTGAAGGGATAACGCTCCAGGTTGCGCACGCCTATGCGTTGCAGAAAATCGGTGAAGATGGCTTTGGTGTCCGTCTGGGGACGCTCCACGCTGCCGATGCCGATGCAGTACACGTCCCGTTTCGGGAAGACCCAAGCGTAGCCCACCCCTATGACATCAAAATAAATGCCGACCCCGTCGTAGTCGAAATCATCCCGGCTGACATTGATTTCCAGGCAGAAAAGCCTGCCTTTGATGGAAAGCCCCAACTGGCGGCGCACCCAGCTGTTAGCCCCGTCCGCCGCAATCAGGCTGTCGTAGGTGAAGGTCTCCCCCTTTGTCCCCACCAGTTTTTTCGCCTGGGTGTCTATGGATTGCAGCGTCATCCCGTCGTAGAGGGTTCCGCCTTTTTCCTTATAATACTCCATGAGGTAATTGTCATAGTCTTTGCGGTATACGGTGTCGAAGGCCTCACCAATGCGCACGTCGGCGGCCAGCTCAAAACGGTTGTACAGCTTCAGACGGGTGTGTGTGCCGGTACTGACCGCGTCCCAAATATCGGCCTCGCTACGGTCTTCCATCAGGGTGTTCAGCAACTCCTTGGTTTTCCGTGTCACCAAACCGCCGCACAATTTGGTGCGGGGAAAAGTGCGACAATCCACAATACAGGTGGACACCCCCGCCTTCTGCAAGGTGATGCCCGCTCCGGAGCCCGCCGGGCCTCCGCCAACAACAACTACATGATAATGCATATTCCGGTTTTATAAAAAAGTTGTGCAAATATCCGTAAAATACCAATACGTACATCCAAAGCAGGCAAAAAAAGCGCTACCTTTGCACCATGAAAAACCTACGAGCCTTTCTGCTGCCGCTTTGCCTGTCCTTTTTCACCCTGACAGGCTTCGCCCAATCCGCCATCAGCCTGCAGCTGACCAGCCGCAACGGCCTCGGGGCGGACAGGCTGTACGAACAAGGGGCCTCTCCCCTGCATTACAGCGGCCTCGCCCTGCAATGGGCGGGGGAGACCGACTTCCAATGGAAGCGCTGCCGCATCCTGCAAAGCTGCGACCTGTCCGCAAGCATGGGCTTCAATGCCAAAAGCGACGCCATCGCCTACGGGCTCACCGTAGAAAGTGCCACCGCCTTCCTCTACCTTTGGCATAGCGGAAAGGACGGGGATTTCCGCCTGTGGGGCGGCGGCAGTATAGACGAATACTTACACATCACCTACCTGCCGGACCTGATGAACGCCAGTTTCAGCATGAGCGATTTTTTAAGCCTCTGCGCCTGTTTCACGACCGAATACGATTTCGGCTTCCGGAAAAGCGACGGACGCAGGCCCTTCTCCGTTTTCGGCAGCCTGTGCCTTCCCTTTGCCGGCATCGCCCTGCGGCCCGGTTTTCCCTACATGGACAACTACAACGACAATCCATACCAGCTTAATTTCCTGGCAGACACTTACAGCCTGCATGGCATCGCCCTTTCGGGAGTCTCCACTTCCACCGGCATCGCCTGTACCCTGTCCAACCGCAACCGCATCGGGATTTCCTACGACTGGAGCTACCGCAGCAGCGGCCACAAAGGGGTCTACCGCTTCGACCATGCCCGGCACCTGCTGGCGCTGCACCTTTCCATGAACCTTTTATACCGTACACGATGAGCCTCAAACCTTTTCTGTTCGCGACGCTTGCCGCCCTGGCACTCGCACTGCCCGCCTGCGAAGACCTTTTCTGGGAAGAGGAAATGCAGGGGACACCCACGGAAACCTTTGACTTCCTTTGGAACAAAGTGGACCGTCAATACGCCTTTTTCGATGTCAAGCAAGTGGACTGGCAGCAAGTGTACGACAGCCTGCGGCCCAAAGTCAGCGACGACATCAGCGACGACAGCCTTTTCCACCTGATGGGGCGCATGCTCAACACCTTGAACGACGGACACGCCAACCTCATCTCCCCTTTCGACCTGTCCTACAGCGATGCGGTGTACCGCAAAATGGAGCAACAGAAAAACGTGGACAAGCAAGTGGTGAACCTGCACTACCTGCACATTGCGGACGACCACTACCACAAAACCGGCGGCATCGCGCACCACGAACTACGGAACGGGACCATCGCCTATTGGAGCTATTCCTCCTTTGAGGGCAAAGCGGACAGCGCCACCTTGAGCTACCTGACCCAGCATTACGCCCAAGCCAAAGGCATCGTCCTTGACCTGCGGCAAAACAAAGGCGGATACATCGCCAATGTCTGGAACCTGCTGAACCTGCTGCCCAACGACGGGCAAGTGCTGTACCGCACCCAAATCAAATCCGGAGCGGGGCATGAGGCGTTCGGTCCCCTGAAAGAGGTGCGCGCGCCGAAGCGAAGCGTCAGCTACGGGAATTACCAAAAGCCCGTTATGGTGTTGGTGGACAGGGGCTCCTACAGTGCCACCTCCTTCTTCGCCCTGTGCACCAAGGCGTATGCACACGTGCAGCTGATTGGGGACACTACTGGCGGCGGTTTGGGCCTTCCCAACGGAGGACAACTTCCCAACGGCTGGATTTACCGTTTTTCGCTCACCCGCACGCTCTCCCCGAAAGGGATGAACTACGAGAACGGCGTGCCTCCCGACCACTACCTCCGCTTGGACCCCAAAGCCACGGCGCAAGGCAAGGACAACCTCATCGAATACGCCTGCGACCTGATTGAAAACCAGACCAGCATGGAGGCCGCGTCCCGGAAATAGCCGGAGCGGACAGACTCAAAAAAAGGGGGAATGCATCGGCACTCCCCCTTTTTGCATACCGGCAAGCGGAACCTATTCCACTTCCCAAGTGTCGCCGCTGTTCAGCAGCGCGTCCACGGTCTTGTATTTTCCGTTTACCATCTGCTCCTCCATCTGTTCCTCGTACAACTGGGTATAGGAGGGCTTGCGCACATTCCGGATCACGCCGAGGGCCACGGGCAGGTCGCCGCCCATGTGGGCCAGCATCATGTGGATGCCGGTGTCCTCTATGTCCTCGTGGTGAATCATGATGTCGTCCATGGTGACACCGTTCTCTCCGATGGTGACCACCTCCAGCTGGCGGCCGTTGAAACGGAGGCCCTTGTTCTTTTCCTTGCCGAAAATCATGGGCTTGCCGTCCTCCAGCACAATGGTGCGGTCGTCACGCACGGCACGATCGGTAATGGCAGCATGCGTCTTGTCGTTGAATATCATGCAGTTCTGCAGCACTTCCACCACAGAAGCGCCGTCATGCCGGGCAGCACGCACCATCACATCGGTGGTGAGTTGCGGCACGCAGTCCAGCGAACGGGCGAAGAAAGTGCCCTGCGCACCCATGACCAGTTCCCCGGGATTGAAGGGATAGTCGATGGTTCCGAAGGGAGAGGTTTTGGTCACCTGTCCGAACTTGGTGGTGGGGCTGTACTGCCCTTTGGTAAGGCCGTAAATCTCGTTGTTAAAAATGGTGATGTTGAGGTCCTGGTTACGGCGCACCGCATGAATCAGGTGGTTGCCGCCGATGGCCATGGAGTCGCCGTCGCCCATGCTCACCCACACGCTCAAGGCGGGATTGGCTAATTTCACACCGGTGGCAATGGCACAGGCCCTGCCGTGGATGGAGTGAAAGCCGTAGGTGTCCACATAATAGGGAATACGGCTGGAGCAGCCGATACCGCTGACCATGCAGATGTTCTCCTTACGGTTGTTCAGCTTGGGGAAGGCGTTGAGCAGTGAACTGAGGATAAAATGGTCACCGCAGCCGGGGCACCATTTCACCATCTGGTCACTGGTGAAATCCGTTTTCGTATATTCCGTGTCCGCTTGGGGGACAAAATGTTTTTCTACCATGATTTATTCTCCTAAAAATTGATTGAACGCTTCTTTTAACTCGCCCACTTCGAAGGGAAGGCCCATGACCTTGTTGTACTGGCGCATGGGACATTCGGGATACTGGGTGCGCAAATAACCGGCGAACTGGCCGTTATTGAGCTCGCAAACCATGATTTTCTTGTATTTGCGTAAAATATCCCCGGTGTTTTTGGGCAGAGGGCAAATGTAGTTGAAATGGGTGTAGGCCACCTTTTTCCCTTCGCGGTTCATTTCCTCCACGGCAAGGGTCAGGGCGCCGCTGGTGCCGCCCCAGCCAACCACAAGCAGCTCCGCATCGGGGTCGCCCATGACTTCCTGGTCGGGAAGATAATTGGCGACACGGTTCACCTTCTCCTGACGGTTGTGCACCATGAGGGCATGGTTTTCCGGATCGGTGCTGAGCGGGCCGTCCGGACATTTCTCCAAACCGCCCACGCGGTGACGCAGCCCCTCCATGCCCGGAAGCGCCCATTCGCGGGCGAAGGTCTCCGGATCGCGGCGGAAGGGACGGTAATTCGGGTCGTTCGGAGTGGCTAAACGCGGGGTGATACCCGGCAGATCAGCCACCTTCGGAATGCGGAACAGCTGGGATCCGTTGCCAAGATAGCCGTCGGTGAGGAGAATGACCGGGGTCATGTGCTCCAAGGCGATTTTGGCGACATTGTAGGCCCAGTAGAAGCAGTTGGCGCTGGACGAAGCGGCCACCACCACTAAGGGAGCCTCTCCGTTGCGTCCATACAAGGCCTGGTTCAAATCACTCTGTTCGGTTTTGGTCGGCAGACCGGTGGAGGGACCGCCGCGCTGCACGTCAATCACCACCAAGGGAAGTTCCACCATCACTGCCAGACCCAAGGCTTCGCTCTTCAGCGACAGGCCGGGGCCGGAAGTGGAGGTGCAGGCCAATGCGCCCGCGTAGCTCGCACCAATGGCGGAGCAAACGCCCGCGATTTCGTCTTCCGCTTGGAAAACCCTTGCGCCCAATGCTTTGTGTTTGGCCAATTCCACCATGACATCCGTGGCTGGTGTGATGGGATAGCTGCCGAGGAACAAACGGCGTCCGCTGCGCTCCGAAGCGGCCAGCAAACCCCAAGCCGTAGCCACATTGCCCGTGATGTTGCGGTAGCGTCCCTTCGGCATTTCCGCATGGGCGACCTCTACAATCTTCGAATGGATAACTTCCAGTTTGTCAGCATATTCATATCCTTCCGTCAGCACAGCTTTGTTCAGCTTGATTACTTCCGGCTTTTTGGCGAACTTGCGCTCCAGGTAAGCGAAGGTCTGATCCAACTTCTTGTGCGTCATATAGAAAATGATGCCCAAGGTGAACATGTTGCGACTCTTTTCCGCCACCTTCCTATCTATGCCCAGCTCGCTGCCGATGCGAAGCGTGAAGGAGGAGACCGGCGCCTTGATGATGGTGTAGTCACGCTCCAGCTCGTCGGTAAAGGGATTGGATTCGTAACCGGCTTTTTTCATCGCCTCTTCCGTGAAGGTGTCCATATCCACGATGACAGTCGCCCCTTTCTTGGCCCATTTGAGGTTGGACTTGAAGGAAGCCGGGTTCATGGCGACCAGAATGTCGCACTTGTCACCGGAGCTGTAAATGCGGTTGCCCACACGCACCTGGTAGCCGCTCACACCGGCGATGGTGTTGTGCGGAGCCCGGATTTCAGCCGGATAATCGGGGAAAGTGGCAATATCGTTGCCCGTCAAAGCGGAAGCATCGGAGAACAAGGTCCCCGTCAATTGCATCCCGTCTCCGGAATCGCCAGCGAACCGAACAACGATGTCATCTTTTTGAAGGATTTTCTGATTTGCTTGTACCATATTATCAATACTTTTGTTATTTTTTTCGCTTTTTGGAATAAAGTGCAAAAGTATGGTTTTATTCTTTACAAAAAACCTTTGGGGGAAAATATATTTTCGCCTGTGCGAAAAGCCTTCCGCCCGCCCTTGGCAGACAGGCAAAAAAGCGTTGGAAAAACAAGGCTACGGCAGGTCGAAACGTTTTTTCCGATGAGGGGGCGCCGAGCCGGAGGAGGCTTCGAAATAAGGGGCCAGCGGCAGGGCGTCGTCCACGCTGTAGGCTCCGATGCGCACCCGGCGCAAACGTTTCAGGTAGGCGCCGCAACCCAGCATTTCCCCAAGGTCCCGGGCAATGGCACGGATGTAGGTGCCCTTGCTGCATTGGATGGAGAAGGCCACTTCGGGCAAATCGAAACGGGTGATTTCGAAGGCATAAACCGTCACCGGCTTGGGTTGCAAAGCCACCTCCTCCCCTTTCCGCGCGTACTGGAAAGCCGACTTCCCGTCCTTTTTCACGGCGGAGAACGAAGGCGGCACCTGTAGCTGGGGGCCGCTCAAACGCGCACAGGCCTCCCGCACCGCCGCCTCATCCAAATGGCTGTACGGCTTGGGATTGATGACCGGATGCTCCAAATCATAGCTCAAGGTGGTCGCCCCCAGGACAAACACCCCTTCGTAGGTTTTGGGTAGGGACTGGATTTCCTCAATGCGTTTGGTCGCCTTGCCCAGACACACCACCAGCAATCCGTCCGCCAAGGGGTCCAAGGTGCCCGCGTGGCCGATTTTGAACTTTTTCAGGCCCGTCTGCCGCCGGATCTCGAATTTCAGCTTGTTCACCACGTCGAAGGAGGTCCAGCGCAGCGGCTTGTCCACTAACCAGACGCTGCCTTCCTCAGAAAAGACACAATACGTATCGGGGTGAAAAACAATCGGATAATCCATCACAGCCGGATTTGGACAGTGTCGGTTGGAAGAACACTCGCGGAATCCCGCACGGACTGCGGGACGTTCAGGGTGTCGGTGGCGGAGCCGCTTTTTTCCGGCTGCGCCGGGGCGGGTTTGCCCGTGTACACCTTGGTCTGCCCGACAATCAGGCGTTCGCCCGGATGTATCATGGTGCTTTTCCGATGGTTCAAGCGCAAAATCTCTGAAACGCTCGTGCCGTATTTTCTGGAGATCATGGTCAGGGACTCACCGGATTTGACCACATGGTACCTGTTTTTGTAATAATAGGGGCCGCTCTGGCTTCCGCCCTCCTGCTCCGGCAGGCTGATCCGCGCCAGCTCGTCCTTCTGCTGCAAACGGAAAATGCTGTCCTTGCTTTCCTCAAACAGCAAAATGTACTTGACCGGCAGCGTCAGCGAAGCCCCCGTAGGCGTGGTCGGGATAATGCCGCGCTTGTACTGGGGGTTGTAGTATTTCAATTCCTCCTGCGGAATGCCCGTGACAGCGGAAACCTTGCTGAAATCCAGCCTGCGGAACACCCGTACCGTGTCCACAGCCTCCACCACGGTCTGCGCCGCCTCCAAACCGTAAAGGTCATGGTATTTCATGGCATACATGGCACCGTAGAAAGCCGGGACATAGCCGCGTGTCTCACGAGGCAAATAATTGTAAATCTGCCAGAAATCCTGTGCTCCCCCCGCCCTTTTGATGGCTTTCATCACATTGCCGGGACCGCAGTTGTAGGCTGCCAGGGCCAAAGGCCAGTTCCCGTCGAACATTTCACTCAAATCGTAAAGGTGGCGTGCCGCCGCATCCGTCGCCTTGGCCGGGTCCATGCGGTCGTCCACGAAGGTGGTCACCTCCAGGCCGTACAGCTTGCCGGTGCCGTAGATGAACTGCCACAAGCCAACGGCTCCCGCACGGGAAACCGCCTCCGGACGGAGGGCGGACTCTATGACCGCCAAGTACTTCAGTTCCAATGGAACCCCGTATTTGTCCAGCACCTCCTCGAAAAAGGGGAAGAAACGCTGGGCGCGGGCCAGAATCAGGGGCATGGATTTCAAGCCCTTGGTGTATAAATTAATGTAACGCTTGATTTCCTCGTTGTAGACCATGGGAAAAACCGTGGTGTTCAGCAAAGCCTCCAGACGGGCCACGTTCAGGGAATCCTCGCTTACGGAATCCCTCACCACCTCCGGCAGGCAGAGCTGGGAATGCACCTGATACTCCACGATGCGCGCGTACCAGGACTGCTGCATCTCTTCCCACATCCTGCGAATCTGCACTTCGGCCTCCTCGCCGCAAAGGGTGTCGGATTCCGTGACATGCAACTTGTTTTGCGCCGTAAGGGACAGCGACCCCAACATCAGGCCGCCCAACAGCAGACACAGCCCTTTACGCATTCGCCGCCTCCTTCAGATAGGCCCGAATACCGTCCCACACTATGCCGATGCGGCTGTCAAACGCCTCCCGGGTGGCATACCCGACATGCGGAACCAGCACCACGTTCGGCGCGTGCAGCAGCGGATGATCCGCCGGAAGCGGCGGTTCTTTTTCGTACACATCCAAGCCCGCACCGGCGATGCGCCCCTCGCGCAAAGCCTCGGCCAAAGCCTGCTGGTCCACCACATTCCCTCTGGCGGTATTGACGAGTATGGCGGAAGGCTTGCACAAGGCCAGCCTTTCCCTGGACAACAAATGACAGGTTTCCGGGGTCAGGGGAAGGTGGACGGACACGATATCCGCCTCCGCCATCAAGCGCTCCAAAGGCAGGTAAGGGATGCCCATGGCCCGTATTTCCGCATGTTCGGAACGGTTATAGGCGATGAGGTTGCAGCCGAAGGCCTGCAACAGCCGGGCCGTGTAGGTGCCGATAGCCCCCGTCCCGACAATCCCGACGGTTTTCCCGTACAGCTCGCGGCCCAAAAATTGGGCGCGGGTGCCGCCCTGGCGCGTATCCGCATCCAAAGCGGTCACGCGGCGCAGCACGTCCAGCATCAGCCCGACGGCCAGCTCCGCCACCGCACGGGTGGCGTAACCGGCGGCATTCTGGATGCGAATGCCGTGCGCCTTGCAATAGGCCTCGTCGATATGGTCCTTGCCCGTAAAGGCCAAGGCGATGTATTTCAGCTTAGGACAGGCGGAAAGCACGGCTTCGGGAAGCGGAATGTTGGAAATGATGGCGATGTCGGCGTCGGCCATGCGTGCCCGCAAGCTGTCGGCATCCTCCCTGCGGTCGGGATAAAAGACAAACGAATGCCCGGCGGCCTGCATTTCCGCGGCCAGCCGCTGCGCCAGTTCCGGCGACATGCCTATGGGTTCTACTGCTACGATTTTCATGTTCAAGAAGCTTTGGTTGGAAGAATGACACACGATACCGCTTCGATACCGTTCAAATCATAATATTGGGTCATTTGCTGAACCTCAAAAGTATAGGTTCCCTTTTGGGAAAATTTGCGTTGGGAATAAATGGTTTTCTCCACGGTCCAGCTGTCACCGAAGACCGTGCCCTCGTGGCTGCCGTCCGCCTTGCGCACGCCCACCACTTTTCGCATCACATTCACCTGCCCGTCAGGGGATTTGAGCACCGTGTGAATGGGCACTTCGGAAAAGGCGAAATCGTCCGAAACGACAATGCGCACCTTCACATCGTAGCAGCCGTCCTCTTTGGGGAGCTCCGGATGGAAGCTGAGCACACGGAAGCGGTTCCATGCGTGATTGGGGAAGGAAACGGTCTCGTCCATCAGCGGCTGGCCGGGACGGCAGGAACAAAAGCCTGCGGACAAAAAGGCTGTCAGAATCAGTAATTTGATTTTCATGCTTATTTTTTTCGGAAAAAGACTTCCACAGGCACCCCTTTGAAATCCCAGCACTTCCGGATTTTGTTCTCCAGAAAGCGGCGGTAATCCTCCCGGATGTACTGCGGCAGGTTGCAGAAAAACACAAAGGCGGGGGTCGGGGTGGGCAGCTGGGTGATGTATTTGATGCGCACCACCTTGTCCTTGACAATGGGAGGCGGGTTGTCGTCGATGACCGGCTTCAGCGTTTCGTTCAGCTCCGAAGTCGGGATGCGGCGGCCCAAGTTGGTGTACACCTGCATGGCACTTTCCAGCACATTCAGTATCCGCTGCTTTCTCAACACGGAGGTGAAGAGCACCGGAATGTCGTTGTTGGGCGCGATGCGCTCCCGGATGTTTTTCTCAAAAGCCAGGTGGGTGTTGGACTCCTTGGCAATCAAATCCCATTTGTTCACCACCAGCACAATGCCCTTCTTGTTCCGCTGCGCCAGGCTGAGCACGTTCAAGTCCTGCGCCTCGAAACCGTTGGCCGCATCGCACATCACGATGCACACGTCGCTGTTCTCCACGGCACGCACCGTGCGCATCACGGAATAGAACTCCACATCCTCCTCCACTTTCCGCTTTTTGCGCAAACCGGCGGTGTCCACCAGGTAAAACTCATAGCCGAAACCCTTGTAGTGCGAATAGATGCTGTCCCGCGTCGTGCCCGCCAAAGGCGTCACAATGTTGCGGTCCTTCCCCAGCAGCATGTTGATGATGGAGGATTTCCCCACATTCGGGCGGCCGATGAAGGTGAGTTTGGGCAAATCATCCGGAATCTCGGTTTCAATGTCCGGCGTGCAGTGTTTGACCACCTCGTCCAGCAAATCCCCCGTACCGCTGCCCGTGATGGCGGATATGGGATACAAGACACTGACTCCCAATGCGTAGAATTCCATCTGATCCGCGTAATTGGCGGAAGAGTCGATTTTGTTCACCACTAAAAACACCGGTTTGCGGCAGGGACGCAGCAGGGCGGCAATGTCCTCATCCATGGAGGTCAGGCCTTCGCGCCCGTCCACGAGAAAAAGAATGACATCGGCCTCTTCAATGGCCAGCTGCACCTGCTTTTGGATCTCCTCCTCATAAATATCCGAAGAATCGGACACATACCCACCGGTGTCTATGACGGAAAACGGCACCCCGTTCCATTCGGACAAACCGTAGTTCCTGTCCCGGGTCACACCGGCCACGCTGTCCACAATGGCCTGACGCGCTTTCACCAAGCGGTTGAACAAGGTGGACTTTCCGGTATTGGGACGCCCTATCAAGGCTACAACATTACTCATGCGGATTCTGTGTTTCTGAAGATGCAAAGGTACAAAAAAAACAGGCATCCGCCCTCCGTAGGCCGCAAAAAAAATCAACGCAGGCCCCGCAGGAAGCCCGTACCTGAAAGAAAAAGAAGACGAAAGGAAGCTACTCCCCCTCCTCCCGCAGCAAATCCTTCAGAAAATCCATGCGGCGGCGATCCCGCTTGGTGGGCCTTCCCGTGCCGGCATCGCGGAACTCCGTCTGCATGCGGGCGATACGCACGCGCTCATATTCCTCATCCGGGGTAAGATCCTCGTAAAACTCCGGCACCCTCGCAGCGGGAATGCGGGACTTGGGCGCATCCAGCACCCGCACCGTCTTGTTCAGGGAGCCGATGCGCACTTGCAGCACCTCCCCCTCCTTGAGTTCGCGGGAAGGCTTGCAGTTGTTGCCGTCCGCCTTCACTTTGCCCGCGTTGCAGGCGTCCGCAGCCAGCGAACGTGTCTTGAACAGGCGGACATCCCAAAGCCATTTGTCCAATCGGATTTTTTCCATCGCGTTTTATTTGGTGAAAACGTATTGCACGATATTGGCGCCCATTTCCAAGGCCTTGCGGTGCAGCTCCTCCGAATCGTGGTGGACAGCGGTGTCCTCCCAGCCGTCGCCGAGGTCGCACTCGTAGGTGAACAGACACACCAGACGCCCTTCGTACACCAAACCGAAGGCCTGGGGCGGCTTGGCGTCGTGCTCGTGAATTTTCGGCAGGCCGTTGGAAAATGCGTATTTCTGATGGAAAATGGGGTGCGAGAACGGCAGCTCCACAAACTCCAGTTCCGGAAAAACCTTCTTCATTTCCCTGCGGATATAAGGGCTCAAGCCGTAATTGTCATCCACGTGCAGGAAACCGCCGGACAGCAGGTAGGTGCGCAGGTTGCGTGCCTCCTCGTCGGAAAACACCACGTTGCCGTGGCCGGTCATGTGCACCAGCGGGTAGTTGAACAGCTCCCGGCTACCCGCCTCCACCACCGGCACCTCCGTCTTCAGCCGCATGCCCAGCTGACGGTTGCAGAAGGCCACCAGATTGGGCAAAGAGGTCGGGTTGGCGTACCAGTCCCCGCCGCCACGGTATTTCAGCAGGGCAATGGACTGCGCGCTCCCCGCCGCCGCGAACAGCAGCATACTAATTATCATTAAGATGTGTTTTCGCATAAGCAAGTCACTTTCCACTGCAAAAATAATGATTTTTCATATACGGACAAGCGGACTTTTTTTTCACCCACAGAACAGCCCATGTCTTTTTTTGTACTACTTTTGTATATTTGGACCTTTGGATATTCCCAAGGTCCGGAAAAGTGGTGAAACTTTAGTTAAAAAGACAACTTAAACATTTTTGGTTTTTGTTTGATGCAACGGCTGAAACACGATACGGATGACACGCTGAAAGTTCAGCGCAGTAATTTTCTTTATACGCTTTTCATGCCGGTTTTCAAGTTCGGCATCCGCTGCCATTACCGGTGTTTTCACATCCACGGCACAGAAAACATTCCCCGGGAAGCCCCTTATATGCTGGCACCATGCCACCAACAGACCCTTATGGATGCGTTTGTGATGCTCCCTGTCGCACCCAAACCGCCTGTTTTTCTGACACGTGCCGACATCTTTTCCAAAAAGGCAGTGCTTAAAACCCACTCTTTTCTCAGAATTCTGCCCATCTACCGCACTCGTGACGGCATGGGAAAACTTTCCCAAAATTTCCACATTTTCAACCTTTGCCGACAAGCGTTACTGGACGGGACGCCGCTGTGCCTTATGGCCGAAGGACGGCACAACAACCGCCACCAATTACTGCCGCTTGGCAAAGGGATGTTCCGCATCGCCTGCATAACACAGCAAGCCCTTCATGACAAACCGCTTTTCATTGTGCCTGTCGGCATTGACTACGACACCTACGAACAGCCCTACGGCAATTTGGTGGTGAACATTGGCACCCCGATGGCCGTACCGTCTTTCATGAAGGTTTATGCCGAAGATGAAGCGTTGGCTCTCAACAAGATGCGAGACACCCTCTCGGAAAGGCTAAGCTCTTTAATGCTTGATATACACAGCAAGGGGCACTACGAAGAGATTTACACCCTTTGTAACATTTTAAACAAAAAAAGGAGAAGCGGGGAGGGTTTGGGAAAAACAGCCTGGAATTGTTTTGTGACGCGGCAAAAAATCGCACGCCAACTGGACTTGATGGAGACAACAGCAGCTGACAAATTCGAAAGAATCCTTCCCTGTGTGCAACAGTATGAAAAGCTGTGCCGGAAATTGAACATAGATGTCCAGTTTCCTTCGGAGCGTCTCAGCCTCCCCGCCACGTTTGGACTTTCGCTAAGCCTTGCCGTAGTTGTCACCCTGGCGGCGCTCTTTCCTGCCATCGGCAGGCCCCTGCTCTTCTGCTTGCTGTGCTACCCCTTTCCACTGATCCCCACCCATCTCATCTTCAAAAAAATGCGCATCGACCCCCAATTCAAAAACTCCTTCAACTTTATCCTGCGTTACTTAGGCTCAATAGCCTATTGCATCGCCATCGGACTTGCCATCACCTTTGGGGAAGGCCTGTGGATGAACCGGATTATCGCCATAGGCGCATGGTGGGGCCTTGCCGCCGTGGCGATTCAGCTGCTGGGAGCGGCAATATCCCGGTTTATAGGGAGTTTCCTTCTCTCCTTAGCGCACAACATCCACTATTGGACATTACGCCTCTTCAAGCCTAAAGAAATGAAAGAAATCGACACGCTGCTCGGAACAATAACCAACGACGGAAACTTCTAAGAAAATGGCAACAACCATACTGCGTATAGAAAAACTCAGGAAAACCTATCCTAATGGCAACAAAGAAGTCCTTACCGGACTTGACCTCACCATTGGACAAGGCGAGATTTATGGGTTTCTCGGCCCCAACGGGGCCGGAAAAACGACCACTGTCAACATTCTTGCCGGACTTTTGAAACAAGATTCCGGAAACATTGAAATATTCGGCAAACCTGTCGCATCCGACAGAAAAAACACCATGCGGAGGGTGGGGTTCGTGCCGCAAAGCATAGCCATCTACCCCGAACTGACCGCCTATGAGAACCTGTCGGTTTTCGGTTCGGTATACGGAATCTCCCGTCCGGAATTGACTAACCGCATTGGAAAGCTGCTGGATCTTTTTGGTCTTGAAAAATTCCGTGACAAAAAAGCGGCTTCTTTTTCCGGAGGCATGAAGCGAAGTTTAAACCTGATGGTCGGAATATTGCACAACCCTGACTTGCTGATTCTTGACGAACCAACCGTAGGAATTGACGTGCAGTCAAAAGTAGTCATTTTGGAGTATTTGAAAACACTTAACAGCCATGGGACGACCATTCTCTACACCTCGCACGACATGGAAGAGGCGGAACATTTATGCACCCGGGTGGGCATTATTGACGGCGGAAAACTGGTGGCCGCGGACAGCCCCGAAGCGCTTGCCCGACGATTCCCCGAATGCCATGACCTAAAATCGGTGTATCTTGAGCTGACAGGAAAAGAACTTCGAACGATGGAGGATTGAACCTATGAGAAAATTTGCCGCATTGCTTTATAAAGATTTGCTGCTGCTTGTCCGGGACAAAGCCGGCTTGCTGTTTCTTTTCGCCATGCCCATGGTACTGGTGCTGGTCATGACCGGCATACAGGACGGAGCTGTCGAAAATTCATCCAAAAAAACAGTCTCCGTTCTGATTCTTGACAAGGACAGGGATGAGATGGGCCGGGAAATAATCAGCGAACTGCAACGACAGGATTTGTTTGATGTCACGCTGGCAGATTCCACCCAAACCGCATCAGAGGTGCAACAGGCTGTCAAGGAAGGCTCTTTTCTCATCGGAGTGTATATTCCCGAGAACATCTCGTCTATGGTGCGCAATGAAATCGAGTCGAGCCTGTCCGAAATGTTGGGATTAGGCTCCACCCCTCAGACGGACACTCTGTCCTCTTTAAAAGTTTTTATCGACCCTACCGTAAACAACACTTTCCGCACCACAATGATGTGCTATCTTCGCGAAGCGTCAAACCATATCGAAAAAAAAGCGCTGCTCTCCACCATTTCGGAGACAGCGCAGGAATTCTCCCCCTTCCCGACCGACAGCATGGCGCCGCCACCAGACTTAAAACCCATCAGTATAGACGAAATCGCGTATTCCAAAGACGCTTTCAGGACCAATATAAATGTTACAGAGCATAATGTGCCGGCATGGACACTGTTCGCCATTTTCTTTATCGTGATATCGCTTTCCGGAGGCATTATCAAAGAACGTCAGGATGGAAGCTTCTCCCGCCTGATGGCGATGACCTGTCCCTATTCCACCTATCTTATGAGTAAAATTGTCGTATATGAATGCGTGTGCGTGCTACAGTTTTTGCTTGTCATGATGATGGGGAAACTCTTGTTCCCTTTGGTGGGACTGCCCGTCTTCAGCATGCACGGGGCATTCGCCCTTTGCCTGATGATCGTCTTTTTCTGTGCCCTGGCGGCCATCGGCATAGGACTGACGCTTGGAACATTTGCCTCAACGCACCAACAGGCTTCCGTGTTGGGAGCAGTGACGGTAGTGGTGCTGTCTGCCGTTGGTGGAATTTGGGTGCCGACCTTTCTAATGCCTCCTTTTTTAAAGGCGGTCAGTGTGCTTTCCCCTTTAAATTGGGGCATTGAAGCCTTCTATAATGTCATTTTAAGGGACGGGGGCATAAGGTCTGTCCTACCCAACTGCCTGTTGCTCCTTGCACTGACAGTCGCCTGCACCGCCGTATCCATTGTGGCAAAAAAGAAAATTTAGTATCAGTCAAAAAGGGACTTGATCAATTCCTTATTGTTCTCCTGAATCACATTGCGGCGGATTTTGAAGCTGGGTGTCAATTCTCCGCTTTCCACGGTCCATTCATGGTCAAGCAGCCTGATCCGTTGCACCCGTTCCGTGCTTCCCAAGGTGTTGTTACAGGCGGAAACGTCGTCTTCAATAAGTTTTTGCACTCTTTTGTCCCCCAACATCTCTTCCACGCTGCAAAAAGTGATTCCTTGTTGGCGGCACCACAATTTAAGCTGCTGGAAATCAGGAACAACAAGTGCTGCCGCAAACCGCTGTCCCTCTCCTGTCACCATGGCGTTGCTTATATATGCCGATTCGCATAATTTGTTCTCTATCGCCTCCGGAACGATGTATTTTCCCATGGAGGTCTTAAAAATATCCTTTATGCGCCCGGTTAAAAACAAAAAGCCATCGCTGTCTATCCATCCTTTGTCTCCGGTATGAAAGTAGCCTTCTTCGTCAAACGCCAATCGCGTTTTCTCCTCGTCCATGAAATAGCCCTTCATCACAGAAGGCCCCTTGACCAGTATCTCGTTGGTCGCTTCATCTATTTTCACATCCAAGTTGCGACACGGATGCCCCACGGCACCGGCCTTTACCAGTCCCTGGGTCAGCCTGGTGCTGCTTATCGTCGGGGAAGTCTCCGTCAGGCCGTATCCTATTCCGACAGGGATCCCTATAGCCGTGAAAAACTTGACAAGATGCGGATGAAGCAAAGCCCCTCCGGAATTTATAAACACCAGATTACCTCCAAACATTTCCCGGATGTCTTTGTACACCCAATGGTCGGCCAGGGCCATTTTACAACGATACAGGGCATTGCTGTGCTTTCCGGTTTCATCAAAATTGTCCGCAAGCCTGACGGCCCATTGGAACAGCCTTTTTTTGACACCCTTCAGCGTCTCCCCCTTTTGCACGACATAGTCATACATCCGTTCCAAGACCCTTGGAACCGTAGAAAAACTATTGGCTTTCAACTCTATAACATCCCGAACAATGCTTGCCTTGCTTTCGGCGTAACAGATTTCAATGCCGCAATAAATGCGGGCGTATTGTACGGAACGCTCAAAAATATGCGATAAAGGAAGATGGCTGACACTCCGGTCAATACGGGGCACATCGTTCACATAATGGGCGATATTGCTCATGATGTTGCCATGGCTTAGCATCACCCCCTTGGGCACACCGGATGTGCCGGAGGTGTAAATAATGGACGCCGTATCATCCGGCAAGACCTCCCCTTCCGCCTTTTCCAACGCCTCCCGCAAATCAGGCCTGTTTTGGCCTGTACGGAGGAAAGTGTCGAATGGGAGAAAATCTTCGGCAGGGGCCATGGAAATGATCCTGTCTTGGGGGATGATCGGGCGAATGATGTCCAGTGTATGACGGATCAAACTCCCATCCCTGACAAAAATGGCTTTGGGATGACAATGGGAAAGAATATGCGCCAAACCGTCCCGCCCTATATTCAGGTGTATCGGTACAACAATCGCCCCAAGCTGCTGTATGCCAAAGTCTATCACATTCCATTGGGGGCCGCTGTCAATCATGAGGGCCACCCTGTCCCCTTTTTGCACCCCCATTTGAATCAGCGCCATGCTGACGGCATCCGTTGTCTCTATCACCCACTGGCCGCTGCACTTAACCCATACGCCTTTTTCTTTGTGGGCAAACAGGCAGTCTTTGTGGCCGTAATGCGTGGTGTAATATGCCAGCAAATCAAATATTCTCTGCGGCATATCGACGCAGGGCTCATTCCCAACGGCTGACAAAACCCTTTTTAATCCTGTAAAATGTCTCGCATTCATATGCTCCTATCTGATCCATAATATCGGCCATTGTTTTCAGCGACGTGTTTTCAGGGTTTCTTATGAAACGCCGGCATTCGAGACAGAAAAGTCTCCAATGCTCCGCAGACATGGCCATCGTATCCGTACTGTCTTGCAGCACATCGCTTTCAAAAAGCGTAGCGGCCTCTTTCAAAAAATCAAGGTATATATACCGGTATCCCGATCCTCCCGTCCCGGCCCTTTCTATCAGCCGGTAATACCACATCAGGACATACGCGATCTGCCTGAAGGAATAACGCTCCTCCCATTTTCTGATGTCTTTGGCAAACGCATGCAGCCCTTTTACGCCATAACCGGGAAGCGGCACCCGCAAAAACTTATTGCACGTTTCTTTAAGTCCGGACACCACCGCGGTCTTTAAGAACTTGGATTGCGAAGCGTAGTCAGACGAAGGGTCCAGCCAAAACATTTTGCCATGCGGAGCGGCTATGCCGGGAGCAAAACGGATTTCACGCATGATACTCTCCCCGGCACGGACATAATCATCGGAAGACAGCCTGCTGTCTGTGTCCGCAAGGATATAGTCAGTGCCCTCTTTGCCTATGACGGCCACGATATGACCATTAAAATCACTCTCCACACCCGACACATTGAAATAGGGCAAACCTTTCACATTGACAACCACCCCGACAGGAATGTTTTTTTCAAGGAGACGTTCAAGAGCGATGGTGGCGCTGTCCCTGTTGTTGCCGAAACTTTTGACCCGCACATTCAGATGCAGCCTTTCCGCCGCCCTTTTGACAATCTCCACAGGCGGAAGTCTCAACAAGGGGTAAATCGTGCCCGACACGGCAAGAATCGGCGAATACATGAAATACAGACCTGAACCTATGCCGAACAGCATCCCCTCGCTTATTTCATACCCATGCCACGCCAGCATGTTGCCCAAAACACCTGTCTCGCAATTCTTTTTCCTATCATTCGGATAGCCGGAAATCATGACGGATTCAACAATTATCGATTTTTCTGCCGGAACCCCCATGTCCGCCTTTCCGGGAAACAGAAGCCCCTATCGTCTGCTTTATTTGTTTTCAACAGTTTCCCGTTCTATATATTCTGCCATTGAACGGACGGACTTGAAAATTTTTTCACCTTGGTTAGGGTCTGTGATATTGATATTATACTTTTTCTGCATCAAGGCAATCAATTCCAGCACATCAATAGAGTCCAAGCCCAAATCACCTCCAAACAGCGGCGCATTTTCGTCAATATCTTCAGGACCAACCTCTTCCAGGTTCAAAACTCCTATAATTTCCTGCTTTAACGTTAAAATTAAATCTTCCATTCTGTTTACGGGCCTTCTGTCTGTTACCTTTTCAACCCACTTGTGACAAAAACCTCCGAAGTCCCGGATCAGTTATCTGTTACTACAAATCGTGAGCGCAAAAATAAACAAATATCGGATACGTTTCTATTTTTTTTTCTTTTCTATTTCATGAATTATTTTGTTCTGAATCACCGCACACTTGTTTTTTGCGGAGATCGATGAATTTGACCGGCTTGCGGCTGTTAGCAGGGAAATTGATCCGCTGCACCATCTCCACAGGAAGCACCTCCACCTCTGGCGCCACGCGAATACGCGAACGGAAGGAATCCTTGAGCTCCTTCACCACGCTATCCGTATAACCTTCGCGAAGACCTATCTTCACTTTCACATCTTCGGTGCCGGTACTGTTGGTGGAAACCTCTATGACATAATTGGCCACATAGTCGGTGTTGTCAAGCACATCGTTTATCGCCGGCGGGTAAAGGGTGGTTCCTTTAAACTTGATCATGTTGTTCTTACGGCCGATGAGGGGCGTAAGGCGGTAAGAGTTGCGACCGCAGAGACACTGGTCCACACACTTGGAGGCTATGTCTCCTGTGCGAAAGCGAAGCAGCGGCATGCCCTCGACACCAAGCGTGGTCACCACCACCTCCCCCGACTCGCCGTCAGGGACGGGCATGTCGTCATCGCCGATGATTTCCACAATAATGAGTTCCGGATGCACATGCCCTCCGCGGCCATAAGGGCATTCGCTGAAGGTGGCTCCCATCTCGGTGGAGGAATAGGTGGCAAAAAGTTGCACATCCCATTTTTCCTTAATGCGGGAACCGAGCAGGTTCAGGCTGAAATCCTGGTTGCGAAGCCCCTCGCCTATGCCTATGATACGGCGGATACTGCTGCCACGGTAGTCGATGTTGTGCTCTTCCGCATACTGAATCAGTTTGAGAATGAAGGAAGGGACACACATGATCGTATCGGGCCGGATGCGACGAATGGTGTCCCACTGGAGTTCGGGAATGCCGTTGCCGACACGAATGACGGAGGCTCCAAGCTCACGGATGCCGAGAAAATAGGCCAGCCCGGCCATGAAGCGTTTGTCAAGGGTCGTCATCAGCTGAACAATGTCACCCGGATGCAAACCGGCGCAGGCGAAACTTTTCTTCTCATTGTAGGCAAGCCGCTGCAAGTCCCGTTCCGTGCAACCAAACGTCACGGGATCGCCAAGGGTTCCCGAGGTGGTGATGTAGTCAATCACCTTTTCTTTGGGACAGCAAAGGAAATCACTGTTGAAAAGCTGAAGGTCTTTCTTTTCTGTAAAAGGGATTTTGGCGAGGTCTTCAAGATGCCTGATTTTGGAGACGTCAATGCGATAGCTCTTGAACAAACGCTGGTAATATGGCGAATGTCGCTGCAAATAGTCCAATGCCCGGACAAGGAGCGCTTCCTGATAGGCTTTTATGGATTCTATGGACTGGTATTCAATATCTTCTTCTTTCATAACAAAAATGATTGGAACCGACAGTATTCGATGCGGACAGAATTATAGATAATGCATCCCCTTGAGCCACTCCAGGAAAGCATATTTCCACTGGCGGGATTCGGAGGACCCTTTTGTTTCACTGACACCAAAGCCGTGGCCACCGGTGCGATAACGTATATAGCGATGCGGGATGGACTGCACCGTCAAAGCGCTGTCGAGAAGTTGGGCGTTGCGGGGATTGACAACGGGGTCGTCATCACAGGCGACAAGAAACATCGGCGGACAGTCGGCTGGCACATGGCGTTCAACGGAAAGCTGGTCGCAAAGGTCGGCCTCGCGCCGCCACCGTTCTCCAAGCAATCCACGACGCGAACGCTGGTGCACGCAAGGTTCCGACATGGTAACCACCGGATAGACGGATGCCGCAAAAGCGGGACGCCACGGATCGCCACAGCAGGCCTGATAAGCCACCAGATGGCCGCCCGCACTGAATCCCATCATACCCACCTTGCTTGTATCGATGCCGAATTGCGCAGCATGTTCAAAAACCCAACGCAGCGCTTGCTGACCGTCGCCGTACATGTCGGGATGGCGCTTGCCGCGAACAAAGAGCCTGTTGTGTGAAAACCAGCTCCACCACCCCGGCACACGGTAGCGCACCACAAAAGCGTTAAGCCCTTGCTGTTGAAGCCAGCTTCCCACATCATCCCCCTCTTCTTTACCGGCAAGCCAGAAATAGCTGCCGCCGGGAAAAACGATGACAGCCGTGGAGGTGACATCGGTCAGAAAAGGTGTGATTGTGGCCTGCCGCACATGGGAGCCTGTAGAATCCCCCCACAAGGCATAGCGTTCCCCGCCACCCTGGACGGACACCATCTGCGCGGCCAACGCCAAGGGCAAACAGCAGTAAAAAACCATCAAAAGTCTTCGCGTCCGTTTCATTGCTTAAGTGTTTTCACCTCCTCATCGGACAATCGGCGGTAACGATGCTGGGGGTCCGCATTGTAATCCACCTCAAAAAACTCCTCATCATAGAACGACAACTTGGAATGGGTGTCAGGATTGCACTCAATGTAAACAATATCATCAATATGCAAGCCCTTGCGCTCACACACCTGCTCTGCCAGCGAACGACCGGCATAGGTGACCGACGTGCCGGGATTATCCTGATAGAGCTCCGTGACAATAACATGGGTCTTGCCGTTGATAGACTTGATTTTCAGTCCGCAAGTCGAAGGAACATCCCATTGTCCCTTGAACTCAAACACCTCATCGTAATAATCTTCTGATACCTTCATTGGATCTGTTTTCGAAAAGTTAATGTCCCTGTTTAATGTTGCGCACCACTTGCTTGCCAAAAGATTTGTTGGCGAGAACGCGATTGCGCGGACGATACGTGCCTTCTTCCATTTCGCGCAGCGCCACATTGCAAAAGAGGCGAAACATCTTGGACTCCTGTGTTTCGGAAGCATAGAAGCTCTTCCATGCATAGTCATAGACATCCTGTAGTTCTTCCGGCGTCATCTGAGCGGGCTGGAACACCACCTGGCCCGCATTATAATGGTTCCAGTCAAAATCGAAGATACGCCCCTGGCGGAGATAGTCATCATAGGCCTTGGTGTGCGGGAACGGCGTCATGATGGTGAACTCTGCAAGGTCAAGATCAATTTCACCCAAAAAATCAACGAGACGCTTACAGTCATCCACCGTTTGGTTATCAAGGCCGAGAAGAATGGTGCCCTCCACTCCGATGCCGTAGTCGTGATAACGTTTGACACGTTCCTTGATGTACTCGGAAGTGTCGTAGACCGCCTGATAAACATACCATGCTCCGGCTTTGGCTGCAAGGTCAAGAACTTCAGGGTCATCCTCAATGGTATGGGATATCCATTTTTTCTTGAGCGGGGCAATGGCCCGGAAAAGCTCCTTTTCCCACTCCTTATCCTGCGCAAGCGAGTTATCGACAATAAAGAGACGGTTGTTGTCTATGGAAGCCATGTCCTCGACCACCTTGTCAATGGGACGCGGACGGAATTTGCGACCGCCGAGGTAAGAAACCGCACAGGGATAGCATGAAAAGCGACAACCGCGCGAAGCATGGAAAAGATCAACCATTTGGACCCCCTTGTGATTGTAAAGGTCGCGTTTGTACAAGTCCCGCCGACAGGGACCGACCATCTCAATGGGAGGCATGTTACCCATATAGTTATACACTTTCTTGAGACAGTCGTTCTTCCAATCGAGAATCACCTGTTCGGAACGTCCTTCACTCTCCCCAAGAAAAAGACTGTCCACGTGGTTGACAAACTCCTCGGCATGCAGCATGGCGCTGATGCCTCCGGCAAGCACCTTCTTGCCCCGTTTGTGGTATTCATCGGCAATCTCCCAAGCACGCTTCACTTGGGAGGAGAGCATGGTGGAAAGCGCCACCACATCACAAGCATCGTCAAAATTGAGATCCTCCACATTCTCATCCACAAAATCTATATCCACATAATCGGGCAGTGTGGCGGCAAAGGCCACTGGCCCGTGAGGAGGCAAATTAAAAGTGGTCTGCCCTGGAAGCTTTTTCCACTTTGGATAAATCAGTTTCAGTTTAATCGAGTCCATATTGCATCTGACTTTATACTTCTGACGAATGACGGATACGTGTGCGCAACATACTGTCGTTCAAAACAGTCTCCACTGTAGAGACCGCCGACAGGGACACACCGCAAAGGCCATGGATATTCACCCATTGTCCTGTCAGAAAGAGATTCTTAAGTTTAGTGTTTATTGATAATTGCGACCGCATGATATGGTTGACGTCACGATGAAGGCCAAACATAAAGCCCTCCCTGTTCCCGTAATAATCACGGATGGTAAGGGGTGATGAAGCCTCTACAGCATCTATGTGACGACGGATGCCGGGCTCCACCCTGTCAAGAAAGTCTATCAGCTGTTCTGTCTTGAGACGCTTCCATTCGAGATAATCGTCCCCGCGATGCCCAACAGTGGTGTGCTCCCACTGACGGACATAGTCGAACAACATGGGACTGATGATAGTGATTGCCTGTACAAAACGGCCCGTGCTGTCCGGATGGGCAATAAACATCATCAGTTGCGGCCATACGGCCTCCCCCCCATCGAACTGATTCCAGACATTGCGTTCTCCCTTGGAACAGAAGGTCGTGGAATGGGTGAAGGGAACCTCCCCATCCTTCAGGCGAAGATACACTTTGAAAGACGAATAACTGTTGGGGGCTTCCGCCATGCGATTGCGAAACGAGCGAGGGAACGCGCCCTGAGGGGCGATGCCGATAAGTTCCGTGACCGGTATATCGCTAACGAAAGTGTCGGCAGTATAGGTGTGGCCATTGGAGGTGGACACCTCGCGTATACAACGTTCATCATTGATAGCGAAGGATGTGATTTTCTCACCGCACAGCACCTTGCCGCCCCCCGCCTCGATAACACCCATCAACGCATCGGCAAACTGCTGACTGCCGTCGGCAAACTGCATAGTGCCTTCAATATGAGAAATATTGATAAGAGCGTGTATGTATGCCGGTGTCTCATTTGCCACTCCCGCATAAAGCGGTATCAGGTAACCGAACAATTCCCGCAATTCAGGATCGGATATATAGTGGGCGATAAACTGGTCCGCCGCCCAGAAGAACTCTTTGCTATGGTTGAACGGCGTATGGTTTTGCGGACGCAAAAAGAACAAGTCCTCCTCTTCCACCAAACGGTAAAGCGCATCCATATAATTGTGTATTTCCTCCGTCGCATGGGGAAATGTCTCGCAAAGAAAGGCCATATAAGCCTCACGCCCTTTGGGCAGACGGTAACGGCGGTTATGGGTCAGGCTGACCACTTCGTCGTAAGTGTCCGTATGGATGTCCACAAACCGCAACTTGTCAAGGATGCCCAAGTAACTGCAAATCTTGTACAGTTGCTCCCCGGGGCGAAAGCCTCCAAAAATATGTATGCCGGTGGGATAGTTCACTCCGTGGCGACGAAAGCACAGCAGACCGCCTCCGGCCGTACCGTTCTTTTCCAGCACCGTCACCCGCCGCCCTTCCTTGGCCAGCAACGCGCCGCACACCAAACCACCCAAGCCGCCCCCCATGACAAGGACAGTGTTTTTGTCCGGCAAAGAAGGGGAAGCGGGACCCAAGGCGGCATTCCGTTCAAGCATGGAGCGACGCACCTCCTCCTCGCCCAAAATAATGGAGCTGACATCAAGCGTGCTCACAAGAACGCCAAGAATGCCGTGCGCCTTGATATTCTGTCCGACCAGAAAGAGATTCGGCAATTTGGTGCGATAGGACACTCTCCCGCCAATGCCTAAGGTGACATCCTTGACCATGCCATACATTGCCCCTCCGGGAGTAAGCGTATAGTCACGGTACGTAAGCGGAGATGCGGTATATTGCCGCTCAATATTGGCGATGATTCCCGGAAAATCACGCTCCACCACCGCCAGCAGTTTGGCTGCCTTCTCACGTTTGAACGCCTCGTAGGCGTCACCGCGGCGCCCCACTCGCGTGTCGCTCCATCTGGCAAGCTCGTTTGCCGACATATAGGCAATAATCACACCCGTATCGGCGTACTGGGGATTCCTCTCATGGCAACGGTGCATGTAGATGTAGCCTCGCGGCCAAGTGTTGTCATCATAATCCTCCAAGTCCCATGGGCCGCCATTGACAAAGACATAATGGTTGGAATTGAGATAAGGCACCGTATGGGGCCTGAACTTGACAAAGAGAGAAAAAACCGAAACAGTGTTTTCAATGGACTGCAAGCGATGGATATAGGCCGGTCGCAACTCCTTGCCAACAAAGAGTTGCGTCATCAACGCAGGATGGATGCTTGAAATAAAGAGGTCTCCGCGAATAATCTCCCCATTGTCAAGGACCACCGCATCCACCGCTCCATTCTTGCAAAGCGCCCGTATCACACGGCTATGCACCCTTATAGAACCGCCATGCCCCTCTATTTCATCGGAAAGAGCCTTGACTATGCTGTCGCTGCCCCCTACAATACGGAAGGCGCTGCGGTTATAGAAGTCGTTGATAAAGGCATGGGAAGAGAAGGGTGTGCGGTCCCGACGGGCCGCATAGAGCGCGATATTGCCCATAAGGACCTCCTTCAACAAGGGGTCTCCGATGACAGAATCAAGCACTTCGTTGACGCTGTGGGTGAAAAGGGAAATGTCATAGTCCGTTATCTGTTTCATTCCCGTCAACCTATAATAGGGCGTCGCTTCAGCAATCTGGTCGACCAGCTGCCAGTAACGGACCAGATTGTCCTTCTCTTTCGGGAAACGTGCGCCCAAACGCTCAACCATCGCCTCATGCCCATTGGCAAAAGAAAAGTTTTCGCCATGCAGCTTCACAATATCGTAAGCATTGGTGTCAAGACGGGACAGCTCTATTTTGTCCTTAATGCCCAAAAAATTCAGGTAATGTGACAAGACCTGGCCTTCATCCATACTGCCGATCATGTGCATTCCTGTCTCAAATTTGGCGTCACCGCGTTCAAAACATTGCAGACAGCCTCCAATCTGATTCGACTGCTCAAGCACCGTCACCTCGTATCCGCTACGCGAGAGGACAACACCCATGGAAAGACCGCCCAAGCCGCTGCCTATAACAACACACTTCCTGTTCATTTTGCGCCTCCTTTCATTTCTTCCAGTTCCGATTTCTCCAAACGATAATGGAGATTGGGGGGCATGACCGCACAATGGCTGGCCACCAAAAAATCGTCTTCGTCATGAAAGACATACTCGAATTGCCTGTCTGGATGCGCCAATGCCTTCAGAAGAGGCACTTCGCCCTGTCCAGGCATTTCGAGCGAATTGTCCTGCAACCACATCTTGAGGGTACGGCGACTGCGTCGCGCGACATCGCGACCCTTGTACACATACTGATACCGCACCAATGGCAGGAAATAATGCTCGTCCTCCAACTCTTGGCAGAACGCTTCGTATTGTTTCACAAACTCCTCCCTTATACGCGAAGCCATCTCTCGGACATTACCGTCCTTCATGTCAGCGGCAGGAATGCGCGTCCCCACCCTGACATCAATGGATCCGTCGCGGAGCATGCCGTCCCCTTTGGACATCACATGATTGGTCCCATGCAAATAAACCGGCACTATATCCGCGCCGCACTGCTGCGCCAATTGGAAGGCCCCTTTGCGGAAGCGCGCCACACGTCCGTCAAGCGAACGTGTGCCTTCCGGAAACACCATCACCGAATAGCCACGCTCCATCAACGAGCGCAGTTTCGAGAAGTTGCTCTCATAGCCGTTGCTGACAGAACAAAACTCCGCATAGCGGATGATAATCCCGTAAACAGGATTTCTCCACACCCAATCCTTGGTCAGTATCACCATTTTCGGGGTCAGGCTGAGGACACAGAGCAAGTCGAGGGGCGACTGGTGGTTCGCAATAATCACCGCCGGTTTTTCAAAGTCCTCACCCGCAGGATTTGTCAGGCGGTAGTTCACTCCCGGCAAATGACGGACAGCCCACCCGGCAAAGAAGCTTATCAGCCGATGGAAGCGCAAGCGCTTGGTTTCGGTATCCTTCCCTATCAGTCCATACACCACTGTATAGGGCGTAACCAGCACAAAAGCGGCGACAAAGAACACCAGCAATATCCAAAAAGTGAGAACGATACGCTTGAATGTCATCGGAACTTCACGCAATTTCCCCTTCTTCTCCGTGAGCCAACGGAATATCAGAGGCGGCAGGTAACAGGCCATAAGCAGCACCGTAGCCATGCCAATGACAGCCACCTCGGCCAGCGACCGCATGGCAGGATGCTTGGCAAAAATCAACGCTCCGATACCCACAAACATCAGCAGCGCAGACAGGATGACACTACGCCTGTAGCCCTTCAGTCTCCGTTGGCCATAGGCATATTCATACATCAAGCCCTCCGTGATGAAAATCGTATAGTCATCCCCCTGGCCAAATATGAAAGTGGCGAGTATAATATTGACAATATTGAACTTGACAGCGAAAATATCCATCAGTCCAAGAATCCACAACCAGCCCACCGTCAACGGAATAAAAGACAAAACGGCCAGTTCCAGACGTCCCAATGACAGCCACAGGAAAAAGAACACCACAAAACCGCACACATAAAGTATGTAGTTGAAATCCTCATTCAAGGCAGACACCAGATGGGAACCCACATCGCTCGTGTCAAATGCGAAACTGGCCGCCCCACCGTTGTTGACCGCCTCCTTGAGACCACTTGCCCCAGCCTCATCAACCCGTGCGAAAGTCACCACTCTCACAGTGCTGTCACCCTTCAGCAAATACGTCCCGCACATTTCCTGCAAGCGCTCCATCTCTTCCACCGGCACCGGGTCATAATCGCATCGCAAATGGGACAGAAAGTCATCAAAAGCCCCCTCGGCAAAACCTGCCTTGCGGGCAGCGGAAACGACCTCGCCAGCCAATTCGGGATGCCGCCCCATGAACTCACTCCACCCACGCAACGATTCCCGCTGTCTCTCCATCGAAGGAAGTATGCCCACAGGGCCGTTGGCCTGACGGATAACGTCACGATGCGATGCGAGAACCCTCTCGTTGGATGCCAAAGCCCCGTCAAGCGTAGTGTCCTCTGAAACAATATAGAGCAATCCGCCTTTGTCTTCCAAGGCATTGTTCAGCAATTGCAAATCGGCGCGTTGCTGCCCGGTCATGTAGTTGATATGACGCAAGTCGGAATCAAACGAGGTGCGGGTGCTGAAATACCCCAAAACACCTGTCACCGCACACACCAGCAGAAACA
This sequence comes from Bacteroidales bacterium, assembly GCA_017613015.1. GTDB lineage: Bacteria > Bacteroidota > Bacteroidia > Bacteroidales > WCHB1-69 > UBA1195. Next base: position 38,207 of record JAGAEQ010000062.1, on the reverse strand, counting down.
GCGCCAGCGACATTCCCCGGCCCATGCCTTTGCGCCTCGCCACACACACAGGGCAGCGTTCCTCCCCTGTCCCAGCCTTTGTCCCCCTTCTTCCAGGCTTGGCCAGCAGCGGGAGAAACACCATCACGAACACTATGGTGCCCACCAGCATCAACGCCCCGAAAAGCCCCAAGTCGCGCATCGCCTCGGCCTTGACAAACAAAAGACATGCGAAAGCGCTGACGGTAGTCACATTGCCCGTAAGCAGCGGATCAATCATATCCTTTAATGCCGACCGACGGTCGGGATGGTCGCAAAGATGATCAAGAAAATGCAGCGGATAATTGACCGCGATGCCCAGCAGCACCGAACCTATACCTATCACAATAATGGAAATCTCCGTTTTGAAGAGCGCAATGACAGCCAAGGCCATAAGCCATCCGAAAAGAATCGAGGCAGCCAGCCAGAAGATATTGCGCTTACGCCCCATGGCATAAATCAGTATGCCCATTATCAGCAAGGCCGCCATGAGGATGGAAACAAGACTGTCCTTCTTTATTTGACGGGCATTGGTGACCGCTATCAGCGGCGCCCCCACCGCCGACACGGACACACCACCGCACTGGCTCATGGTGCCGTCCATGGCCTGCTCCAATTTCTCACTGACACGGCTGTTGTTCTTTGTGTCGCTGGACGGATAAGGAGACGTAAGGAAGGCATAGGCCCGGCCCTCCTCATCAAAAACATAGCCGTCAACAACACTGAACCGGTCTGAAACGCTCAGTTGAGAAAGCCGCTTGAGTGCCGGAGAAAACAAATTCAAGGGGTCGTTGGCAATCGCCTCCACGGCCACGCTCCCCAAAGGGAAGGCCATCAGCTGCCTGATATTGCCCATGCAGCTGTCCACATAACCGGGGCGCAGCAAGGAATCCATGCGCTGATAGTCTTCGGCGGTAAGGAACAATGCCACATGCTGACGGATATAATCCATGGCGTCGAACACCTGACTGTCATCGCTGTGGCAGCGTGCCGGCATTTCCAATGCGCCGTCGGAAGCCACACTGTCCCATTGCCGGCCGAACACATCCACGGCATCCATCAAGGCCAGCTGCCAATCCCCAGAACATGCCGAACTGTCAACCAGCCGGAATATAACCGTAATCTCGCCCTGATCGCCCAAATTATTGTAGACCGACGTGTAGCGACGGTTTGCTTCGTTTTGCGGCAGGAAGTCTGCGACATCCTCCACATAGCGCAACCTGAGGCTCAAAAAAACGCCCAACAACAACAGTGCCAGCAGCAGCGCCACAGCCAAAGGTTTGCGTTTGGAAAGGTAATCATATATGTTGAGCAGTAAATGTGCCATCTTTATTTGCGCAAATCCATTAGTTTTCTTATCAGCATACCCGGCAAACCGTAGAAAACGGCCGCGATGCAGAGCACGGTGTTCAACAGGGAAATACGGGCGAAATCGGCAAAGAAGCGGAAATGCGACACCCGCTCACCCTCGGGCGGATAGTACACCTGCACCGGAACAGGCACCAGCGTCACCCTGCGCCAGGCGGAATAAACCAACAGTTCCAGCTCACACTCGTATTTGTCCGTAAGCATGCGCATATCAGGCAAATGCTTCAAATCATAGATACGGAATCCCGACTGCGTGTCAGGCAAACGATGAAGTGTCTGCAAACAAAACCAGAAATTGGAGAAACGGTTGGCAAAGGTATTACTCCCAGGCATGCCATCCGCCTTCAGATTACGGCATCCCACAACCATAACCCCACGCTTCGGAGCCTTCTGTTCAAGCAGCTGCACAAGCGCCTTTTTCAGACGCGGAACATCCGTCGGCAAATGCTGCCCGTCCGCATCAAGTGTCACCACATAGTCAAAACCCGACGCCATAGCCTTCTCAAAGCCACGGCACAACGCATAGCCTTTCCCCCGATTGGAAGTGTAACTCACCACTTCAACCCGAGAATCGCCCTCATAACGCAGCAGTTTCGTGCCGGTGGTGTCTGTGCTGCCGTCGTTCACAACAATAACCTTCTCCCCCTCGGCCAAAATGCGGTCAATGACATCACACACCGAGCGGTCATTATTATACGTCGGAATCAGCACACAGATTTTCATTTCAACAGCAATGTCATTTTAGCATAGACCATCTCACTGTTTCTTATCTCCGCCTGAAGCGTGCCGGTCAAGCTGTCATACCGCAACAGACAGGTCGCTGTGACATTCTCGTCCGGAACCAGCATGTTGAGGAATTTCACCATCTTAATGCCCTTTATCTCCAACGGCAGCTTCCAGCAATGACTTGCCAACTCCTTGGCCAACTGCACAAGGCACACTCCCGGAGTAATGGGATTATCCGGAAAATGCCCGCTATAGATGGGATGGTCACACTGTGGTTTCACCACAACGGCAAATCCACCCTGAGCGTCTTGTTCACAAGAACATATTTTAAACAATGTATCTATAAGTTTCACAACAACCTGATTTTAAACTACAATTTCACTTTCACATTTTCAAAACGGATGCTGGTGCTGTCTCCCGAGCCCTCTTTCAACACTATGCTTTCCGCCACCAGGCTTTTCTTGTCAAAACAGATTACAATCTCCTGAAAAACACGAAGCATTTCCTTGCGTTTAGGGACAAGCGCCACCGCATACTTTTTGCCGTCATCGTAGATGCGATAGGAAAACATACGCTCATCAAACAGCTGATTGCCATTGACACAACCTAGTATCAAGCGGCTCATGGCTTTCGCCTGGTAGTTGGCCCCTTTGTTGTCGGCGCCCTTTCCTGTTACAGCAACATTGTTGCCGTCAATATTCAGGACATATTTGAACGGCGTGGCATAGGCCCAAACAAGTTTGTCGGGAGCGGTGTATTCCATTGTGCCCGTGGCTGTAGTGGCATTGTTAAGCATTTTCGACCGCTTTGTCTGGACAAAAGAGCATTGGATGGAAGTCACCTGACGGGTATAGACAGCAATGGCCTCCATCGTTTCCTTACAACGCCGCCCCTCCAACTCCACACCTTGTTGTGCCTGCAAAGCGCCTAAAACAAACAGCGTCCCCAATGCCAAAAACAAGTGTCTCATAGTGTCCTCTTTTTAATCATCAACTCATAATTAACAGACATCCAGCCAATATCAACGACATCCCTATCCAACGCACAAGCGGCACTGTCTCACCAAACACAAGCAAGGAGGCAATCAGTGAGAACACATATACCAGGGCGCTCATGGGAATGCTCTGGTGAAAAGGAAACACTTTCAATATATACACCCACATCATGCCGGCAATGAAAAACGAAATTCCACTTACCATAAACCTCCAATTCGAACACACGGATTTGAAGAAGGCCATGGACAAGCTGAACTCCTGTTTGGAAGCCAAGGCTAATTTCAGAAAAGTGTGCCCCCCGCATAGGAAGAGAGACTGTAGACTGATTATCAAAAGCTTTTTAATAAACATATTCTGATTTATTCTGTTTTAACCTGAGATAGCAACGTCAAAGAACAGCATTTATTGTCCGTAGTGTTAAACAGCATAAGCGCCTTCGGCGCCACATGGCTCCGCCTGGCCGGATCAAGATACAGCGCATCGGGTATTTTGGCTGTAGCCAAGCACGCCACCGACACATAAAAACCCAAACCCGACGCCGCATAGCTTTCACCAAACAAATGTTTGTAGTGCAGCAGGGGCACATCGGCAAACAAAGCACGGCAAAGCGCCAATGCAGGCGCATCATGATCCGCATTGCCGTTGACGCTGAGCACGACACCCGAAAGATCGGACATCGTCATGCCCGCATCGGCCAACAAACAGCCAATCGCCTGACGCAACGCCCTTTCCTCCGGGCAATACAGCAAGCGGATTCCCTTCACGACACACAGCGGACGGGCATCCAGACAGCCATCCGCCGCAAGCACAAAAGAAGTGGAGGCCTCGCAAGCCGACTCGCCTTCAAGACCCAGAAAACCAGTCTTCTCCAACAATTTGTAATAAGACAAGGTCAGTTCATCATGTCCCCCAACCAACACGGTACGAATATCCCCCAGGCGAAGTTGCAGCACACCATCATACAGCGCACTGTCAAACGACATTTCCTTATGGGCATAGGTGACATTGTAGCCGTGGCATCCTATCTGTGTGGCCACCGCCGACCCAATGGTGTTGTGGGTGGACTGCATAAAGCAAGTGGGTTTCAGTAGCTGTTCCCCCTCCTTGCACAAGCTGTCAAGGAAAAATTCGGTAGTCTCTATGCATCCCAGCCCCGTGCCTGTGAGAATAGCCTCGGGCATCTCCAAACCGGCTTCCGACAAAGCCTCCTTCGAAGTCACCACAGCACGCTTCATCAGCCTGCCCAGACGACGCGCCTCCAACGGAGGCATATAACCTTTGAAATCCGGATCGGCTGCGCGTTGGAATGGGGTTTCCAAGGATTCAGACGGAAACTGACAGAGGGGGGCAAGGGAATTTTGCGCCGCTATGCATTTGGCGGCGTACACTTTAACCTCCCCCTCCTTTGCAAGAAACGCCAACTTGCTTCCCGCCTCGGGCTTTGACAGAAGAAACGAGGTGTCGTTGCCTCCAAAACCGAACGAATTGCACAACACATGCCGCAACTCCACCCCCGTCCGCAACTGGCTGACGGGAATGACACAGTCCGGGTCCGCATCAGCGAAATGCAGATTGGGCGGCAAAAAACGATGCTGCATGGCCAACAGGCAGATAGCAGCTTCAATAGCCCCCGAAGCGCTGGTGGTATGCCCCGTAAACGACTTGGTGGACGAAACCGGCGGCATGTTCCCCGGCCACACCCGGCGCATGGCCGCACTCTCGCTGCTGTCGTTGTTGGGAGTGCCTGTGCCGTGGGCATTGACATAATCCACCTGTGAAGCGTCCATCCCCGCCATACGCAAAGCCGCCGACATGGCCCTGTAAGCCCCGTCGCCATCGGGTGAAGAAGCGGTTTGGTGATAGGCGTCGCAAGCATTGCCGTAACCCGAAAGCACCGCCAAGGGCTTCACACCGCGTGCCACGGCATGTTCGGCGTTCTCAAGCACCAGATAGGCGGCTCCCTCCCCCAGATTCAAGCCTGCGCGACTGCGGTCGAAGGGACGGCACAAATCCTTGTCAAGTATCATCAGCGAATTGAAGCCATTGAGATGAAACTTGGTAAGACACTCACTGCCACCCACAACGACACAAGGCAGCTCCCCGCTTCTGAGCATATTGGCGCCCAAGAGGATGGCATTGGCTGCGGAAGAGCATGCGGTGGAGATTGTTGTCATGAATGCAAAACGCCCCAAACAATCCGCCATCAGTTCGGTAGTGGCTCCACAATCGTGTATCTTGATGTAATCGTTACGGCTGTCGTTCTGCAAATAGTCAAGATAATACTGTTCGCTCTTGTCCATCCCCCCTACCGTGGTCCCCGAAATCAGACCTATGCCGTCCGCACTGAGACCGGCCTCCTGCAAAGCCTCTTGCAAGGCCAGCATGCCCATGAGAGCGGTGCGGTTCATCGGCTCGGTTTTGCCGATGCCGAGGCACGACGCCATCTCCCCGTTGTCCATCTTCACTTCGCCCACAGGGAACTCGTGATGACTGGTATTCAAGTATCGTAATGAGGAAATCCCTGTGGATGAGGAAAGCAAGGAACGCAGTACGGCATCCTTGCCCACCCCGATGGCAGACACTATGCCGTAGCCTGTAATCCAAATTTGCGAAGCCATCACTTGGTACGATGCGTCTGTATGTATTCCGCCATCACTCGTATGGACTTGAAGATTTCCTTACCCTCGTTAGGGTTCGACAATTTGATTCCGTAGTTCTTTTCCATGAACACAATGAGTTCAAGCGCATCAATTGAATCCAGTCCAAGCCCCTCATTAAATAAGGAAGCGTCCTCGTCAATATCATCGGGAGTAATGTCATTGAGATTGAGAACTTCAATAATTTCTTTTTTCAAATAGGGAATAAGATCTTCCATTATTGCATTGGGTTTATATTTTTTACTAATTCTTTAGTGATTGTCGCAGCGTCAGTGCCTTTCGGTACAGCAAGCATCACGGCATGAAACCGGTCTTTGTCCCAGCAATCCACCCATCCTGTAAGCACGGGCCCGCGTTGTGCGGAAAGGGCCGCCTGCTCACCCATGACGAGACAGTCGACCGTCTCACCCTTGTCAAGCACCATGAAATTGGTTTCGGTCTGAAAACGGTTACGGATGGCTATCTCGCCCGTGACGATATTGGGAAGGGTATAGACAAACAAGGCGGGCGAAGGGAAAAAATTTTCTTTATCGTCAATGGTTTTCTGGAAGGCGATATCATCAGCCAAGGAAGACACACTATTGAACAACAGAATATTATAATCAGACTTGGGACTGACTTTGAGCAACAGTTCACTGGCGATGAAACCGGTACGGGCCAGCTCGTCCATCTTGAAAAATTTCGGATAGTCCCCCATCTGGTTGCGGTAAAGCTCCAACAGCAGTTCATGCCCTTTGCCCTGATGCGGCAGGGCACGATGGTCCACACTGACCCTATCCGGCGTAAGGGAAACCGCATGCATCCCTTCCGCCACATCGGCCAAACCAAGGCTTCCGCCTTCCCTTTCCAACGGCTTATCGCCGTCTTCCCAAGCGAAACTCATCGCCGCATTGCAGCCGCCGAATCCGGACATCAGCTTGACAAAACAATGCTTGTCCGTAGTGGTATGCCGCTCACTGACATTCACCTTCCGGCTAACGCCGAGAGCATGGAAGCCCCGTGTGCCGAACACCACGCCATGTTCCACAGCTTGCATGGAAAGTATTGTCTCCAACACTCCTGCGGCACCCATGGTGTGTCCGTAGTTTCCTTTCAAACTAAATATGGGCACCTGGGCCAATCCCGCCCGGTCGATTGCAATGCTCTCCATTTCATCGTTATATACTGTCGAAGTGCCATGCACGCTCACAAAAGCCGTTGCTTCCTTGTCAATGTCAAGAGCCTGCAGGCATCGGTAAGATCCCTCGCCCGTTCGCGAAGGGCCGCTGATATGGTTGGCATCATTACACATGACACCGCCGGTCACCACCCACCGTCTGTCTTTTGTTCCCTGACACCTGGCATCGGACGCCAGCACTATTGTCGCTGCCGCCTCACCGAGATTCAGTCCGCAGCGGTCTTTGTCAAAGGGACGGCACTCGTCGGACGACAAGGCATGAAGCGTTTGAAAACCACTGACAATGAATTCTGAATGCACTTCACAACCAATAACCACCGCCACGTCACACACACCCGCCTCCACACTGCGCATGGCTGCAATTTGGGCGCTAAGCCCCGAAATACACGCATTACTTACCACCACCGGCGGATGCGGATTGCCGAAATGCCGGGAAACCACAGAAGCGGCCGACGCAAGCAGCTGTCGGTCGGCATCATAGCGTTGACGATTCCTGCGGTCCAGCAAATGGACATTCCCCTTGGTTGTGGAAAGAAAAAAGCGCACCTTGGGAGAAGAGGCGTCAATGCCCGAACGCGCAATGGCGTCGCTGGCAGAAGCGATGCAAAGACGTTCGAAAAAGGTAAGGTCTCCGTCCTGACGCTGTTCTTCAGGGAAAAGAGACGCCATATAGGACGCTCCATTGGGAAGCGTATACGGCCGCAAGGTGCTGCGTCCCGACAGCACGGCCTCGTAATTGGCCAGGGTCGTTGTCCCCAAAGGGGAATATACGTTATCTGACAGTTTTATAACCATTTCTTTTTCCACTCCTCAAAAAACGGCGGATTCGTCCATATGAGTTGATAATTCATGTCCATAAACACCTGTACCGACCGTCCCTTGACGAACAGGGTCACCCCCTCCTCGTCCCAAATCTCATACTCAAACACCAGTTTGGCGGCATCCGTAGGACAATAGGTAATCTTAATCACAGTTTTTTGGCCATAGACAATGGGACGCTTGTATTGCAGACTCATGTCCACCAGCGGTGCATAGTAGCCATTATGGTAGATAGTGAGGTAGTCCAGCCCGTACTTCTGGCCAAATGCCTCGCGGGCATCCTCGAAATAAAGCAGGTAATTGCCGTGCCACACAACGTTCATTGAATCCACCTCGCTAAAGCGGATATCTATGTTCTTCGTCACACACAAAGCGCTGCCGTTTTTTTCGCTGTTCATCATAAATCCAATGCTTATGCTTTAGTGCTTGCATCCGTATCGGTCACGGCAATCTTCATGTCGGCATGTGCGATTTCCGTGACACCGACACAGACAGTGGCAGAAACCAACATCATAGCGAAGACCGTTTCACGCACCAGAATGCGGGTGGTCAAGGTTTCACCCACAAGAGGCAGCCTTGAAACCTCAAAGTTCTTTACCGCCCCAATGACCCCCAACTTGACAGGCTCGTCCAACTGGTGATTGATATAGCCCAGACGCGCGGCACACGACTGCGCCACATTCTCCACCACGCCTCCGAAAGAGAGCTTTCCGTCATCGACAAAAAGATTGTCCTCCCGCACTTCAAACTCGGTGACGGCGGACATCGAATCGAACGCTATCAGCCGATCGACCATCACAAAAGGAGGACGTTGCGGGATAAGTGTCAGCACATCGATGTTTTCCAATTCCTTTTTCATTCCTTATTCCAAAAATCATAGAAATTAAACCATTGGGCGGGATATTTACGCAATGTCGCCTCAATGTCGCAGGCGAACTGTTGTGCATTCTCCACCCGTGAGAGGTAAATATGATAGCGGCGCGACCCCTCTTTCATGACAAACATGGCCAGCACAGGCACCTTCTTGACGCGTGCCAGCGAGAAAGGCCCCATGGGAAACTGCGCCTCCTCCCCCATAAACATACACCGTACCGTTTTAGGGGAACCGTTGAGCCTGTCTGCGGGCAGACTGACAATCTCGCCCCGGTCAAGCGCGGAATTGACGGCAAAAAGATGACTCATATCACGCTTAACGGGTATCAGTTTCATGTTATGTCGAAGCATCAGGCTCTCCCGGTTACGGCTGACAACGGCGGTCTCCCCATCATAGGCGACAGCGTTGATGGGCTTCTTCTTCGAAGTGAGCATGCAACCTGCCATTTCGTAACAACCCACATGCGAGCTAAGCATGATGAAGCCCCCTTCTCCTGCAACCAACTCATCAAAAAGATGGAGATTGTCTATCTCAAATTTGTACTGTTTGCCGGCAAAAGCGGCGAAACGGTCAATGACGACCTGCCCGAACAAAAAGTGATTCCAGTATACGTTAAGGAAGGCCCTCACGCGGCCATAGCCCAAACGATGCCGAAAATAGCGATAAATGGCGCAATAGCTTTTGCGGCTGAACAGCATGTAGAACGGCACCACCACCAATAGCACCCCGTAAAACACCTCGCAGGGTATAATCCGGAGCATCGCTATCAGCGAACGCTGCATCCATGTTGTCCCGTCGGTTTTTCCCGACCATTGCTGCTGCACCATCCCCTATTCTTTTTGCTGAAGCTTGCGCTCTATATAATCGCAAAATTGAGCGAAGGTTTCCACGCCTTTCATTTCCTCTGGAACAATCTTAAAACCGAACTCTTTCTCCACAATCACCACTATATCCACAAAATCAAGACTGTCAACGCCTATATCTTCTTTTAGTTTTGCCTCGGGAATAATTTTAGCAGCCTCGAGTTCAAGCTCTTCGACCATAAATTTCTTTACCTGTTCTTCTATTTCCTGACGAGTCATTTTATTATTATGTTTTTAAGTTACTTTTATTATTTGTAATGTTTCCTTTATACCTTCATTTTTTCCGGCAAACCATGATACTGTGCCCCTGTCCCAGGTTGTCATGTATTGTCTCCACCTCCAGGTGGGCTTTCCCCACCAGTCGCGCCATGTCTTCCGAATGGTACATTTTGCTGTTTCCGTTGGCGATAGCGGTGAAATACAGGCTCGTCATGGTTAGGCAGAAGGCTGCCGGCTCAAAACGCTGGCGGTCCCAAAAAGTCTCCATGATGTAGAGGCGGCTCTCCTCATCCATAATCTTGGCCGCACGGCTGACAATGCCAACAATCTCATCCTCACCGAAGCAGTCCAGGAACTGGCTCATCCAGATAGCGTCATAACGCTTGTCGGCAGGGAAATCCTGTGCCGGATCCAGCAAGTTCATGCCGTAGCCGTCAATACGGTCGGCACCGGTCTTACCCGCGGTATCACGTCGCATCATCTCCAGCTGCTGCGGCAGATCGACGATGGTCACACGCACATCACTGTCATATTTCACACACTGTAAAGCCCAACGGCCAGTGTTTCCGCCCACATCAAGCAGCGTACGGGGATGATTGGCAAAGACTATCTCCAACGCCTGCCGGAACGAACTGTCGCTGTAAAAATGATCGAAGCCGAACCAGCTTTTCTGAACCTGTGACGGCAGTTGCGACAAGCCCTCATAGACCGTGGGCCACGGGCCAAAATGCTCCAAACCGGCGGGACGCCCCTCTTTGAGGCTCTCCTCCAAATGGAACCAACCTTCGTAGTTCACGTCATGGTTGAAGTCCATGTTCACATTGGTTGCGGGATCGGTAATGAGAAACCACCCGGTCTTGCTCAAACTGTAGCGGTCACTTTCGGGATCAAGGAGCACAGTACCTATGCAGAGACTGGCTTCCAGCATCACCTTTACGGCATAGCCGCTCAAGCCCGTAGCCTCGGCTATCTCCGCCTCGGTCATGCCATCATCGCTGTTACGCAACAGCTCCAAGACGCCAAACTTCTTCATCAGACGGCACACCTGAAACACCACCGGCCCCCAGGCAATCCATTCCGCCTTGGCCTGTGCCTCACGAGCGCTGAGACGCTCCTTGCAATAAGCTTCCTTTAATACGGGAGTAAGGTGCATACGTTTATTCTTTTATAGACAATTTCCTGAAAACCAATCCGAAAAGATTCTGTATTGTATTCAGTTCATCTTTCATACCTGTCATTATAACTTCTTCAGCACCAATGCCGAATTGGTTCCGCCAAAACCGAAGCTGTTGCTCAGCACCGTGTCCACTTGCGTGTCAACGGTTCTGGCTGCAATATTCAACTTGGCGCTGTACTCATCCGGATGCTCAAAATTGATGTTGGGCGCCACGAAATTGTGCTGCATCATAAGCAGCGAATACACCATTTCGCTTGCGCCTGCCATCCAGCACTCATGTCCGGTCATTGACTTTGTGGAACTCACCAACGCCCGTTTGCCGGAGAAAATGCGATGGAGAGCGATGGCCTCATTGCTATCCCCCACATGCGTCGATGTGGCGTGGGCATTGACGTAATCAACCTCGTCTGCGGAAATGCCGGCATCCTGCAAAGCGCGTCTCATGGCTATTTCCGACCCATCGGCACTCGCCTGGGAAATCCCGCTGCCATTGGAGGAAAAGCCGTAACCGGCCACCTCCGCCAATATGTTCGCGCCACGGGCCACCGCATGCTCATACTCCTCCAGCACCAATGCCGCAGCGCCTCCCGACGGAATGAGCCCGTCACGGTCGCGGTCGAAAGGTCGCGAAGCTTTGGTTGGTTCATCCATGCGTTTGGAAAATGCCGACAAGGCGTCGAAGGATGCCATGCTGTAGGCGTTCACCTCTTGCGCGCCGCCACACACCACCATGTCCTGCAATCCCTGACGAATAAACATCATCCCGAGCCCCACGGCGTGCGACCCGCTGGCACAAGCTGCGCTCACCGTAAAATTGATGCCACGGAAACGGAAGATGGAACTCAGGTTCATATTCACCGTTGAGTTCATTGACTGGAAGATCCATCCTGAGCCCAAAAGCATCGAATCCTTCTTTTCCTCCATCAGCCGATACGACTCCACCACGGCTTTCGCTGAAGAATCGTTGCCAAACAGCACACCTATCTCGTTGTTGTCAAGATAAGTGTCGTTAATCCGGGCCATGGCCAGCGCTTCGCGGCTGGCCATGTAGGCGTATTCGGCCTCTTCCGACATGCCAACACGCAGTCGGCGTTCAAGCACCCCTTTGAGCACGGGTTTCTTCACTATACCGGTCAAAGCGGACTGGTATCCGTAAGTCAGACGCTCAGGCTCCAGCCCAATGCCCGACTTTCCTTCATAGAGAGACTGCCGGACCTCGTCCATTGACGAGCCAAGGCATGACCATATCCCCGCTCCCGTTATAACCACTCTTCTATTTTTCATAATCTCTTTAGTTTCAAGCATACAGTCCCCCATTGACAGAAATCACCTGCCCCGTGATGTAGGAGGCCTCCTTTGAGACCAGAAACGCCACCAGCGAGGCAACCTCCTCCGGCTTGCCGAAGCGACGCATCGGTATCATGGACTTCAGTTCGTTTTGAGGAAGATCCCGGGTCATGTCCGTTTCGATAAAGCCCGGCGCCACGGCATTGACCGTGATGTTACGCCGCGCCACTTCCTGCGACAAGGCCTTGGTGGCGCCAATCAAACCCGCCTTGGCTGCCGAATAGTTCACCTGCCCGGGCAGGCCTTTCAAACCCGAAAGGGAAGTCATATTGACAATACGCCCATAGCGATGCAGCAGCATCGGCTTCACCAGCAGACGTGTCAGGAAAAAGAAACCGTCAAGCGTTGTCGAGAGGACGCTGTGCCACTCCTCATCTGTCATAAAGGTAAGCACGTTGTCCTGGTTGATGCCAGCGTTGTTAACCAGCACAGACACATAATCATCTGGATGCGAGGACTCCCACTGCCCCATAGCGGCTTCCACCTGTCCCTTGTCAGCCACATCAAAGGGGATCTGTTCGCCCTTGCCTCCCGCTGACACAATCTCGTCAAGCGTGGCCTTTGCGGCAGTTTCATTGCTCCGGTAATTAATGAGCACGGGCATTCCTTCGCCTGCCAGCCGCAATGCCACCGCCCTTCCCAAACCCCGAGAGGCGCCTGTTATCATTGCGTATTCCATAGTTCGTATGTTTTATGTGTTCTTATTCCCACTCTTTTTTCAACATGTTCTCCACCTCAGCAATCTCCTGGTAGAAAGGTGTGTCCTCCACAAAAAGAGGTATGATTCCACGCACCTTTTCGTACATCCGACGGGAGGCGCCGCATAGCGCATCGGCCTTCTTCAGGCAGTCGGTGGCTTGCGCCAACGCTATCATGTGAATGGCCAGCACCTGATAAGCATTGTCTATGACCCGTTTGCAAAGCAGGGACGAATTTGTGCCCATACTTACAATATCCTGATTGTCATTGTTGTTCGGGATACTGTGCACGTAATTCGGCATGGATAGGGTCTGGCACTCTGCCGTGGTGCTGGTGGCAGTGAACTGACATGCCTGCATGCCGTAGTTGAGACCAAGGACTCCCATGTTCAGGAACGGAGGCAATATACCGTTAATACGGTCGTGGAAGAGGTAATTCAGCTGACGTTCCATCGTCATAGCCAGACGCGTTATGGCAATCTTCACCTTATCGGCCTCCAGAGAGATGTAGTCGCCATGGAAGTTTCCTCCGTGATAGACATTCCGGCTCACGGGATCCACAATAGGATTGTCACAGGCTGAATTGAACTCGTTTTCCAGCACACTGCGGCTATTCATCAGGGTGTCGTACACGGGTCCCAATATCTGTGGGGTGCAACGCAGCGAATAGTAGGCCTGCACCTTGTGTTCAAAGTAGTTCTTCCCTTTCTGCTCCTCGCTATAGAGGTGGTGTTCGCGTTTGATGAGACAGCGGCTGTCCTTAGCCAGTTCGCGCATGCGTGACGCCACAACCTGCTGCCCCGGTTGGCGACGCACCCCGTTAAGCTCCTCTGCCATCCAATCGTCATAAGAACCCGCGATCTCATTCATCCACACACTCGCCAACACGGCATGCCATAACAGCCGCTCGGCATAATGCTGGTTTACCGCCGAGATGCCAGTCATCACAGAGGTGCCATTGGTAATGGAAAGGCCTTCGCGAATATGTATCTGTAGCGGTTCCATACCACATTCCTTCATCACATCCGCACTCGCACGCCACACTCCCTTATAGTGCACCTTACCCTCACCAATGAGCGTCAAGGCAATATGCGCCAACTGCACCAAATCGCCGCTCGCGCCCACCGATCCATGTTCGGGGATATAGGGGAAAATGCCGCGATTAATGAACTCCAAAAGAAGTTTCACCACCGACGGATGCACTCCCGACCGACACTGCAAAAGATTGGTTGTCCGTGCGATCATGGCGGCTTTCACATACACATCGTCCAATGCCTCACCCGCACCCGTGGAGTGGCTCCGGATGATATTATATTGCAAATCCCTCAAGTGTTTGTCATCCACGCGCCACTGCGCCATGGGGCCAAACCCCGTATTGATGCCGTAAATCACTTTCTCCGACGCAAACTCCTTCAAAAAGAGATAGCATTCCTCAACACCCTGTAAATCATCACTTCCTACAATCCATTGAGTGTCACCAAAGACAATGTTTTCTATCTCTTCAAATTTCAGTTTTTTCATATCATCTTTTATCGCTTTGGAATCCAACTGAAAAAAACATAAAATCAACCTCTCTCAATGTATCACTATCTATATCTATCCCCTTGGGATTATCACATTTAACACTTCCAACCTGTATCCAGGTCAAAAAATACAAAAGTATACATTTTTTTAATACCTTTTTTAGCTTGTGTTTTTTTCTTTCGGATTTTGGCTCACGGGCTTGCCTCAAAAAAAAGCGCCCCGTTTTCCGGGCGGAAAGTCTTTTGGTACCCCCACTAGGAATCGAACCTAGATTTAAAGTTTAGGAAACTTCCGTTCTATCCGTTGAACTATGAGGGCGTTGCCTTGGCAAAAGGCACGCCGGGACGTGCTTCGCCGAAACGTGCAAAAGTAGCATTTTTTTCCTTATGCGTCGGGCATTCCGTCAAATCTTTTTAGTGAACATCCGTAAGTTGCTGATACAAGTAGTCTTGTATGTCCGTCCGAATGTTCATGGAGGAGAGCTTGGTGTTGCTTGCGTCCGGACAAACCCGGTTGGAGAGGAAGATATAGCCCAGCTCATGCACCGGATCCACCCAGAAAAAGGTGCCGGTGAAACCGCTATGCCCATAGCTTTCCGGTGAAGGCAACTTGCCGCAGGGGGACGGACCGCTGCGTGAAGGCTTGTCGAAACCCAGCCCCCGCCGGCAGCCATCCGGATAGTAGTAACGGGTGAAACGTTCCACGGTTTCCGGACGGAAATAGGTCACGCCCCGGTAAGAGCCGCCGTTCAACAGCATTTGCAGCAGCTTGGCCAAATCTCCGGCAGTGGAGAACAGCCCGGCGTGGCCGCACACCCCGCCCATCATCGCCGCCCCCTGGTCGTGCACGTAGGCGCACACCTCCTGATGGCGGAACGTTTTGTCGTTTTCCGTCGGAGCCACCTGGGTTTTAGGAAAATGCAGGTACGGATTGAAGCAAGTGTGCCCCATGCCCATGGGACGGTAGAGGTTTTCCGTGAGAAAGCTGTCCAAAGGCTGCCCGCTGACGGCTTTCACCACATCGGCCAGCAGGTAGAAGCCCATGTCACTGTACAGATAGGACTTGTCCTTTTTCAAGGGCGACTGCACAATCAGGCGGCGGATGGAGTCCCGGTAATCCGCCCGCATGTACATGCCTTCGCAAACGGGCACCGTGTAGGCGCCTTCTGGAGCCGGACGGTAAATCTCCGGTCCCCAATGCGTGTAAAAAGGCATCCAGGCCTTCAATCCGGCCGTATGGGTCATCACCTCCGCCACGGTGATACGCTCCTTGTTGCTGCCCTTCAAGTAGGGAAGATATTCCGACAAAGGCGCGTCCAAGCGGATTTTGTGGTGTTCGTACAGCAGCATCACCGCCATGGTCGTGGCTAAGGACTTGGTGACCGAAGCCAGGTCATACATGGTTTCAAGGGTCACGGGACGGAGGTCCTGATAGGAATAGCTTCCGAAAGCCTTGTCGTACACCACGCGGGCGTGATGGGTCACCAGCACCCGGCAGCCCGGATAAGCGCCCGCTTCCAGCCCTTTACGGACCATGGTGTCGATATAGGGCAGCGAAGGGGAAGCCTCCCCTCCGTATGGCTGCAATTCGGGGGTCCGGCAAACGGAAACGCCCTCCCCCGCTTCAAAGTCCCGCAAGTCCACGGGCAATTTCCCTTGCACGGGGATGCGGTGCGCCAAGGCCTCCACCACGGCCCGCTCGGCAGCCTCCGTCGGATGGTAGGCAAGCAAAAGGGCGGCGGCGTGGTGGGCGGAAGGCAGGAAATTCAGGCAATAGGGATTGCCCATGACAATCAGCAGCATCCGCTTGTGTTCCGAAAGGGTTTCCAGCAACTGCACCACCTCCGGACGGAGACCGTAATTGTCTTTAGGATATTGGGAAAGGCAGGTGAGCGTCACCACCATCACCTCCGCTGTGTCGGAAGCACGCAGGAATGCGGCCGCCAAAGCGGTGTCCGCAGCCTGTTTGGCGGAAATCCGCAAGGTCCGCGTCCCATAGCGGCGCTGCAAAAAGGTGTCAATGGCTCCGCAGCCTCCGCCGATACGCAAATGCGTCACCGTTTCCGCCTGTTCGGGAAGCGGCACCAAGTGGTGACGGTTTTTCAGCAGGGTCAGGGAAGCCTCCGACAAACGCCGGGTCACCTCCGTGGCGGCCAAACTGTTAAGGTCTTCCACCAAATGCCTTTCATCCACGGGAGCGGCATAGGGAAGCACGTATTTCTCCTTCATCCGCAGCACCCGCAGGCAACGCTCGTCAATCAGGGCTTCGCTCAACACCCCTTCCTGAACCGCCTCCCTGATTTTTTGCAGGGCCAGCACCGGATTCTGGGGCAGCAGCAGCACATCGGCACCGGCCAACAGCACCTGCACCTCCAAATCCCCGTCGGGATAGATGTTGTGTATGCCTTTCATTTCCAAGGCATCAGTAAAGACCAACCCCTTAAATCCCAGCTGGTCCCGCAGCAAAGCGCGTTGGATGGGACGGGAAAGCGTGGCAATGGCATGGGAGTCCAAAGCGGGCACGCTCAAATGCCCGACCATCACCCCGTCCACCCCGGCGCGAATCAGCGCGGCAAAAGGCTGCAGCTCCGTTTTCTGCAAATGCCGGTACGAATGACGGATGAGCGGCGTGGCCGCATGGGAATCGGTTTCGGTGTCCCCGTGGCCGGGAAAATGCTTGGCCGTCGCCATCACCCCGTGCTCCTGCATACCCTTCATGTAGGCGATACCGCAACGGGAGACCCAATACGGGTCACTGCCGAAGGAACGGCTGTTGATGACCGGATTCTGCGGATTGTTGTTGATGTCCACATCCGGGGCGAAATTCACATGCACCCCGATGCGGTGGCATTGCAAGGCCATTTGCCGACCCATTTCGTAAATGGCCGCCGTATCGCGTCCGGCACCCAAAGCCATTTGTCTGGGATACAGAATAATACTATCCAAGCGCATGCCCAAACCCCATTCCCCGTCAATGGAAATCATCAGCGGGATGCGGCTGGCCGCCTGCAAACGGTTGGTCAGACGGGCCTGGCAGACCGGATAGGCCTGGAAAAAGCAATAGCCGCCCCATTGGTAACGCTCCAACTGGGCCAGCATGGTGTCGTTGTATGCCTTCCCCTTATTAGAATGAATGCGCAGCATCATCAGCTGCGCAATCTTCTGGTCCAAACTCATGGTTTGCAGCACAGAATCCGCCCAGGACTTCCCCGCCGCCATGGGCGGGGAAGCATGTGGGACGGACATAGGATAGGCAAAGGGGGCCGCCAGCAGCCAACATAGCGGCAGTATAGCCCGCCATCTGCGCATATTCATTATTCCTTCGTGATTTTAAGAACCGTAATCAGTTTGTTTTCATTGTAAACTCCCAGATAATACATGCCGGAAGCCAAGGATTGCAAGGAAATGCCGGTACGTGTTTCCGTGAGCGCGACACGTTGCAGGCAACGGCCGCTGATGTCTGACAGACGCAGGGCGTCGGCACGCATGCCGTCTTTCTGCTCGAAGAAAATCTGATCGGAAGCTGGATTGGGATACACTGCGAAAAAGCGTGCGACGGCGATGTCGGAAACCCCGTCGTTCACAATGGTCGTCAAGTGCAGCACCACCACACTGTCGCAACCGAAGGCGTTGGTGAGGGTCAGGGTGAACACCGAATCGCCAAGCGCCGTGCCGGAAATGTCAAAACCGTTCAGCTGGTAGCTTTCCCCTTGTTTCACGGTGTCGTACAGTTCCGTATGGGAGGTCGGAAGGACGGTCAGCAGCAGCACGGAAACGCTGTCGCAACCGGCGACGTTGGTGGTCACCAAGGTGTCGGAGAGCAGTTTTTTGCCCACAGTGCTGTCCGCAGGAATGTCAAAACCGTAACGCTGGTAGGCGGAGCCTTCGCACACCGTATCGGAAACCTGGGTGAAACTTTCCTCATTCACCGTCAGCAGCAGTTCCATCACACTGTCGCAGCCATGGACGGTCTGGCGGGCCAAACGGTAGAAACCGCTGACCGTTCCGGACTGGAAGGTCGTGTCCTTCCATTGCAGCGGAAGCGAGGAGGCGCAAATGGTCATGGTGTCCTTGTCCTCATATTCGGGCCACACATCCACCACGGCGCCGCGCATCAGGTTGTAGGTGTAGCTGCCGTAAACAGCGTCTGTTTCGACAAAATAACGGTAACGTCCCTCGTTCTGATAGGCGGGGATGCGCAGGGTGTCCTTCACCAGACGGGCCCCGTTGGCGTCGTACCACTGGCAGCTCAGACCGGTCGCCGAGGATTTCGGCAGCAGCTCCAAGGCCTCCGAACGGCAAATGTCGTGGTCGTGTTCCATGTCAAAGCTCACGTAGGCGTTGGTGAAAGCCGCCTCATAGGAATGGGGAAGGGTGTCCGAAAGGGTGCGCTGGAGATTGTAGGTCTGCCCCTTGCTGACATTGTCGTCCCACACCTTGTCCAAAGAGAAGCGTGCCAAAGCCGTCGCATTGATGCTGATGGAGGAACGGCTGGGCGTTGCGGCGCGGTATTGCATGAAGGTATAGCTGGACGTCACATTGACGGTTCCGCCCAACACATTGTCCGGGCTCGGAAGCAGCACACTGCCGTTGGCGGAGACGGTCGTTTGGGCGGCTTGCAGGCGTGTGCCTTGCAGCTGCCGGATTTTTCCATCGTTCGCTTTCAATTCCAGCATGTTATACACTTCCATATTGCCGACCATCAACTCCGGATGGGTCTGGGTGGTGGTGGTGTAGCCGTGCACATCGCTGAAGGAGACCACGCTGCCTTTGGTGATGTCCTGCACTTCCATGATGAACACAATCAGCAGGGAAAGATCCCAGGTGCCGCTCCAAGAAACCTTTTCGAACATGGAGAAGGGTAGCGTGACATAGCCGTCCTTGTCCACGGCGGTGAAAGGAATGTCGTACACATAATATTCAAAGCAATGTTCATGCCACTGCCCTTTTTTCAGACAGTTGGAGAGACCAATGTTGAAACTCTTGGCGGAACCCTTCAGCTCCACCTTGAAACGTATGCCCTCCGCCTTGGAAAGATCCACATAGAAACTGTCGGGATAGGCGCCCAAGGAATAGTTCGTGTCCGGAAGCAACTTGCCGGCGCGGTCCATGTTCTTGAAGCCAATCTTCTGGCCATTCAGGAAATCCGTCTGGGCGGTCATGGAGAACACATGGTTCTGGTCAATGGTGAAAAGGGTGTTTTGGGAGAAATCGTACGCACCATTGCCGATTTCAGGTCCCAACTTGGTGGCATGGGCCAGCAGGGAATCAATCTGCCACTGTTTCCAGTTTTTGAAGCCGTTCATTTCCACACGCTTGTAAGCTGTCGTGATGTTGGACAGCACCACTCTCTCCGCAATCACTTTCGGGAAACCGGGAATGTTGGCGCAGGCCAAGGTGACCACGGAACTGCTGCCGGAGGCGGCCTTGAGGGTCAGGGAAGCGCCAGTCTCAAACACGATGGCGCCAGTGGCGTAATCGTTCGCACGCAGCGTCAGCGACTGGTTGCCGGTGATTTTGCTCCTGTCTATCACCACATCGCCGCTGATATAAATGGTGTCGAAGCTCAGCACCAGGTCATTGGATGTCGAATCCATCAGATTGGCGACGACCGCGGCAGTCATGGTATAGGTATGCCCCCGTTGGCCCAAACCGGTGAACCATCCGCCATGCGGTTCCGCCGAAGTGTTGCCGCTGGCCACAATGCGCAGGTTTCCGGCCGGTGTCGCGGACAGTATGCCGGAAAGCAGCACACCGAGACACAGCCCTGCAAGAACGCGAAGTTGTTGTTTTTTCATCATACGTAAATGTTTTTTGGTTTTGGATTATTGATTGGTTCGTTGAATTTGCAAATTTATTCAAAAAAACGACACAAAACCCGCTTGTGCGAAAAAATTGTTTTCCCTTAGGCCCAAAGCCGGAAAAAACGCCCCGATGCGAAAAATCTCCGCTCTTTTTCCGCTGTGCGCACAATAGACTGGCATGGTTTTTCGTTTTGTTTATTCTTTTATTCGTATAACTAAAGGATTCGGATATGAAGAAAAAAACGACCTTCGAAAAGAAAACCGCCATTGTGACTGGGGCTTCCTCCGGCATCGGAAAAGCTTTGGCCCTCTCCCTCGCGGAACAAGGGGCCTATGTCATGCTGGCCGCCCGACGGGAGGATTTGTTGAAGGAAATCGTCGGACAAATCACGGACAAAGGGGGACGCGCCGACTACTGCGTGACGGACGTCAGCCAGGCGGAGGACTGCAAACGTCTGGTGGAGAAGACTGTCCAAAACTGGGGGAAGCTGGATTTGCTGATTTGCAATGCGGGCATTTCCATGCGCGCCAATTTCGACGACGTGGATTTGGAAGTGATCCACCGCCTGATGGAGGTCAATTTTTTCGGCACGGTCCATTGCACCAAATACGCCCTGCCCTACCTGCAACAATCCAAAGGCTGCCTCGTGGGGGTCTCCTCCACCGCCGGAATTCACGGACTTCCCTGGCGGACAGGCTACTCTGCATCCAAATTCGCCATCACCGGCTTTTTGGAGACCATACGGCTGGAAAACATGAAAAAAGGCGTGCATGTGATGATCGCCTACCCCGGCTTCACCACCTCGGAAATCCGCTACCACGCCCTGACCGCGGACGGTTCCGCCCAAGGGTGCACCCCGAGGAACGAAAGCAGCATGATGTCCAGTGAGGCCACGGCGGCCCACATACTGAAAGGCATACGGAAAAAGACCCAATACCAGGTCTCTTTCACCGACATTGTTGTGTATTTTGCAAAATTCCTCTGCAAACGGCTGCTCAACCACGTGGTCTACGATATGATGGCCAAGGAGCCCGACGCACCGACCAAAGAATAAGCCATGGAAAACGAGAACTTTATCGATTACGTCAAAATATGGTTCCACTCCGGACGCGGCGGGGACGGCTCCGCCCATCTGGCACGCTCCGCCCAAACCCCCAAAGGCGGCCCTGACGGCGGGGACGGCGGACGCGGCGGACACATCATCCTGCGCGGCAACGCCCAGCTGTGGACGCTGCTCCACCTCAAATACACCAAGCACTTAGTGGCGGAAGACGGGGAAGCCGGAGGCCGCAATCAGTGTTTCGGGAAAAACGGCAAGGACGTCATTGTGGAAGTGCCGCTCGGAACGGTGGTGCGCAACGACGTCACCATGGAGAAAGAGGCTGAAATTCTGGAAGACAAGCAGAAAATCATCTATATGCGCGGCGGACGCGGCGGACTGGGAAACACCCATTTCAAGTCGTCCGTGCGGCAGACCCCCCGCTTCGCCCAACCCGGAGAGATGGGTTCGGAAGGATGGAAAATTCTGGAACTGCAAGTGTTGGCGGACGTGGGATTAGTGGGTTTCCCCAACGCCGGAAAATCCACCTTCATTTCGGTGGTCTCCAACGCCCGCCCGAAAATCGCCAACTACCCCTTCACCACCCTGAAACCCAATTTGGGCATGGTGACCTACCGCGACCGATATTCCTTCGTCGTGGCCGACATTCCGGGCATCATCGAGGGGGCTTCCGAAGGCAAAGGTCTGGGACTGCGCTTCCTGCGCCACATCGAACGCAACTCCGTGCTGATGTTCATCGTGCCGGTGGACTCGGAGGACATTCTGAAGGAATACCGCGTGCTCCTGAACGAGCTGAGACAATACAACCCTGAGCTTTTAGACAAAAAACGCCTGCTGGTGGTCTCCAAATGCGACCTCGTCCCGCCGGAGGAGCTTGGCAAGCTGAAGAAAAAACTCCGCTGCGACATTCCGCTGCTGTTCATGTCCGCCCACGCGCAAATGGGTGTCTCCGAGGTGAAGGACGCCCTATGGCAGCTGTTGCATGAGGACTGAGAGGGAGGTTACGCCAACAAATGTGACAACAGGATTTTCACGCCGATGGCAATCAGCATCAGACCGCCGACCAGCCGCGCATTGAACCATTTCACCTGCCCGAAACGGTAGCCGATGGCACTTCCGGTTACAGAAAACACACTGGAAACCAGGCCAATAACCACTACCGGCATACTGATAGACATTTCAATCATGGCAAAACTGACTCCCACCGCCAAGGCATCGATGCTGGTGGCGACACTCATCAGCATCACCTGAGCGAAAGACTGCCGGAAGGGCTCCGCGGCATCCGTTTTTTCCGGGCGGAGGGCATCCACGCACATTTTCACGCCGAGGAAAAAGAGCAGCCCGAAAGCCACCCAATGGTCAAACGCGCCAATCCAACGAAGGAAGCGGCTGCCTAAAAACCAGCCTATCACCGGCATCAACGCCTGAAACAGCCCCATAAAAAAAGCCAGCTCCACCACCGGACGCGCTTTCAGTGCCGGCATGCGCGTACCGTTGGCCAGGCTTACCGAAAAGCAATCCATCGCCAAAGCCACCGCCAACAAAACAACTGATATGAAATCCATCGTACGTTATCCGTTCATTTGTCTCCGCTGAAAACGCACCGCGTTGCGGTTTATTGTGCGGAAGCGGAGAAAAAACCGACGCCTGCAAAGGCGTTCACCACCTGCTGTGCCAGCACCGTTTTCCCCACACGACACGCCCTGAAAACCATAACAACTTTATTCTAAATAAGATATATATATCCATTACTTGTTATAGCGTTCTTGTCAGCATGACTTACAAATTCGACCGACATATTCATCACAAAAACATCGCATAGTAAACCGGCATGTAGGCAATGCCCCCCTGGGTGGAAACCACCGCCTCATTGGAAAGCACCACGGCGGACCTAACCTTGTAATCGGGATTGTGCACAAAACGGTCCAACGCACGATGAACGGAGTAATCCTTGCCCGACTTGACCTCTATCGGAAGGATGGAGAGCGTCTGGTAGTCATCCACCATGAAATCCACCTCCCCCTTCTGCTTGTTGTCATAGTAGAAAAGCAGATGGTTGTGCGCATTAAGTTCCGCAGCCACCGCCGTTTCATACACCGAACCGAGGTTAACACCCAAACGGTCGTCCTTGATGGCCGTCACATTGTCACGGAACAGGATATACGACAGTAGCCCCACATCGTTCAGGTAAAGTTTGATCAGGTTCTTGCGGGCCGAGGCAATCAACGGGAAGACCGGATTGGAGATGGCATGCACATCAAGCGCCACGCCGGCACTGACCAGATATTCCATCTCATCCTCATAATCTCGGGCCGCACGGCCGCGTTTTCCTTCAATATCATTGAAATGCAACCGCTTTTTACGGTTCTCCATGTTTGAAGGAATCATGTCGTAAATGCGCCTGATTTTCAGCTTTCCGGCAATGCTGTATTGCGAAGCATCCTCTTTATAGAGGTTGTGCACCTCCTCATGCACCTTGCGCACACGCCAGATATTCTGCGAGGAAAGATACGCGTTCACCGCCTGCGGAAGCCCCCCGACAAGCAGATAGGTCTTGAACAGCTCCAGCATGCGGCGGTGCAGACCATCCACAAGCCCTTCCTTTTTCTCAAACTGGCTGCGCATGTGCGCCACCACATCCATCCCCACGCCGTTGGCCCAAAGAAACTCCTCAAAATCCAACGGATACATGTGCCGCACCTCCATTCTGCCTCCCGGAACAGAGAGCGTCTGATGCAAGGTGACACCCAAGAGTGAACCGCTGGCAATGTAATTGAAACGTCCGTCATCACAGAGGAATTTAAGCAACGTGAGCATTTCCGGACAGGCCTGTATTTCATCCAAGAACACAAGGGTATCCTTTTTGGAACCCAACCGGCGCCCGGCATAGGAACTGAGTCTCACATAGAAGTCCTCCACCCCTTTCACATTCGCAAACAGACGCGCGCCGTCGCGGTCATCAATCAGGTTCACCTCCACAAAATTCCGGAAAAAAGCCTTCCCTTCATGACGGATTATATACGATTTTCCGACCTGACGCGCCCCGTCCACAATGAGAACCTTCTCCATTGGAGAGTTAAAATATTCTTTAAGAGCTAATTGTATCTTCCTTTCAAGCATAACACATGACATTTCCTATCCGGCAAAAATACAACTTTTTCCAATATCAAAGGCTACTTTTTACAACTTTTTCCAGTTTTCTCAATCGATTTTAACAACTTTTTCTATTTTTTAAGAATAACACACAACAACAAACCATTCACGCTTCGCAGAAGCTGTCGGCGTTTTTGCGGAGAAAAACAAGACTTTTTTTTACAAAAATACGCAAAAAGCGGATGCGACTGCCGCTGTTTTACGCTGGAGAGAAAACAACGAAAAACTACTCGTGCATATAGATTTCCTTGATCTCCTTCTCGTATTTCTTGAGAATCACGCGGCGTTTCAGCTTCATGGTCTGCGAGAGCTCTCCCGTGGCGGCGCTCCACTCGTCCGGCACCAGCTGGGGGCGTTTCAGCTGTTCGTGCATTGCCAAGCGGCTGTTGATGGCATCCACCTCCACCATAATCCGTTTTTTCACCTGCGGATTGTTCACCAGGTCGGCGTGGGTGCTGTAGGGGACCTTGTGCTTTTTCGCCCAGGCCTGCAAGCGGTTGAAATCGGGGGCAATCAGCGCGGAAGCGAATTTCTCGTTCTCGCCTATCACCATGATGTTCTCAATGAAAGAGGATTCCTTGAAACGGTTCTCCAGCATCTGCGGCGCGATGTACTTGCCTGCGGAGAGCTTGAAAATCTCCTTTTTACGGTCGGTGATGCGCAGGTAGCCGTCCTTGTTGAACTCGCCGATATCGCCGGTGTGGAACCAGCCATCTTCGTCAATCACCTGTTTGGTGGCTTCCGGATCCTTGTAGTAGCCTTCCATCAGGCAGATGCCCTTGGTCAGGATTTCGCCGTCCTCCGCCAGTTTCATCTCAATGCCTGGCATGATTTTGCCCACCGTGCCAATCACAATCAGCATTTCCTTGGGGTTATTGACGGCAATCACCGGTGAAGTCTCCGTCATGCCGTAGCCCTCGAAAATGTACATTTTGGCCGCGGTGTAAAGCCGGATAATCTTATCCTGAATGGAAGAACCGCCGGAGACAATCAGCAGCTCATGCCCGCCCAAGGCCTCGCGCCACTTGGAATAGACCAGCCTGTCCGCGATGGCGTATGGGATTTTGTAAAAGAAATCCTTGCGTTTGTAATCAAATTTCTGTGCGATATAGAAGGCCCACTTGTAAATCCAGCGGGCAACGCCTTTCAGTTCCTTCCCCTTGGC
Source organism: Bacteroidales bacterium (assembly GCA_017613015.1). Taxonomy (GTDB): domain Bacteria; phylum Bacteroidota; class Bacteroidia; order Bacteroidales; family WCHB1-69; genus UBA1195. The sequence goes on along the minus strand of JAGAEQ010000062.1, from coordinate 12,563 downwards.
CCGCAGCTTGTCGAACATCATTTCCATCACGCGGGGCACGGCGCAGAAGCCGTCCGCCTGCACCTCCTGCATGTCACGGGCGATGGAACGCAGACTTTCCGCATAATAGATGCTGACACCCAGGTACTGGTACTCATAGTTCATGCTGCGCTCGTAAATGTGGCAGAGCGGCAGAAAGCTCAGCATACGGTGACGGTGGTCGCGAATCTGCATGTTGGCGTGGCCGATAGCATTGAACGTAAGGCCGATATGCTTCAGCATCACCCCTTTGGGCAGTCCGGTGGTGCCGGAGGTGTAAATGATGGTGCAGACTTCCTCCGGAGCGATGTTCTTTTTGTTCTCCTCAATCACAGGGGCCCATTCCTCCGCCTTTTCCTCGCCGAGCCGGAGCAGCTCCTTCCAGTTTTTCTGTCCTTCTATCGGATTGACAGTGAAGAGTTCCGGACGAAGCGGCATCTCCTCCACCAAGGGGCTGACCACACTCCAGATTTTCTCGTTGCCGACGAAAACCGCCCGTGCGCCACTGTGGTTCAGTATGTGGCGGTAGTCATCCTCGCTCAAGGTCGGATACACCGGTATGGAAATCATGTGGGCCATGGCCAAGGCCATATCCAGAAAATTCCATTCCGGACGGTTCTGGGTGATGATGACCACACGGTCGCCCTCCTGAAAACCGGCGGCCAGCAGGCCGTAAGCCAGCTGATGGGAAATCCGGTAATAGTCCTCCACGCTGTATTTCACCCAGCCCTCAGGGGTGCGGATGGAAAGAATATCCTGTTTGAATGCGTATTTTTCCTTTAACTGGGTCAGCAGATCGAATGTCCTTTTTACTTCCATGATTCAGTGTTTAGCGTCAAAAATAAAACCGATAAGCAATTATCTTTTTTCAAAATTACAAATGTAGCCAATATCCGAATATGGATTCCATGCTCCGGAAAAAAATTTTCAACCGGACCGGGAAGCGGCCGCCCGGACAAAGAAAAAAGGGGACATCGCTGTCCCCTATCCTTTTGCTCCCCCTGCTGGACTTGAACCAGCGACCCTCTGATTAACAGTCAGATGCTCTAACCAACTGAGCTAAGGAGGAATCTTGTTCCATTTTCACGGCTGCAAAAGTACCGCTTTTTCCAATACCCCGAAGCGGTCGTCCGAATATTTTTTTCAAGCAGTAACCAATTGTTTCTCTATATATTTCCGCCCATTTTACCGGAGGGCTCCCGCTTGGCTTTCCGCAAACGGATTGGAAAAGTGGCAGTTTTTTCCTATTTCCGCCGCAGAACCTGCACCGCTTTCCGCACCATTTTGTCGTCCTGGTTGGAAAGGTAGGCAAAGCCCTCCTCCCCGAAAAGGTTGCGGGCGATGTAGGCCTTGCACCATTTCTTGATTTCCTTGCGCGAGCCCGGGGTGGCTTTCTGCGTGGACACGGACTGGGCCTCGCCCTGCCTCATGATTTCCGCCACCATGGCGTCACTCACCGCAAAGCGGCGGTCAAAGGCACGCACGTCCGGACAGTCCGCCCATTCCGCCCGGTGGGCGTCGGTGTAGGCCAAGGCATAGCGGAAGATTACGCCGGCATGGGACAACTGGTTGAAATACACGTAGTCCTCCGAAGTGTCAATGGGAACGAAAATATCGGGAATGATACCGCCTCCCCCGTACACAATCCGGCCTTTCGGGGTCCGGAACTTCAGGGAGTCGGCAATGGGAATGCTGTCGGCGGAATTCATTTCCCCGTGCAGGTAACGGCTGGCGATATCCTCCTCGTAACGCTCGAAGGGCTTTTGGATGCAGCGTCCGGTGGGCGTGTAATAGCGGGCGACCGTCAACAGCAGCTCGGAACTATCGGGAAGGTTGAAACTGCGCTGCACCAAGCCTTTCCCGAAAGAGCGGCGGCCTATGACCACCCCCCTGTCCTGATCCTGCACGGCCCCGGCGACAATTTCCGAGGCGGAGGCCGACCATTCGTCTATCAGCACCACCAAAGACTGGTCCTCCCTTTCGAAGGAACCGTAGGAAGTCGCCCGGTACACCATGCTCCCCACGGCCTTGCCCCGGGTGCCCACAATGACTTCGCGCCGCCCGAGAAACTCGTCGCAGACGGCAATGGCCGACTGCAGCGAACCACCGGAATTGCCCCGCAAATCCAGCACCAGCTGTCGCATGCCCTGCGCCAGCAGCTCATGCAGGGCCCGGGAGAACTCATCCCCCGTGGTGGCGGAGAAACTGTTGATTTGGATATAGCCAATGGAAGGTTCCAGCATATAGGCCACTTCCACGCTTTTCAAGGCGATTTTGTCCCGCACCAGATCGAAAGCAAGCAACTGCCCGTGCGCGGGGCGCAGCGCCTCTATCCGCACCTTGGTCCCGCGTTTGCCACGCAGCTTCCCTATCACATCGGCATTTTGTATGTGCACGCCCGCCACGTTCTCCCCATCCACCCGGATGATTTTGTCCCCGGCAAGCACCCCCGCTTTCTGCGAAGGGCCGGAAGGGGTCACGCTGATGACCGTGATGGTGTCGTCCAAAATGTTAAAGGTGATGCCTATGCCTTCGAAACCGCCCATGAGCACGGCGTTGTACCGCTGCGCCTCCTTGGCCGGGATATAGGAGGAATGCGGGTCCAGGGCTTGCAGCAGGGCGGTGATCATCTCATCCGTCAGGGAGTCCCCGTCCAAGTCCTCATAATAATAGGTCTGTATCAGTTCCCGGACATAATCCGCTTTGTCCCAATGGGAAAGCGAGGGTGCGACACTTGGTGTCACACCTGCCTTGCGCAGCGGCATATACGTCCCGAGCAAAATACCGGCAGCCAGCGTCAGCGCCAGGTACAGCACCGCATCCCTCTCCCTGATCCGCATTATTTCAGCAAATCCTCAAAACCTTTTTTCCCTTTGCGGATGGCCGTGTTCAAAGCCTCCTCCGGATGTTCGGGATTGGGATTGGGGCAACGGTACATCTTTTTCAGCGGCTTCCTGTCGATAATCAGGGATTCCAGTTTTTCCACACTGGGGGTCTCCTGCCATTGGCTGTACTCCTCATAGGTGACGGAGAGGAAGGCCACATGCGGTCCTATGCCCCTGCGGTCCAGTCGGAAATTCCGGGCCAGACGGACGGGGGTGCAGAGGGTTCCGCCGGTATACACGTCCCTCGGATGAGGGTAGCTCACGATGTGGGTGCGGTCCTCGGACAGCTCCACCGCCACATTGCGGTCGTAGTTTTTCTTCGTTTTGTAGACAACACACGGCGGTTCGGCCATACCGGCCTGGGCGTTCGCCATGTCAGGGGCGGCGAACACACCCAGCAGCGCCAAAAGCAGCAGTTTTTTCATGTAGATGTTTTTTTAGTTCGTACTTTTGGAATTATCTGAAAAAAATCCGATTTATTGTATCCGCCGCCGCCTATTTTTTCGCATTTTCATCTTATCCTATAAAACACAAATAGTTATACGGAAAAATTTTTGGAAGTGCCTTGGCTTTTTCCCGTCCGCAGGAAAGGGAATCGCAGGAAAAACGGGAATCGCATTGGATTTTATGCTATCTTTGCAGCTTGCGGAAAAAAGTGTCCGCATGGTTTTAACTACTTGAAGCAGAAAGCAGAGATGAATTCTATCGCAGCAAACATCGCCAACATCCGGGAGCGCCTTCCCGAGCAAGTCCGCCTTATCGCCGTGTCCAAATTCAAGCCGGAGGAGGACATCCTTCAGGCTTACGAGGCCGGACAGCGGCTTTTCGGGGAAAACAAGGCATTGGAAATGAGAGACAAGCATGAGCATCTTCCCAAAGACATCGCCTGGCATTTCATCGGACACCTGCAAACCAACAAAATCAAATACATCATCCCCTTCGTGGACTGCATCCACAGCATCGACAGCGCCCACCTGCTGGCCGAAGTGAACCGTCAGGCCGCCAAACAGGACCGCCGGGTGCGCTGCCTGCTCCAGTTCCACATCGCCACGGAGGAGAGCAAATTCGGGTTTTCCTACGAGGAAGCCGTGCGCATGCTGGTTTCGCCGGAGTTCAGCGAATGGCGTCACGTGGAGCTTTGCGGCGTGATGGGCATGGCGACCAACACGGAGGACAGCACGCTCGTCCGCAAGGAGTTCCGCACCTTGAGAACCTATTTCGACCGTCTGAAACAGGATTTTTTCTCCGGAGAGGAAAATTTCAGGGAAATCTCCATGGGCATGACCGGGGACTACCCGATTGCCGTGGAGGAAGGCAGCACCATGGTGCGCATCGGCAGCGCCATTTTCGGAAGCAGAAACTATAACCTTTGAAGCATACAAGACATGTCATTTGAATCAAAAATCGCACAAGCGCTGACAGAAAGCATTCAGGAACTATACCATAGCCAAGCGGATGCGCAAAGCCTCAGCATACAGAAGACCAAAAAGGAGTTTGAAGGGGATTTCACCATTGTGGTGTTCCCGCTGCTGAAACTTTCCCGGCTCAAACCCGAGGACACCGCCCGGCAGTTGGGCGACGCCCTGCTGGCCAAACTTCCTTTTTTGGAGAAATACAACGTTATCAAGGGGTTCCTCAACCTGAGCGTGCGCCCTTCCGAATGGATAGGCTTTGTCAGGGAGGCGGCCTCCGACCCGCAGTTCGGGCACAAGCAGGCGGCGAAGGACGCGGCCCCCGTGCTGATTGAGTTCTCCTCCCCCAACACCAACAAACCGCTGCATCTGGGGCATGTGCGCAACAACCTGCTCGGCGATTCGGTTTCCCGCATATTAGAGGCGGACGGCAAGCGGGTCATCAAGGTGAACTTAGTGAATGACAGAGGTATACACATCTGCAAGTCCATGATAGCCTGGCAAAGGTACGGGCAGGGCGAGACCCCCGAGTCCTCCGGAATGAAAGGGGACCATTTGGTCGGCAAATACTACGTGGAGTTCGACAAGCACTATAAAGCGGAAATTCAGGAGCTTGTGGCCAAGGGCGTGCCGGAGGAGGAAGCCGCGAAACAGGCACCCATACTGCAAGAGGCGCAGGCCATGCTCCGCCGCTGGGAGGAAGGCGATCCCGAAACCCGCCAGCTGTGGGAGATGATGAACGCATGGGTGTACGCGGGCTTTGACACCACCTACCGCAGAATGGGCATAGCTTTCGACAAAACATATTACGAATCAAATACTTATCTTTTAGGCAAAGAGATTGTCAAGGAAGGATTGGACAAAAAAGTGTTCTACCGCCACAGCGACGGCTCGGTGCGCATCCATCTGGAGGATGAAGGATTGGACGAGAAGGTGCTGCTGCGCTCGGACGGGACTTCCGTGTACATCACCCAGGATTTGGGGACAGCCCTGACCCGCTACAACGAGTTCCACCCCACCCGCATGATTTACGTGGTGGGCAACGAGCAGAACTACCATTTCGACGTGCTGAAACTCATTCTGGGGAAAAAATTGGACTACGACTGGGGAAAAACCATCTACCACCTTTCCTACGGTATGGTGGAGCTGCCTTCCGGCAAAATGAAATCCAGGGAAGGCACGGTGGTGGACGCCGACGACCTGATGGACACCATGACCGGCATGGCCGCCGCCAACACCGCCCAGTTGGGCAAAACCTCCTTCTCGGAGGAAGAGGCGAAACAATTAGCTGACATTGTGGGTATTGGCGCATTAAAATACTTCATTTTGAAAGTGGATCCGAAAAAGAACATGCTGTTCAACCCGGACGAGTCCATCGACTTGAACGGGAACACCGCGCCCTTCATCCAATACACCCACGCCCGCATCCGCTCCCTGCTGCTCAAAGCCGGATTCACCCCGCAACAGACGCTTCCCGGCGGCGAAGCCGTTTTGGGAAACCCTGAAAAGGAGATTATCCGCAACTTGTACGACTACCCGGCTACCGTGGCGCAAGCCGCCGCAGAGTTCAGCCCGGCGGTGCTGGCCAACTACGCCTACGAACTGGCCAAAAGCTACAACCGCTTCTACCAGGACTGCCCCATTCTACGGGAGAGTGACGCGCAGAAACAGCAGCTGCGGCTCTGCATTTCCGCCTTCACCGCCGACGTGATACGCCGGGCGATGGGGCTGTTGGGCATCCTTGTCCCTGAACGCATGTGACACCGGCCACCGTTTTCCGCGCCTTCATTCCGAACAAGCCATGGAAGACCTTCATCTGGTAACGGACCTTGCCCTCATCCTGATTTCCGCAGGAATCACCACCATTGTTTTCAAAGCCTTGAAACAGCCGCTGGTGCTGGGCTACATTGTGGCCGGATTTCTGGTCGGGCCGCATTTCAACCTCTTCCCGACCATCATGGAACAGGCTGTCATCAGCGAATGGTCGGAAATAGGCATCATCTTTCTGCTGTTCGCCTTGGGACTGGAATTCAGCTTCAAACGCCTGTTTCAGGTCGGAAGCACCGCCTTCACCACCGCCGGTGTGGAAATCATCACGGTGTTTCTGGCCGGTTTCATGACCGGCTACCTGCTGGGATGGACCACCATTGAGAGCGTCTTTCTGGGGGGCATGCTGGCCATGTCGTCCACCACCATTGTCATCAAGGCCTTTGCCGACATGGGAGTCAAAAAGCAGAAATTCGCGGACATCACCTTGGTGGTGCTGATTATCCAGGACTTGGTAGCCATTCTCATGATGGTGCTGCTGCCGTCCATCGCCGCGCATTCCGGCGTGGGTGGCAAGGACCTGCTCATGAGCATTGTCAAATTGGTGTTTTTCATTATTTTATGGTTTCTTATCGGTATTTATGTGTTTCCATCCTTTTTCAAAAAAGGCAAGAAACTCATTAACGAGGAGACCCTGCTCATCATTTCCATCGGACTGTGTTTCGGCATGGTGGCCTTAGCCACCAGTCTGGGCTTCTCCTCCGCCCTCGGCGCCTTTGTCATGGGCTCCATTTTGGGAGAGACCGTGGAAGGCCATCGCATTGAAAAACTGATGAAAGGAACCAAAGACATCTTTGGGGCCATCTTTTTTGTCTCGGTCGGCATGATGGTGGACCCGCAGATTCTGGTCTCCTACTGGCTGCCCATACTGATTCTTTCGCTCGTCACCATTTTCGTCAAATCCAGCATGACCGCCTTGGGCGTGCTGCTTTCGGGCGAATCCCTCAAAGTGGCGGTGCAAACCGGCATGAGCCTTTCCCAAATCGGTGAGTTTGCGTTCATTATAGCCACTCTCGGCAATTCCCTCGGCGTGATGGACGCCTACATTTACCCGGTGATTGTGGCCGTTTCTGTCATCACCACTTTTACCACGCCCTACTGCATCCGCTTCGCCGAACCCATCGCCACCTGGATGGAGGAGCGTATGCCCGCCCGATGGAAAGCGAGGCTTGCCCTCCACCAAGGCCGCTCCCATACAGTGAACCAGGAAAGCGAATGGCGGACGTTGCTCAAAACCTACCTGAAAAAGATACTCATCTACGGAGTGATTCTGGCGGCCATACTGTTAGCCTCCTTCCAATGGCTGTCGCCCTTTGTGTGGAAACACCTCGGAGAGGAGTTCTCCCCCTTCCTCATCGGCTGCATCAACGCAGGCGTCACACTGATTGCGATGGCGCCCTTCCTGCGGGGGCTGCTGAACCAGAACCGGCAGTCGGGACAAATCTATTTCCGGCTGTGGAACAACGGCCGTTTCAACCGCAGCGGCCTGATTGCCTTGGTATTGCTCAAGGTGTTCATGGTCTTTTTCTTCGTTTCAAGCGTGCTTTTCAAGCATTTCAAATACTCTCCCTGGATTATCCTGCTGTTCGCGGTGGCGATTTTCTTCTTCATCGCCTTCTCGGAGAAAACCTTGAGACGCTACAGCCGCATTGAAAGCCATTTCCAGTCCAACCTCAACGCCAAGGAAACGCTCGCCCAAAAGGAAAACCCTTTGGAATACTCTTACAACAAGCGCTTTGCAGGCAACGACATCCATTTGGAAGGCATACGTGTGTCGGCGGATTCACCCTACGTGGGAAAAACCTTGGCCGAATCCGACTTCCGGCGGAAATACGGCATCAACATCGTGAAAATCAAGCGGGGAAGCCATGCCATCACCCTGCCCTCCCCCGATGAGCACATCTACCCTAACGACAAGCTATTGGTGCTTGGAAGTGACCAGCAGCTGGAAGATTTCATGAAAGACATTCAGTACATGGACGTTGAAGCGCAGCAAAACGCCTATGTAAAAAACGTGGGCTTCTACTCCTTTGTGGTGGAGCCGGATTTCCCCTTCCTGCAGAAAACACTGAAAGAAACCAATGTGCGCGAACTCGGCTTCATGGTGATTGGCATAGAACGCCAAGGAAGCATGCTGATGAACCCTCAGGCCTCCACGACCTTCGAACTGGACGACGTGGTTTGGGTGGCGGGCGAACGCAAGCACATGCCCCGGCTGTTGGGCAAGGAAAAACTTTAAGGCTATCGCTTAAAAATCACGCCATTCCATACGGGCGCGGCAGGCCACGCGGCCATCCCCGCCGCAAATCTCAAAAAAGGTGGTGTCGCCCTCCAACTGGGTCAGAATGTAGGGGTTCTCCCCCCAGTGCATCTCGTGGATGTAATTGACATCGAAACGCCACAGCTGATGGTTGGAAGCCCACTCTATCGGCATCTGGTCCAGCATCCATTGGATGTATTTCAGGCTATTGACATGCCCGTTGAAATCCAAATCGCTGTACACCACCTTGTGCTCGTTGCGTATGGCCCGATCCGGATTTTCCAAAGGATGAAGCTTTTTCGGATACAGTCCGCAGGTGGGGTATTCCGGATGCAGGTGACGGATGATGCGCGGCAGCTTCAGCAGGTTGACCGCCTCGCGGGTGGTGAAGTCAATCATGGACCACTGGGTGACCGCGTGGCCGATTTCCTTACCTTCCGCATTTAGCATCAGAAAGTTACGCACACAGGCGATGCGGTTGCACTCGCTGACCCAAGTCACCACCTTGAAGGGGTCCATGTCGCGCAGCACGGTGTTCACTTCCACCACCGCCCGGGAAATCACCCAGGCCAGGTTCTGCTTGCGTATCTGGTACACACCCAGTTTATGCCGTTGGGAGTCCAGGTGGGAGGTCCGCATCATGTAGTCGAAAATGGAGACCATGGTGGCCCGGCCCGCCAAATCGACGTCCTTGGGCTCTATAATGTAATCGTAACGTTTGTTCCTGGGTATTTTCATGCTTGCGCGTTTTTGGATTTGACAGCGGCTATGGAAAGGAAAAGCCCTAAGGCCACGCTGCACAGGGCGGCGAAAAGCACCTGCATGTCCTGAGGCAGCAGGAAGGTGACGGTATGGGCGGGAATCCAGAAAATGGGAATGGTCTTTTTGAAGACAAAGCCCCACTGGACTTTCCAGTTCAAGGAGCTGATGAAGGCTTCCATCGGAAGCGGGGTGGTCAGGCTGGAGAAACGGCCCTCGTGCTTGGCAATCTGGGTGTCAAGGATTTTGTGCATGGTCATGAAAACCGGCGCGAAACTGGTGTTCATCATCAGGCTGATGCAGAAGGCGCCCAGCAGCTTCATACCGCCGAAATCACCCTTCATGGCCTCCCCTATGCCGTCAAAGATAGTGAAGGTGTCCAAAAAAGCAGGCACTCCCATGCGGAAAATGCCCATGGCGGCGGCAATCCACATGCCAAACACGCCCCACACCACCATGCGCGGGACGATGCCGAAGCCCTTTTCCCAGTAATGTCCTGTTTTGATACGAAGCCCCAGCATTTCCCCGAAAGTGGCCAGTATGGCGAATTTCAGGAACGCCATTGACATGGCATTGGCATGGTTCCAGGCCTTATAGCCCTCATACACGCTGTCGAAAAGGAAAAAAGGGGCCAAAAAAAGGATTACCAACGCAAGGACTAAGCAATCAGTTTTCTTCATAACGCATTTTCTTACATTAAACAACAATAAAACTCCGCCCGCCCGCAAGGGAAACGGCGTGTCTGCCCGCGGTTTTGCCGGACGGCTGTGCAAAAGTAGAATTTTTATGGATACTTCCGCAGGATTCCCCGAAAAAAATCGCCCTGCAAGCCGAAAGCATATTTTTTTTGGCCGCATCCCGCTTTGTATTGGGATTTGGTATATTTTTGCAGCGCATGAACAAAACACGATGGTAAGTCGCAATTTTATAAGGATTAAAGTATTAGAAGCGCTGTACGCCTACAGGGTCTCCCATTCGGAGGACACTTTGGCGGCGGAAAAACGCCTGAAGCACGCCATGACGGAGTTTTACGCCCTTTTTGTGCGGCTGCTGGCCCTGCTTCCCGCCCTGACCCGCATGGATGCGAAAATACTTGAGCTGAAAAAAGGGAGGCTGCTTCCCTCCGAAGAGGATTTGCGACCCAACTACAAGTTCTCCGAAAACCGCCTGATACGCCAATTGGACGAGAACCCCGTACTGGAAAAAGCCATACGGGACTACGCATGCGGATGGGACAACGACCTGGACCAGCTTTTCCTGAAACCCTTCTACACCACCTTGAGCAACCAGGACTTCTACACCCGCTACCTGAAATCCGGGGAAAACGCCTACGAGGAGGACAAAACCTTCGTGCTGCAATTAGTGGAGCTTTTCCTGCTTGAAAACGAGGAATGCGCCAACTATTTGGGAGAGACGCGCCTGCGCTGGCGCACCGACTACAACGACGCCATCATCGCGGTATACAACCATTTGAAGAAATACACGGAACGGCAGAAGACGGACAAAGCCCTTCCCGCCCTGTACAAACCCAACCCGGACGGCGGCCGCCCGGAAGACGAGGTTTTTCTGGAAGAGCTGTTCACCCAGACACTTGCCCACGACAAAGCCTACGAGGAAATCATTGAGCAGTGCATCCACAACTGGGAAATGGACCGTATCGCGACCATGGACATGCTGCTGCTCAAAATGGCGCTGTGCGAATTCATGCACATGCCGTCCATCCCCATCCGTGTCACCATGAACGAATACATTGAAATCGCAAAACACTATAGCACCCCCAAAAGCCGTATTTTCATCAACGGGGTGTTAGACAAGGCCCTGCAACTTCTGCGCAGCGAAAAACGCCTGCACAAGCAGGGAAGAGGGCTGATGGGATGAACCTCCGCGCACCCTTTCTGCTATTGATTCTCTGGAGCGTCACATACCCCTTTGCGCCTGTGTGCCTGCACGCCCAGTCGGACAGCCTTTACCACCAGCGTGTCTCGCAGCAAATCAAGCCCTTGCGCATACCCTACTCGCCCGCCTTGGCGGAAATGACGAAGCAGAAGGAACGGCAGGCGCCTTACCGCATGAAAGAGACCATGGCGGTGTTCTACAGCTACCAGCCGCTTTTCGCCCAAGCCCTCTCCAAGTACGAACTCCCCCCTGTTTTTCAATACATACCTTTGGTAATCAGCAAAATGGATATACGCTACCAGGAGGGGGGGCTAAGGGGTTTTTGGGGTCTCTCCTACCTTGAGGGCGTCCGCTACGGCCTGCGCATGGATTCGATGTACGACGAACGCTACGACCCGCAGCTGTCCAGCGAAGCCGCCGCCGCCATACTGCACCGCCTGTACCAGAGTTTTGAAGGGGACGCCTGGGAGACTTTTTTAGCCTATGTCAGCAGCCCGGCCGCCGTCCGCGCCGCGAAAATCCGCCTCCGCAGCGACTACCCCTCGCCCTATGCCTTGCAGGAGCAGCTGCGCCTTTCCCAGGGCGACGCGATAGACGATTTGCTTTCCTGGCTATACATCAGCCATTTCGGAAAATTCTCCGCGGAAAAGAACCCTCCGTCCAGCCTGCACAGCTGCCTTTGGGAATGCCAGAACCCCATCTACGCAAGCCAGTTGAGGCAATGCCTCGCGATAGACGAGCGCACCTTCCTGCGCTGCAACCCCAGCCTGCTCGCGGAGAAAATCCCCGCCCACACGCAATTGGGCATACCGGCGGGCAAAGCCGAAACCTGCCAACGCCTTGCCGACAGCCTGTACCAGCTGTACGCCGAACAGCACCGCTTGGACTCCATCGCCAAAGCCCTGACGGATTCCGTGCAACGCGCACAGGACTCTTTGAAAAACGCCCAGGCGGCGGCAAACAAGAAGAGCGGGCAAACGGTCCACACGGTGAAAAGCGGGGAAGTGCTGGGCCGCATCGCCGCCAAATACGGGGTGACCGTCGCAGACATCAAACGCTGGAACCATCTGAAAAGCGACTTGATACAAATCGGACAAAAACTAATCATCTACCGATGAGACACGGCATTTTCGCTTTGGGGATACTGCTGCTGCTCTGCTCGTCCTGCCGGGAAAAACGGACAATGTGGTCGGTGCAGGGGCAAGCCTTGGGCACTGTGTACGAAATCCTTTACCTGGGCGAGGCAGACACCGCCCTGCCGCGCCAGGCGGATTCCCTGCTGCGCCATTACAACGCGCTTTTCTCCGTGTTCGACAGCGCTTCCTGGATTTCCCGCCTGAACCGCAACGAAACCGACTCCCTGCCGGAAGATTTGGAGAAGGTGCTGCTCCGATCGCTGACGCTTTGCCGACTGACGCAAGGCAGCTTCGACATCACCGCCGCGCCCCTGATCAACGCCTGGGGTTTCGGCCCCGAAGCGGCGGAAAAGCCCGATTCCGCCCGCAT